>WLGJ01000069.1 GCA_009703275.1 Actinomycetota bacterium
CTTCGCGGACTCACTTCCCCGCTGGTCATCGGCGAGAAGATTCCGATCACTCTGCAATTCGAGCGAGCCGGCGCCATCACCATCCAGGCAGAGGTGCAGCCCTATACGGTCATCGCTGACCGCGTCCTGCCGCCACGGCTGAAACTTCCCGGGCAGTAACACCCAAGAATCCGGCGAGGTCGCCCAAACGTGGGTTGCGAAACTTCGGGCGCTCCTCCATAATGAGAATGCTTCTCATTCCCACTATGGAGTCACCATGACCCGCACACCGTCCTTACCCAAGCCCCATAAGCGCTCTGCAACCTTTGCGGTGCTGGCCCTCCTCTCAGTTCTGGGACTTCTCGCTTCTTGCGGCAGTGACTCGAAAGACACCACGTCGGCATCGACAGTCCCCGACTCGAATCGGCCGCTCGTGATTGCGACAACGCCAATTCTCGGCGACCTTGTCCGTCAGGTGGGCGGTGACCAGGTCAATGTTGACGTCCTTATCCCACTGGGTGCTGACCCTCATGACTTTGAACCTTCTGCCGCCCAGGCCGCGCAATTGCGCGATGCCTCGCTGATCGTGGCGAACGGACTGGGGCTTGAGGAACGTCTCAAGTCAGCGCTTGATGGGGCTCAAAAAGATGGGGTGCCCGTTTTCGAAGTCGGCGAACAGCTTGATCCCCTCGCCCTCAGTACCGCTGACGAAGAAGGGCACACCGACGAAGACGGTCATGACCACAGCGCTGAAAAAGAACCCGCACAAGAAGAAGCTCATGGTCACGGCGCCGAGGATCCCCATGTTTGGCTGGATCCGGAACGTATGGCTACCGCGGCATCCCTTGTCGCAACCCAACTTGCAACAACGACCGGACTCGATGCCGCGCCATTCCAGGAGCGAGCGGCAACCTACGCCGATGCTGCTCGTGCCGCTGAAACCGAAGCGCGCGCACTTCTTGCTGAACTCCCCGCCGACCAGCGCAAACTCATCACGAACCACGACGCCCTCGAATACTTCGCCCAACGGTTCAACCTTGAGGTCATCGGGACGGTCATCCCCGGAGGTTCGACCTTGGCCGAACCCAGTGCTGCCGACCTCAGCGACCTTGTCGCACTCATCGAAGCGAACAATGTGAAAGCGATCTTCTCGGAAAGCACCGTTTCTTCGAAACTGATCGAATCGCTGGCTCGCGAAGTTGGCTCTCAAGTCAGCGTGGTCGAGCTTTCTACCGACACACTTGGCGAGCCGGGAAGTCCGACGGCGACCTACCCCGGCCTCATCGTCACAACGGCTCGCCTTATCGCCAATGGACTCAGCGGACGCTGAAGATCCTGCTTCCAGCGAATGCAGGCTCTAGCCTCCAAACACTGTGGATTGGCTGATCGAACCCTTTCAGTATGAGTTCATCCTGCGAGCACTGCTCGCAGGATCTCTCGCTGCAATCGCGTGCTCGCTAATCGGCACGTGGGTCGTCATCCGTGGAATGTCGTTCATGGGCGATGCGCTTGCCCACGGAGTGCTACCCGGCATCGCTGTCGCATTCATCATCGGCATCGACATCGCAATTGGAGCATTCGTTTCAGCCATCGTGATGGTGATCGGCATCAATCTGGTGAACCGCGCTTCAAAGCTGTCCACCGATACGGGTATTGGGCTGCTGTTTGTCGGCATGCTTGCGCTCGGTGTTGTCATCATTTCTCG
Source organism: Actinomycetota bacterium (assembly GCA_009703275.1). Taxonomy (GTDB): domain Bacteria; phylum Actinomycetota; class Acidimicrobiia; order Acidimicrobiales; family Acidimicrobilacustridaceae; genus Acidimicrobilacustris. Next base: position 1,685 of record WLGJ01000069.1, read on the forward strand.
AACACGTTCGTTTTCTGGTGACCTCACGTCATTCCTCTTCGGCTCGGTGTTGGGCGTAAAGGACTCCGACATATGGCTTCAGGCCGTGGCCGCCATATTCACCTTGGTCGCCGTTATTGCATTTCACCGTTTGTTCTTGGCTCTTTCGTTTAATCCAGAAAAAGCTGCCACCCTCGGAATGCGTCCGCGTCTTGCTCACATCGCAATGCTCACTCTCATCGCCATCGCCATCGTCGCATCGTTCCGCACCGTGGGAACGCTCCTTGTGTTCGGTTTGCTCATTGCTCCACCTGCAACAGCCGCTCTTCTCGTCCGTCGCGTTCCCGCAATGATGGCCACCGCCTGCTTCATCGGCGTTTCATCAATCTTCATTGGACTGCTCATCACCTACCACTTCGACACGGCCGCAGGCGCAACGATGGCCGGCACTGCAGTCGCAATCTTCTTCGTTGTGCTTGCGGTTCGAGAACTCGCACTTCGCATCGGTCGTCGGACACAACTTCAACACGCCTAGCTCAATGATTGATCCGCGCACTCTGCGAGCACTCCTCCGCGCCGTCATCGCTGGACTCTGTCTTGCCGCCTCGGTTCCCCCCTGGGGATGGTGGCCGCTTGCGTTTCTCGGCATTGCTATGTGGGATCGGCTCTTACGCAACGCGAAACCGCGTGCCCGCATCGTGCGTTCGATCGTGTTCGCCGCAGCGTGGTTCACGCCGTCGATGTTGTGGATGGTTGATCTCACCGCTCCCGGTTACCTCATCGCCATCGTGGTCTTCAGTCTCTACGTCGGCATTGCGGGACTCGCAGTGCCTGGACGCAGCTCGTCCGCATGGGTGCGGTGGCTTGCCCTGCCCGCTGCGTTCACGTTGGCTGAAGCTGCTCGGTGCACGTTCCCCTTTGGTGGAGTTCCGCTTGCAACAACCGCTATGGGTCAAGCAAGCGCTCCACTCGGCCAAATTGCGCGCGTGCTCTGCGCCGTCGGAGTGACATTCGCGGTCGCCGTCATCGGCGTAGCGCTATCGGCCGCATGGGAACGACGTCACGTCGTTGCCGCCGCCGCACTCGCCGGAGTTATTGCGCTTTGGCTCGCCGCCATCGTGGCACCTAGTGGCTCCGACATTCGCACCATCAACGCTGCGGTTGTGCAGGGCGGCGGACCACAAGGAACGCGCGCAACTGAAACTGATCCCCGCGATGTCTTCGATCGACATATCGAAGCCTCCTCGCTGATCACGACACCTGTTGATCTCGTTGTGTGGCCCGAGAACGTTGTTGCCGTTGACGCGCCAATCACATCGGCAAGAGAAAACGCTGAACTCTCTGCCCTTGCCAAAGACCTCAACACCACTCTTGTTGCCGGAGTGACCGAGGATCTCGATTCGTCAAGCTTCGCGAACGCGTCAATCGTCTACCTCCCTGATGGCAGCACCGGCGAGCGATACGACAAGGTCCGTCGCGTTCCCTTTGGCGAGTACGTGCCCCTTCGTTGGCTCATCGAAAGCGTTGCCGGCACCAACACCGGTATTCCTGTTCGTGAGGCACGAGCCGGCACTGAACCAGCGATCGTCCGAACACCTGCCGGCGACTTGGCAATCGCAATTTCCTGGGAAATCTTCTTCACAAACCGTGGAAGAGATGGAGTGCTGCAAGGCGGGCAGATTCTTCTTAATCCCACCAACGGTTCGAGTTACTGGCTCACTCAGGTGCAAACACAGCAAGTTGCTTCAAGCCAACTCCGCGCAATCGAAACTGGTCGATGGGTTCTGCAAGCCGCTCCAACCGGTTTCTCCGCAATCGTCAATCCTTCAGGAGACGTTCTGGAGCGAACGTCAATTTCGGAACAAGAGGTACTGCAACAAGAGGTCATGCTTCGATCGGGCGACACGATCGCGACCGTCATTGGCCCAATGCCCGTCATTTGGTTCTCGGCGATCCTTCTCGCACTCTCTTGGTGGTTCGCGACGAATCATTTCGAGGCCATAGGTTCGAAACTCAAACCTCGACGGGGAGAATGACTGGTCTCACCCGGCCGGTCTCGCCCCGATAGGGCCTGTGGACAACGATTTGGCCCTGTCTTGACCTTTGTCAAGATTCCCGACGAAACTTGACGACCCATGTCTCCCCGCCCCGAATCCTCCGGGCGCACCGATCTTGCCGCTGACGGCGAGCTCCCCCTGCGCATTGCTTTCCTTACCTACCGGGGAAAGCCCCATGTCGGCGGTCAGGGCGTGTACACCCGGCATCTCACCAAGGCCCTTGTTGATCTTGGCCACGAGGTAGAGGTCTTGGGTGGGCAGCCGTTCCCAGTTCTCGATCCCCGGGTACCGCTCGTAGAGCTTCCCAGCCTCGACATTTACAACGACGCGTACCCGATGCGCCTGCCGCTGCCATTCGAAATCAAGAACCTTGGCGATGCCATCGAGGTCGGCAGTTTCATGGCCGGATCATTCCCCGAGCCCCTTGCATTCAGTTTCCGCGCTTGGCAGCACCTTCGCTCACGCGTCAATGAGTTCGATCTCGTTCAAGACAATCAGTGCCTTGGCTACGGCTTGCTCGGTATGGAGCGTGACGGACTTCCCGTCTTGGCCACGATCCACCACCCCATCACCGTTGATCGCCGTCTTGAGATGGAACACGCCGAGACCGCATGGAAGCGATTCTCAAAGGGTCGCTGGTACAGCTTCACCAAGATGCAGACGCGTGTCGCATCACGTATGCCCCGCGTCATCACGGTGTCGCAGAACTCTCTTGCAGACATTCATGCTGATCAGAACGTTCCGCTCGACCGACTTCACGTTGTGCCTGTTGGTGTTGATCAGGAATTGTTCAAGCCCATCCCCAGCGTTCAGCGCATTCCTGGCCGACTCATCACTACTGCGAGTGCCGACGTCACCATGAAGGGACTGCGTTACCTCCTTGAGGCAATCGCCAAACTTCGCACCGAACGTCATATCGAACTCGTCGTTATCGGTCGCCTCAAAGAAGGCGGACCTTCGGCTCGCATTATCGACGAGCTCGGACTTCGAGACGCAGTCACCTTCATCACCGGCGTACCCGAAGAGCGCATCATTGAGCTTTACTCAGAAGCACAGGTCGCCGTCGTTCCTTCGCTGTATGAAGGCTTCTCCCTTCCAGCCATTGAAGCAATGAGTTGCGGCGTTCCGCTCGTTGCCACGAGCGGCGGTGCCCTTCCTGAGGTTGTTGGAAATCACAATGAAACTGCACTCGTCGTTCCTCCCGGTGACAGCGAAGCCCTTGCGGCCATGCTGCGCACTGCGCTCGATGATCCTGCGTTGCGCGACCGGATTGGTGCCGCTGGCCGTCAACGTGTCATCGATCGCTGGACATGGCGCCACACCGCGACCGGCACGGTTGAGCATTACCGCGCACTGCTCGCGGAGACCCCGCACATTCAGGCCCGCCGACCCGGCGGCGCTGGTGCAGCCCCACGTTTCCAGCGCTCGCGCGTCACACGTCCAGGATCCTGAGCAGTGCTGACCGCCGACTACGACCGTTTGGGCCTTCGCCCCGGAGACCGCTTGCTCGATCTGGGCTGCGGCTTTGGTCGTCACGCGTTCGAAGCGTTGCGCCGCGGTGCACGAGTTGTGGCCTGCGATATGGCCGTTCCTGAACTTGAACAGGTTGCTGCGACAACATCAGCCATGAAAAACGGCGGTGAAATTGCACCGACGATTTCGTGTACGTCAGTTGCCGGCGATGGAACCAAGCTTCCGTTCGCCGATGCATCGTTCGATCGAATCATTGCGTCCGAAGTGATGGAACATGTTCCCGACGACAACGCAGCTCTCTCGGAATTCATTCGGGTGTTGCGTCCCGGTGGCACGATTGCCATCACTGTTCCTGCTGAGTTCCCAGAGAAAATTTGCTGGAAACTTTCCGACGAGTACTACGCGCCGAAGTCGGAAGGTGGACACGTTCGCATCTACTCAGAGTCTGACCTTCGCCTAAAGATGAAGAACGCTGGACTCATTCCTGGAAGTTCACACCGCGCCCACGCATTGCACTCGCCCTACTGGTGGCTTCGTTGCGCAGTCGGCCCGCGGAACGACACCAACGCTGCGGTCAAGGTGTACACAAAGTTTCTTGAGTGGGACATCATGTCGGCTCCCCCGCTGACCCGACTCACCGAAAAGGCACTCAACCCCGTGTTGGGGAAGTCGCTTGTTGTCTACGCGACCAAGCCAATCCGACACGCCGCGATGGCAGGTGCAAAATGACCGAGATCCCCTCCGTTGACGACATCATCACCGCCGAGCAGGTTCGTCAGACCGCAGAAGCAATTGCCGACTGGCAACAGCCCAATGGAATGGTCCTGTGGCACCCGGGAGGCCACGCCGACCCGTGGAATCACATCGAAGCGGCCATGGCGCTCGATCTTGCAGGCATGCGCTCCGAAGCCGAGCACGCCTACCAGTGGCTTGCCGACATTCAGCGTCATGACGGCTCTTGGCATCAGTACTACTTGGCTGACGGAATCGAACAAGACAAGCTCGACGCCAACACAATCGCGTATATCGCTGCAGGCGTTTGGCACCACTGGCTTGTTGCTCGCGACCCTGGCTTTGTCGAAACCATGTGGCCAGTTGTCGAGAAGGCCATTGACTTTGTTCTAGATCTACAGACGCCTCGAGGCGAAATCCTTTGGGCTCGTCACGCTGATGGCACACCGTGGTCATTCGCTTTGCTCACTGGTTCTTCAAGCATTTGCCACAGCCTTCGCTGCGCAATTGCGATTGCGGAACTTCTTGGCCACGAACGTCCCGATTGGGAATTGAGCGCAGCACGTCTGGCTCATGTCATCCGTCAGCACTGCCTCGGCAATGCTCCTGATGCATTCGCCCCCAAAGCCCGCTGGGCGATGGACTGGTACTACCCCGTTCTTGGCGGCGTTCTCTCTCGCACTGAAGCTCGCGCTCGTCTTGATGCGCGTCGAGACACCTTTGTTGTCGAAGGTCGCGGCGTTCGCTGCGTTAGCGACCGGCCGTGGATCACCGCAGCCGAAACCTGCGAATGCCTCATCGCCGAGTTGTCAGTCGGCAATCGTGAACAGGCTCTTCAGTTGTTTTCGTGGGCCCAGCAACTTCGGTGCGAAGACGGCCACTACTGGACCGGCATCGTGTTCCCCGACGAGGTGCACTTCCCCGCCGACGAACGCACGACCTACACCGATGCAGCAATCATCCTTGCGGCCGATGCACTGAGCCGCACCTCTCCCGCATCAGGGTTGTTCATCGACCACGACGCGCTTCCGCCGTTGGTTGAAATCGACACCGACGATTCAATCAGCGATCGAGCCGACTGACTCTCGTGTCTTCAGCGCAGACAACAGTTGTCACTGCGCTCGTAGATCTTCAATCTCGCGAGTCAAGTGACCGCCGAGACATTGATTGGTACCTGACGCGCTGCAGCGGGGTCCTCTCAACGCGACACCCGTTAGTTGTCTTTACCGAGCCCCAACTCGTGGAACCGCTACAAGAAATTCGTCATCGCCTTGCTCCAGACTCTTCGGCTCGAGTCATCAGCCTTCCCTTCGATCAATTCCCCCGAACACGCGATATCCCGACAATCACAGCGGCATTCGATGCGGGACGACGTCCACCAACTGCCTCTAACCCAGTGAAGGACACTCCCGACTACATCGCGCTCGGTTGGTCGAAACCGGGACTACTTGAAGTTGCGGCCAACCAAGACTCCTTTGGCTCGAAAATGTACTGGTGGGCAGATATCGCCCTCCTTGAAGTTGCACAGCCTCTTAAGGGAGAGACGTTCGACAAACTTCTTGAATCGAGCGACTGCGAACTACACGCAAATGTTCTCTGGGAAACAGACCCTTCTGAATACGAAGACCGAGGTCAGTTCTACAGAGAGATACCTTTCTCAAAGGTTGCTGGAGGCCTTTTCGGAGTATCGGCCAACAACGTTTCCCGTTTCAGTAACGACTTCGACCGAGAAGTTGACCAATGCCTTGCGTCGGGATGGCCAACGATCGATGAGGTGATTCTGGGCGTAGTCGTCGATCAACACCGCGACGATGCCGAATTGTCCTACGGCCCGTGGGAAACATTGCTTTCGAATTTCCGCGAACCACGCATGGCCGCATGGCATCGCCTTCGTCTTCTACGGGACTGCAACAATCGCGGTTTAAACGAACGGGCCCGCAGGCACTACGAACAGCTCGACTCCGCTTGGAAGAGTGGTCGAATCGTTCTCAGTGTCGAAGAGCAACAACTGCTCCGTCACGTGCGGAACTAGTTGCGGCGCAGGACTCGCAATGACCCCGTCGCTGAGACATCGGTGAACTCACCGGACTCGATCGCCCGGCAATAGATCTCGTAGGGGGGACGACCGCCATCGGCGGGGTCGGGGAAGACATCATGGATTGCGAGAATTCCGCCGGCTTCGATCCAGGGAGTCCAGAGTTCGAAATCACGGTGCGCCGGCTCGGAACCATGCCCGCCGTCGATAAACAA
>WLGJ01000007.1 GCA_009703275.1 Actinomycetota bacterium
ACGTCGGTGACTCCGTCGACTGTTCCGGGTGCGCCGTTGAATCCGGTTGCAACTGCAGGTGATGGATCAGTGACCATCGTGTGGGCTGCCCCGGCGACCGACGGAGGCTTGTCTGTATCGAGTTACATCGTCGAGCAATCAACCGATGGCGGTATCTCGTGGCAGACCGTGGTGACAACTGCAGATCGCTCCGCAGTCGTGTCCGGTTTGGCGAACGGGTCGGTCTACCGCTTCCGCATCTCGGCTCGTAACGCTGCTGGCACAGGATCGTCGGTGTCGCTTTCAGGAGCGATTGCTCCTCGTACACCGCCGACATCACCGGTCAATCTCAGCGTTGTTGCCTCTGATGGAACTGCTGCACTTGTTTGGGCAGTCCCAACATCTGATGGTGGTGCGCCGGTGACGTCCTACATCGTGGAACGTTCGACTGATGGTGGCCTTACTTGGGCAACAGCCACGACAACTTCGACTACCGGTGCTGTGTTGTCGGGTCTTACGAACGGAACGGCCTACGCCTTCCGTGTCATCGCTGTGAACGCGGCAGGAAGCGGCGCGCCGAGTGCACCGGTGACAGCGACTCCGGCGGCAGCACCGGGAGCCCCGACATCTCTTGTGTTGGTGTCTGGTGATGGACAAATCGCTTTGTCGTGGTCGGCTCCGACCAGCGACGGCGGCGCATCAATCAGTTCCTACCGAGTCGAGATCTCATCAGACGGTGGAACGAGTTGGGCGATTGTTGCGTCTGCGGTAACCGCTCGTAACTTCCTTGTCGTCGGACTCACGAACGGAACTCCGTACCAATTCCGTGTGACGGCCAGGAACATGGTTGGAGCTGGTGCATCGGCAACGTCATCAGTCTCGGCAACGCCGGTGACGACGTCTTCGGCGCCGACAAACATGGTGTCCGTCTCTGGAAACGGTCAGGTCTCGCTCAGTTGGGTGGCGCCGGTTTCGAATGGCGGCGCAAACATCACGAGCTATGTCGTTGAACTTTCTCGTGATGGTGGGCGTACGTGGCTAACCGGCTCGACATCCGCGACGCCATCGGTGACGGTGACCGGTCTGACGAATGGCATTGCCTATGTGTTCCGAGCTCGTGCGATCAACGCTGCTGGTACTGGAGCAGCAAGCGTGTGGGTGACGGCAGCTCCGGTTGCGCCGCCCACAGTGCCGGCAGCCTTGACCACGCAAAGTGCTCCAGGTCAGGTCACTGTGCAGTGGACCTCGCCGGTCGATGACGGCGGTACAGCGATCGTCGGTTACCGACTTGAGCAATCGTTGAACGGATCGACGTGGACCGACTCGATTCAACTTGGGCCTGACGTCTTCGCTATTGCTCCATCGAGCCGTTCGTTCTCTGTGTCATCGACATCATCGGATGCCAATCACGCCGGTGCGGGAGTACTGGCGACATCAATCGGCACGAACTATGTGGTGACAGGGCTGTTTTCACCGTCTGGTTCCGGTCTTGTTGATGCAACCTCGCTCACAGTGACTGGTTTGCAGCCAGGAACGCGTTACTGGTTCCGAGTGCAGTCCTATACCGTGGTCGGCGATAGTCCATGGACTGAAGTCGTTGCGTTCGCCGCGAATCCACCGAGTCCCGCGGGAATTCCGGCAGTTACCCCGGGTGATGGATCGGCAACTGTGACATGGGCACCGTCGGCCAACGATGGCGGCAGTCCAGTGACCTACCTGGTTGAGCGTTCACTCGATGGCGGACTCACTTGGCAGATCGTCGCAACGACTTCGGCCACAACGTTGACTGATGCGCCACTTGTGAACGGCAGTGCTGTTCTCTACCGAGTGACAGCATCGAACGCGGCCGGGTCGGCAGCACCGTCGGTCTCGGTCGCTGTGACCCCGGAGGCAGTAGTGGTTCCAGATGAGCCGGCGACCCCGCCCGGTGCGACCCTTCCCTACACGGGCTCGAACGATGCCTTGCCGTTTGCGGCCCTGGGTCTGAGTCTTCTTCTCCTTGGCGCTGGGGCGAGCATTCTCGCCCGGCGCCGGGAGCAGGGGGGTGGCGCTGGAGTGGAGTCAGTTCTCGCCGACTAGGTGCGGTTTCTGCCAAGACGAGGCTGTAGTACTTTTACTCGCACACTAATTATTCGATTGAGTTACAATGCGATGTGGCCATAGCCGTCCTCGTGATCGTCGTTGGGCTCATCGTGGGAGTCACGATTGAGATCCTTCTTTCGAATCGCCAACGCGCTCGGAACGGCGTCAACTTCGAGATCGATACCGAGACACTCAAGCCTTCTCCACCTCGACCACCTGAAGCTCGATTTATCGACGATGGCGAAGGCTTTCGCATCATCGGACCACTGGACTTCGACGATCCCGGAGCAGCACCCCGGGAAAGAGACGATCCGTCGGGTTCCTCAGCAGCACACTGAGTCGGTCAGCGCGGTTGCCAGTCATTAGGCTGACCGCACCATGAATCCGATGACTGCGAACGAGTTGCGCCGTGCCTTCACCTCGTTCTTCGAGGCCCGAGGCCACACGATTGTTCCCTCGGCCAGCCTCATCCCACATGATCCTGACCTTCTCTTCACGGTTGCCGGCATGGTTCCGTTCAAGCCGTACTTCCTCGGTGAACAGCAACCGCCGTTCAATCGGGCCACCACGGTGCAGAAGTGTGTTCGAGCGGGAGGCAAGGATTCCGATCTTGAAGAGGTCGGTCGCGATGCCCGCCACCTTTCGTTCTTCGAGATGCTCGGCAACTTCTCGTTTGGTGACTATTTCAAACACGAAGCCATCCCGATGGCATGGGACATGGTTACCAACCTGTTTGGGATCGATCCCGAACTCCTTTGGGTTACCTGCCATCTGACCGACCAGGAAGCTGCCGATATTTGGCGCGACGAGGTCGGGGTGCATCCCGACCGCATTCAATTCCTCGACGCCGACAACTGGTGGGGCCCTCCTGGCGGCCCTCCCGGCCCTTGTGGCCCGTGTTCAGAGATTTACGTTGACAAGGGTGCGGCATACGGCCCCGATGGTGGGCCCGCATCAGGTAGCGATGAGCGGTTTCTTGAAATCTGGAATCTCGTCTTTATGCAGTTCGCGCGCGACACCGATGGTCACGACACCGAGTTGCCAAAGAAGAACATCGATACTGGCGCTGGTCTCGAACGAATCCTCGGGGTACTCCAAGGTGTCGATTCTGTTTTTGAAACTGATGTTCTCGCTCCGCTTGTAGAAACTGCACAGCGCGTAACGAATACAAGACTTGGCGCAGCGGAGCGTTCCGATATTTCGCTTCGGATTCTCGCCGAGCATGCCCGCACCATGAGTTTCCTCGTGAGTGACGGTGTGTTCCCGTCGAACGAAGGACGAGGCTACGTGCTGCGCCGGATCATTCGCCGGGCGGTGCGCGAGGCGTACTTGCTCGACGTCGCTGATCTCGTCACCCCAACCCTTGTCGACACGACGGTCGAAGTGATGGGCGAGGCCTATCCCGATCTCGTGAAGCAACAAGATTTCGTTCGCACGGTTGTTGCGCGCGAAGAGGAACGATTCCGGGCAACGCTCAAATCCGGCACGGCATTGCTCGACACAGAACTCGATCGTCTCGGTCCTGGCGCAACTATCGGTGGCTCTGTCGCATTCCTTCTGCACGATACGCATGGTTTCCCGCTCGAACTCACTCGCGAAATCGCGCTCGAACGCGGCCACGATGTCGACGAAGACGGGTTCGCTTCTGAAATGGCTGAACAGCGTCAGCGGGCCAAGGATGCCCGTAAGGGCGCGGGTGGCGAAAGCGTCGAAGTATTCGCTGCCGTTTCGGCTGAGCACGGTCCTACGCATTTCCTTGGCGACGATTCGTATGCCATCGATGCAAATGTTCTTGCGGTTACTGACGATTCAATCGTTCTCGACCACACGCCGTTTTATGCAGAATCGGGCGGTCAGGTTGGCGATACTGGTGTGATCACCTCGCCGACTGGTCGTGCTCGAATCGTTGAAACGGTTTATGGCGCGCCCGGTGTTGTGCGTCACCGTTTCGAAGTTCTTGAAGGTGACATCGAAGTTGGTCAAACCGTTACTGCGGTCATCGACGGCGAGCGTCGCGACGCCATCAAGCGCAATCACACCGCAACGCATCTTCTTCATTGGGCCTTGCGTGAAACTCTTGGTGATCACGTTAAGCAGCAAGGTTCACTTGTTGGGCCTGACCGTCTTCGTTTCGACTTCTCCCATTACGAAGCATTGAGTGACGACGAAATCATCGCGATCGAAGATCTCGTTGCCAGCGACATTCTCGCCAACTCTCCGGCTCGTCATTACGAAACGACGAAAGACAAAGCCGAAGAAATAGGCGCCATTGCATTCTTCGGTGACAAATACGGCGATGTCGTCAAGGTTCTCGAAGCTGGCCCGCATTCCACCGAATTGTGCGGTGGCACACATGTCAAAGCACTAGGCGATATTGGCCCCGTAAAAATCATCAGTGAAGCCTCTATTGGTTCGAACATTCGACGGATCGAAGCAGTTTCGGGCATGGGCCCACTTGAACGACTTCGTGAAGACGAGCGACGCATTAAGGCCGCGGCTGAAGCAATGGGTGTTGCCACTGACGAACTCGTCGACGCCGTCGAACGCCGTGTTGCCGAAGTGAAAGACCTTCGTACGCGAATCCGCGACCTTGAACGACAGGCCGCTGCTGGTCGGTCCGGTGAACTCGCCGAACAGGCTGTCGACGGCATTGTCATCGCTCGTGTCGACGGACTCGACCGCGACGGAGTCCGCGACCTCGCTGTTGCAGTGCGTGACCGCGCCGGCATCAAGGCCGTCGTTCTCGGTACCGCGCCAGATGGTGGCGGGGTCACGATCGTGGCTGCCGTTGCCGCCGATTCGGGTCTCAATGCATCCGAACTCATCGCCGATGCGGCCAAAAAGGTCAAGGGTGGCGGCGGAAAGAGCGCCGATCTCGCGGTAGCCGGAGGCAAAGATCCCGAAGCACTCGACGAGGCCCTCGATCTTGTTCGGGCGGCGGTTCGCTCCTAGTGCGAGCCCTCGGTATCGATTTTGGCGAGCGGCGCATCGGTATTGCGCTTTCTTCAGGGTCGGTGGCGTCCCCACTAGAAACGGTGCAACGGTCCAGCGATCATTCGACCGATCATCAGAGAATCCTTGGGATTGCGGCGGAATGGGAGGTCGACACCCTCGTGGTGGGCCTTCCTCTTTCGCTTGATGGTTCGGAAGGGCCCGCAGCCCAGTTCGTGCGTTCAGAGATTGAAGAACTGGTCGCGGCGACATCACTCCCGGTCGTTCCCTACGATGAGCGACTCACCACGGTGACGGCCACCCGCCTGCTGCAGGAGGGTGAGGTGTCGGGACGTTCCCAACGCCAAATGGTCGATCAAGTCGCTGCTGCGGTGATGCTGCAGGCTTGGCTCGACAGCCGAGTTGCACAAACCGATTCCTAACCACGACACACAGAGCGAGCCGTGCCCGAACAACCAGATCCGTTCGAACTTTTCGGGCTCGAGCCCTCGACGCCTCAGGCTCCGCCGGCGTCGCCCTCTCCCGCGACGCCTTCGTCGTCGGCGGCAGAGACACCGGCACCTCGATCTATGCCTGCAGCCACTCCTGCTCCGGCCACAGCGAATGATGGCAACGGTGGCGAGTTCGTCTCCGTGAAAGGTGGAGGCGGAAGCGGTGGAGGAGGCCGATGGGCTCTACTCATCGGCGTGCCGCTGATCGTCATCGCACTCTTTATTGCGGCAGCTGGCTTCTGGGTCAAAGGAAAGATTGATCCAGGTTCTCAAGGCGAAGAAGTCGCATTCAGCATCGCGAAGGGCGCGACAACCTCGCAGATCGCGACATCGCTTGCAGAGAAGAAGATTGTTTCGAGCGCAACGGTTTTCGAGTGGTACGTGAAATGGAAGGGCGGCGATCCCTTTCAGGCCGGCAAATATGAGGGTCTGCGTGTCAACAGTCCCATGGGCGAAGTCGTCGACATTCTGAAAGCGGGTCCGCCTCCGCCGACGACGGTTTCATTCCTTGTGCGTGAAGGACTATGGGTTTCGGAGTTCAAAAAACTCGCGCTCGAAAAGTTCCCCACGATGGACCCAGCCGCGCTTGATGCTGCGCTGAAGAACACACATCCGTCGTTGCAGCCTGCTGGTTCAACGAACATCGAAGGGTTCCTTTTCCCCGCAACATATGAAATTGCGCAACAAGACGTTGGGAACGCGCAGAAGCTCATCGATCAGATGATTGCTGCGTTCGATCGCGTCTCGCAGGCCGAAGGTCTTCCCGATGCAACCGCCAAGTTGAAGGGTGTGGCCGGAACGAAGTCCATTTCGCCCTATGAAGCACTCATTGTTGCGTCGCTTGTCGAGTCGGAAGCAAAGGTTGACGAGGATCGAGCCAAGATCGCACGAGTGATTTACAACCGACTTGCTCGTGGCGAAACACTTGGCATTGATGCGTCGGTGCTCTATGCCATTCAACAGCGCAAGACGAATCTCACAAATACGGACTTGAAGGTCGACTCTCCCTACAACACGCGCTTGAAGAAGGGTCTTCCGCCCGCCCCGATCAATTCACCGGGCCAAGAGTCAATAAACGCCGCGTTGAATCCCGCTCCAGGTGATTGGCTGTTCTATGTGCTTACGGACAAAGACGGTCGCCACTACTTCACCAACAATCTGACTGACTTCAATCGAGCCGTGGCCGATGCGAAAGCTCGTGGGGTCTTCTGATGGCGCCCACTGGTGCCACTCGATTAGCGGCAGTTATTGGCGATCCCGTTCGCCATTCGCTTTCACCAACGCTGATGAACGCCGCGTTCGAGGCCGCTGGGCTCGACTGGACCTATGTCGCTCTCGAAGTGGCTTCAGCAGGACTGCCGGATGCATTCGCTGGCGTCCGCTCTCTGGGTATCGCAGGTCTGTCCATCACGACGCCGCATAAAGAAAGTGCAGCGGCATGTGCCGACCAACTCTCGCCGACAGCAGAACGCCTCGGCGCGGTGAATTGCATCGTGAATCACGGGGGACTGCTCACCGGCCACAACACCGATGGTGAAGGTTTTGTTCGTTCGCTGCAGCACGGGTTTTCTTTTGATCCAAGCGGTAAGCGTTGCGTCGTTCTAGGGGCAGGTGGATCTGCTCGCGCAATCGTCCTCGCTCTGTCCGATGCAGGCGCGTCTGAAATCGTTGTCGTGAATCGCACATTGGGCCGAGCTGAGCGCGCCGCGGCACTTGCGGGCGATCGTGGTGAGGTTGTCGCTCTCGAGGGTGCTCATTCGGATCTTGCCGACGCTGACCTCGTCGTTAATGCGACGTCTGTCGGGATGGGCGACCCTGGGTCAACCGATGTTCCCTTCGATGCGTCAGTACTGCACGAAGGCCAGATCTTGGTCGACATCGTCTACAAGCCTCTCGAGACTCCGTTGATTGCAACCGCGCGTGCTCAAGGGGCTTCTGTCGCCAACGGTGTCGCAATGCTCGCTCACCAAGCCGCAGTGCAGTTCGAACTCTGGACCGGAGTTGATGCCCCAATCGATGTGATGCTGGCCTCTGTGGCCAGCCAATTGGACTGAGTGCAGACGATGGACACGATCCGACTTCTCGTGTGCATCGTTCTTGCTCTTCCATGTGGTGTCCTGATCTCAAGACTGTCTGCGACCTTCGTTACCGAGCGCCCGCTCTTTCAACCTTCCGAGACTCCGCGAGTTTCGCAGCGAACGACCGTGCTGGGGTCGCTCACACTCGCCACGTTTGTCCTCTTGGGATGGCGATTCGCAGATGCATCATGGCTTGAGCTCCTTGCCTACCTCGCCGGTTTCGCTGCGTTGCTTCTGGCAAGCGCCATCGATTTCACCGAATATCGACTTCCTGACGTTGTCGTGCTGCCCACGCTGGCGATCGGTCTCCTCCTCGTAGTGATCCTCTCAGTGAGCGAAGGCGATAGCGGTCGAGCCCGTTACGCAGTTCTCGGCGCTGCCATAGCGTTCGGCGTTCTGCTCGTTGCTCATCTGATCTCGCCCCAAGGCATGGGCTTCGGAGACGTGAAGTTCGCAGCCGTCCTCGGGCTGATGGCCGGATTCCAAGCGAGCTCGTCTCTCGAGGTCGTCTTCCTCGTGCTGTGGGTTTTCCTTATCGGATTCGCAGTTGGCACTCTCGGAGGGATCGCTCTTCTCGTTATCCGTGGGCGCAACCAGCCATTCCCGTTTGGTCCATTTTTGGCGATGGGCACGCTCGCCACTGTCCTTCTAAGTCGCGCGCTCGTGGGCTGAATTGAGCCTTTGGGGAAACTGGCTCGGGGGAGGGCAGGAACCGCCGGTAGATTGGACCGGTGCTGCGTTATCTGACCGCCGGTGAATCCCATGGCAAGGCCCTCGTCGTCATCATCGAGGGGCTTCCGTCTGGTTTGCCCATCACTGTCGACCAAATTGGAAACGAGTTGGCTCGGCGCCGACTCGGCTTTGGTCGTGGCCCTCGCATGAAGTTCGAAGCTGACGAGGTCACCATCCTCGCTGGCGTTCGTCATGGGGTCACCCTCGGATCTCCGGTTGCGATCGAGATTGGCAATAGCGAGTGGGAAAAGAAGTGGACCGAAGAGATGTCGCCCCATCCCGGGCAAACCTCTCAGAAACTCACGACACCGCGTCCGGGTCACGCTGACCTCACTGGCATGCAGAAGTACGCGTTCGACGATGCCCGAAATGTCCTTGAGCGCGCGTCGGCCCGCGAGACCGCTGCCCGCGTTGCCGCAGGTGCGGTAGCAAAAGCACTTCTTTCTCATGTGGGAACCGAAGTTGGTTCTCACGTAATCGCCCTTGGCCCAGTTCGTGCATCGACGGCGGCTCGGCCCGAACCCGGCGGATTCGCACCAGTTGACGACTCCGAGGTTCGTTGTCTCGACGCTGCTGCCGAAACCTCGATGATTGCCGAGATCAAAGCCGCGCAGAAGGCGGGCGACTCCCTTGGCGGCGTCGTTGAAGTGGTCGCCCACGGCGTTCCCCTCGGCCTTGGTAGCCATGTGCATTGGGATCGTCGTCTTGACGGCCTTCTTGCTCAAGCACTCCTTTCAATCCAAGCAGTGAAAGGTGTTGAAATCGGCGACGGTTTCGATGTCGCGAGCCGACCTGGTTCTGAAGCGCATGACCCCATCGTGTGGGACGAAGCTGCTTCGACTTATCGCCGCACGAGCGCCAACGCGGGTGGCATCGAGGGTGGAATGTCGACTGGCGAAGTCCTCGTAGCTCACGTCGCAATGAAACCGCTCGCCACGCTCAACCGTCCGGTGCTCGCCACAGTTGATACCGCCACGAAAGAAGCGGGCGTGTCGTTCCGTGAACGCACTGATGTCACCGCAGTACCGGCCATGGGTGTTGTCGCCGAAGCAATGGCGGCACTTGTGTTGGCCAGCGAATGCCTCCGCAAGTTTGGTGGCGACTCATTGCAAGAATTTGTTCGAAACCACGACACGTTCATCGCTCAAGTCCGTGAACAAACCGCGCGCATCGACACCGACTCGGCGCTTGATCCCGAAGCGACCCCGCTCAACTGGGACGCTGGTCAGGCGTTCGCCGACGGCGCCGACGCGCCCAAATCGTGAACTCCGCCTCATCTCGTTCGGCTCACATCGTGCTGATCGGGATGATGGGCGTGGGCAAATCCACTGTTGGGCGTCGCGTCGCCAGAGAGCTTTCGCGGCCATTTGTTGACTCCGACGATGAGGTCGTCGCTCGTACCGGGCGTGCTGTCGCAGAGATTTTCGCCACCGATGGCGAGCCAGCATTCCGTGCAATTGAAGAAGAAGTCATGGCCAATCTCCTCGCATCACAAACACCGTCGGTGATCGCCGCCGCCGGAGGTTCGGTGCTGAGTTCTTCTACCCGAGCCCGACTTCGTGAGTCAGGCACCGTGGTTTGGATGCGGGCGCCAGTCGACGTTCTGGTCGGCCGCACCTCGCGTGGAACCCACCGTCCCGCACTAGCGAACGACCCCCGGGCAACATTGACGCAAATGGAAACCGATCGTGAAGCGCTCTATGGCGAAGTCGCCGACATCACCGTCGATTGCACGGCCCCGATTACCGCTGTCGTGGGCGCCATCGTTCGCAGCGTGAACGAGGTTGATGCTCAATGATTGTTGTTCCTGTTCAGCTCGCTGATCGTTCCTATGAAGTTCTCGTTGGCGATGGCGCGCGGTCTGAACTTTCGCGAGTCATTCCTGACCGGGCGAAGCGAGTCGCAATCGTCACCCAGGAAGGTCTCGGTATCGAGGTCGATCCCGGACGCGAACACAAGGTGTTCACGATGGGCGATGGCGAACAGTCAAAGTCGATGGCTACCGTCGAGTCGCTTTGTCGGCAATTTGCTCAGTGGGGCCTGACCCGCGGCGATTGCGTCGTTGCGGTTGGTGGGGGAATCGTTACCGATACTGCCGGATACGCCGCAGCCTCGTACCACCGCGGCGTTCCGGTTGTGCACGTGTCAACCACGCTTGTGGGCCAGGTTGATGCAGCCATCGGCGGCAAGACCGGTGTGAATATTCCTGAAGGCAAAAATTTGATTGGCGCCTATTGGCAGCCATCGGGAGTTGTCTGCGATACCGGGTTGTTGTCGACGTTGCCTCCGCGTGAGTACCGCTGCGGACTCGGCGAAATAGCGAAGTACCACTTCCTCGGTGGTGAAGGCATCGACGCATTGCCAATCGACGAACAGGTCGCGGCATGTGTCGCTATCAAGGCTGCCGTTGTTGCAGGTGATGAACGAGAGGGCGGCGCTCGCGCAACGCTCAACTATGGGCATACCTTGGCTCATGCCATCGAAATCGCCGGCGATCACGATCTCCGTCACGGTGAAGCAGTTGCAATAGGCCTGATCTTCGCAGCGGAACTGGCTCTGCGTTTGGGCCGCATCGATGCCGATCGTGTCGCTGAACACCGCCGTGTCGTAGGCGCCTATGACTTGCCGCTCACCCTTCCAATTGGTCTCGAAAATTCTGAACTCATTGCGCTTATGGGCCGAGACAAAAAAGCTCTTGATGGAATCACCTTCGTTCTCGACGGTCCCAACGGAGTTGAATCAGTGACCGGAGTCGACGTGTCGATTATCGAAGACTCAATCAATGCGATCCGAATCGAAGGAGACCGCTGATGTCGAATGCTCCCATTGTCCTGTTGCTTTCTGGGGTGAACCTCAATCTTCTTGGCGATCGTGAGCCCGAGATCTATGGCACCGCAACCTTGGCCGACCATGTTGCGACAGCAACCACCGCTGCGTCGGCGCATGGGCTCACAATCGAACACTTGCAGTCCAACGCCGAATCAGAACTCGTTGATGCCATCCACGGTGCGCGTCGTCGTTGCGCAGCAATCATTTTCAATCCAGGTGCGTTTACGCACTACGCATGGTCGCTTCACGACGCGCTTGCAGCATTCGATGGCCCAATTGTTGAACTGCATCTGTCGAACCCGGCAGCGCGCGAGGAATGGCGCAAGACTTCTGTGGTTGCCCCGGTGGCAACCGGAACAATCGCTGGCTTCGGCGGCGACGGTTACCGCCTTGCCGTCGATGCCGTGGCAACACTGCTGAAGTGACCAACGTGACTTCAGCACCCTCGATAGCGGAGCGCTTTGCAGTTCTTCCGCCAATGCTCGTCGCAGAACGCGTCGACAACTTGCGCAAGTCCTTGATCGACGCGCAACTCGATGCACTGCTGCTCACTGCGGCCAGCAACATCCGCTATCTCACAGGGTTTACCGGCAGTGCGGGCATTGTTGTTGTGACCGCTGATGACATGGTGTTGGTAACTGATGGTCGCTACACCGAACAGGCGGCCGATCAACTGTCAGCGTCGAACGCTCCCTCTCGCCTTGAGATCACTTCGACTGCCCAGCGCGAAGCAATCGCCTCGGCGGTTGCTGGCGCAAAGCGCATTGGTCTGGAAGCCGACCACATCACATGGTCAGTGCAGCGCCGCTATGCCGAAGACTGGTTGCGCGCTCATGAGATTGTTGCAACGACGGGGTTGGTAGAAACGCTTCGTCGTTCCAAAGATGACGCCGAGTTGGCCCGAATGGAACTCGCTGCGGCAATCGCTGATGCCGCGCTGGCCGAACGACGTTCCAGCCTTCTCGACGGACTCACCGAATCAGAGTTCGCGCTTGCTCTTGATTCGGCGATGCGGCGCCTTGGCGCCTCAGGCACAAGCTTCGAGACAATCGTCGCTTCAGGCCCCAACGGAGCCATGCCCCATGCGCGCCCTACCGATCGACGCCTTCAAGAAGGTGACCTCGTGGTCCTCGATTTCGGCTGCATCGTCGACGGGTACTGCTCGGACATGACTCGTACCGTCGCAATCGGCGAGGTCGACGACACATGCAAGCGAATGCTCGAAGTCGTCACCGCAGCGAATGAGGCTGGGGTCGGGGTCGTTGGCCCGGGTGTTGCCACCAGCGAGGTCGACGCCGCTGCCCGTGCGGTCATTGCCCAGGCGGGTTGGGCCGAATGGTTCACCCATGGAACCGGACATGGGGTTGGTCTCGACATCCATGAGGCTCCGAGAGTCGCCGGGACAAGCGCTGATACGCTCTGCATCGGCGACGTCGTCACCGTCGAACCGGGTGTTTACCTCCCGGCGCACGGCGGGGTCCGAATGGAAGACAGCGTCGTCGTCACCCCCGATGGGTGTCGACCCCTCACTCACACAACGAAGTCACCGACTCCCTGACCTACGTCACGGACTCGGATCAGGAAGGTCCTCATGCCCACCATCACTACCAACGACATCAAGAACGGGATGGCCCTCGACATCGAAGGCGTGCTGTTCGAAATCGTCGAGTTTCAGCATGTGAAGCCGGGCAAGGGCGGCGCATTCGTACGCACCACGCTCAAGAACGCCCGCAACGGCGCCGTCGTCGAGCGCACCTTCCGTGCCGGCGAAAAGGTTGAGCGGGCAATGATCGACAAGCGAGAGATGCAGTTCCTCTACCGCTCAGGTGACGAGTACGTCTTCATGGATAACGCCACCTACGACCAGCTCAACGTGGGCCCGTCATCGCTTGGCGATGCTTCTAACTATCTCGTGGAAAACGGCGAAGCCGTGCTCAAGATGTACGGCGACGAAATCGTGGGGGTTGAACTGCCTGCGGCCGTCGAGCTCAACATCGCCGAGACCGAACCCGGCATTCAGGGTGATCGTGTTTCAGGTGCCCGCAAGCCCGCAACGCTCGAAACCGGACTTGTGATTCAGGTCCCGCTGTTCGTCGAACCCAACGATCGCGTCAAGGTCGACACTCGTACCGGCGAATACCTGACCCGGGCGTGAGCGACGACCTCGGTAACGCAACCAATCGACACGACGCCCGCGAGCGCGCGTTTCACCTTCTCTACGAAACCGAGATGAAGGGCGACGCCATCGCCGACGTTCTCGCATCGCTGCCCGTCGGCCCCGACGAGTTCGCTGCTCAACTCGTGGTTGGGGTGGGGGAGAACCAGGACGACCTCGACGCAGTGATCGCATCTCACGCCCGCAATTGGGACGTCGAACGGATGCCGGCCCTCGACCGAGCAATCCTTCGTTTGGCTACCTACGAGCTCATGCACCGGCCCGATGTTCCGACTGCCGTAGTGATCTCTGAAGCGGTCGAACTGGCGAAGTCCTACAGCACTGACGACAGCAGTCGCTATGTAAATGGCGTGCTCTCAGCAGTCGCAGGCGCGGTTCGCTAACTCGCGATATACTCTCCTTCTGACCGTGAAGCGGGTCCCGTGAGGCCCGAACGGACAGGAAGGACCACGAACGTGGCTGAACGTGAACGACGCTTGACGCCCCCTTATGGGGGCGTTTTTGTTGCCCGGACCCGGGTCATGAGCGCTGATGACATGCAGCGGGCCACCAAACGGATGGCCCACGAAATCATCGAGCGCAACCAAGGCCTCGACGATGTCGTCGTGATCGGTCTGCAGACTGGGGGAGTCCCCCTGGCAGCCCGGTTATGCCAAGCGCTCGAGCTCATTGATGGCTCTGAAGTGCCCCTCGGATGCCTCGATGTCGCCTTCTATCGAGACGACATTGGTCTCCGCCCAGTGCTTCCGGAAACCGTGACCGACATTCCCTGCGACCTCGATGGCCGCACGGTGGTGTTGGTCGACGACGTGCTCTTCACCGGCCGCACGATTCGCGCCGCTCTCGATGCGCTCTCCGACTACGGCCGGGCCCGAGCAGTGCAACTTGCCGTCATGGTCGACCGCGGTCATCGAGAACTTCCGATCCGACCAGACTTCGTCGGCAAAAACCTCCCGACACGGCGCGATGAAGCCGTCGACGTCACCTCCGACGGTGTCGACTTAGGGGAGATGGTCAAGTGAGTCGACCAGTCACGAACCCCCGGCACGGCCGCATGCGCAACCTTCTTTCAATCGCAGACCTTGGCCCCGACGTCGCATTGGGCATCAACGAAGTCATGACGCTCACCGATTCCTTTGTGGAAGTCAGCGAACGAACCATTCCCAAGGTGCCCGCCCTCCGCGGTCGCACGGTGGTGTCGCTCTTCTTCGAAGACTCAACACGCACCCGACTTAGCTTCGAAACCGCAGCGAAGCGACTCTCGGCCGACACCATGAACTTCAGCGTCAGTACCTCATCGGTCAAGAAGGGCGAATCGCTTCGCGACACCATCGAGACCATCGAGGCAATGGGCGTCGACGCAATCGTTGTGCGGCATGCTTCGGCGGGAGTGCCTCGCCAGGTTGCGCAGTGGGCGACCAGCGCAGTGATCAATGCCGGCGATGGTTGGCACGAACACCCCACGCAGGCATTGCTGGATTGCTACACGATCCGCCAACGCTTTGGTGACGTCGCCGGCAAGCACATCGCGATTGTCGGCGACATTCGCCACTCGCGAGTTGCGCGCAGCAACGTGGCGGCGTTTACCGCTCTCGGTGCCGACGTCACCCTTGTCGCACCGCCAACATTGCTGCCACCAAGCCTTGAAGGCTGGCCAGTCAAAATCAGTACCGATATCGACGCGGTGTTGCCGACGGTCGATGTTTGTTACCTGCTGCGCATGCAACGCGAGCGCATGACAGAAGCTCTCATCCCCAGCATCCGCGAATACAGCAACCGATTCGGTCTTAACGAAAAGCGTGCCGAGTTGCTCCCTGATCACGCGCTGATCATGCATCCCGGCCCGATGAACCGTGGCGTCGAAATCGACGCAGCGGTGGCCGACCACCCCAACACCGTGATCGTCGATCAGGTCCGCAATGGCGTGGCCGTTCGCATGGCGGTCCTGTTCTTGCTTCTCGGAAGTGGAACCACATGGGGAGGCGAAGCCGATGTCTGAACCTCTGAACGCAACCAATCGAAAGGCAACAGTGTCCGAGTCAGCAGGATGGATCATCTCCGGCGGTCTTGTTGTTGACCGCACCGGTGAACGAATCGCCGATGTTGCAGTTCGACCCGACGGAACAATCGCTGCAGTCGGAACGGCTCTTGATCTCAACGCTCTTGGTCTGGACAACGCTCCGGTCATCGACGCCTCCGGATGCGTGGTTGCTCCTGGGTTCGTCGACATCCACACGCACTTGCGCGAACCCGGTCGTGAAGAAGCTGAAACGATTGAAACTGGTAGCCGGGCCGCGGCACTTGGCGGATACACCGCGATTGTCGCAATGCCGAATACCGAACCAACCATTGATTCGGTTGCGGTCGTTCGCCAGGTTCTCGACGCAGGCATCGCAGCGGGCCTTTGCGACGTTCGCTCCTCAGGCTCCATCACGATCGGCCGTGAAGGCGATGCTCTCTCACCCATGGCCGAACTTGCTGCGGCGGGCGTTCGCATCTTCACTGACGATGGGTGTGGCGTGCAGGACGACCGACTCATGCGTCGGGCACTCGAATACGCCTCAGGTTTGCCTGAGTCTGTTGTGCTCGCCCAGCACTGCGAGGTCGAGGCGCTCAGCCAAGGTGGCCACATGCATGAAGGCGAGTGGTCGAGTCGGCTGGGTATCCCGGGCATTCCTGCCGAAGCCGAAGAACTCATGGTGTTCCGAGACATTGCCCTTTCACGACTTACAGGAATGGCGGTGCACTTCCAGCATCTGTCAACCGCTGGGGCAGTCGCTTTGGTGCGCGATGCAAAGGCACGTGGCCTCAACGTCACCGCCGAAGCAACACCACACCACTTCACGCTCACCCATGCAGAAGTCGCGTCGTATGACCCGGTGTTCAAAGTAAATCCACCTCTGCGAAGCGCAGAAGATGTCGCAGCCGTAAAGGCCGGTCTTGCCGACGGCACAATCGACGCCATCGCTACCGATCACGCTCCGCACACTGCCGATGTTAAAGAAGCTCCGTTTGATCACGCTCCATGCGGAATGCTTGGGCTTGAAACTGCCCTTGCACTCGGAATCACCGAGTTGGTTGAACCAGGAATCCTCACCATGACGGAGTTCATGGCGAAGATGTCCTGGAATCCAGCAGCGATCGCTCGCATCGACGACATTCACGGCCGAACGATCGAGGCCGATGCTCCAGCACATCTCGTGATCTTCGATCCGAAACTCGAATGGACAGTCGACCCAGCGGCACTTGCAAGTAAATCCGACAACACGCCCTATGCAGGGCGCGTCGTGCGCGGCAAAGTCCGCTACACGCTTCTGTGTGGCGTCCCAACCGTGTTCGACGGAGAGGCACAACGATGAGTGGTATTGAAGAAGCGCTATTGGTTCTTGCTGACGGCACGGTGTTCGAAGGTGAAGCGATTGGCGCTCGACGCGACGATGGCATCACATCTGGTGAGGTCGTGTTCAACACGGCGCTTACGGGCTATCAAGAAATCATCACCGACCCCTCCTATGCCGGACAGCTGATTACGTTCACCTATCCGCATATCGGCAACTACGGCGTTACTGCATTCGACGATGAATCACGCCGGCCATTCACTCGCGGCATCATCATTCGCGACATGGCCCGCCGCCGAAGCAATTGGCGCGCTGAAGGCGATCTTGAATCGTTCCTGCAGAAGGCCGGTGTGCCAGGCATCGCAGGTATCGACACTCGTCGACTTACGCGACACATCCGCGACCTTGGGGCCATGCCCGGCGCGTTCGGAACCGCTTCCGAATCAACGCTGCTCGCGGCTGCGAAAGCCGAGCACGGAACGAGTGGCGTCGATCTCGTCAGTTCGGTTACTTGCGCATCGCCCTACGAATTCGCCTTCACCGGAACTGATGGTCGAACTCCTAAGCGAGTTGTGGCCTACGACTTTGGCATCAAGACCACGATCCTTCGTCATCTCTCGGGCATCGCAACGGTTGAGGTTGTTCCCGCCGACACACCAGCTTCCGAAGTTCTTGCCCGCAATCCTGATGGTGTGTTTCTCTCGAACGGCCCTGGTGATCCGGCGGCAGTGGTTGGTGCGCCGCAAATCATCGATGGATTGCTGGGCGAGGTTCCGATCTTCGGCATCTGCCTCGGGCATCAGTTGCTGGCGACTGCGCTTGGCGCCGAGACGTACAAACTTCCGTTTGGCCATCACGGCGGCAACCATCCCGTCTGTCGCCTCGAAACCGGAACGGTCGAGATCACGAGTCAGAACCACAACTATGCAGTCGACGACGGCTCGATCGGGCCGAAGGTTGAGGTCACACATAGAAATCTCAACGACGGCGTGGTCGAAGGTCTTCGCTGTCTCGATATTCCTGCCTTCAGTGTGCAGTACCACCCCGAAGCGGGGCCGGGTCCACACGATGCTGCGTACTTGTTCACCATGTTCGATGAACTCATGGATTCCGTGAAGGGAACCAACTGATGCCACGCCGTACTGACATCGAAACCATCCTGCTGATCGGTTCAGGCCCGATCGTCATCGGTCAGGCCTGCGAATTCGATTACTCCGGCACCCAAGCGTGTCGCATCCTTCGTCAAGAGGGTTACCGCGTCGTGCTCGCCAACTCGAATCCGGCGACGATCATGACCGATCCTGACTTTGCCGATGCCACCTACATCGAGCCACTGGACATCGAGGTTCTCACGCGGATCATCGAACGTGAGCGTCCCGACGCGTTGTTGCCCACGCTTGGTGGACAAACGGCACTGAATCTCGCGATGGCTCTCGAAGAAGCTGGAGTGCTCGCGCAGTACAACGTCGAAATGATCGGCGCCGATGCGCTTGCGATTGCAACGGCGGAAGATCGCGAACTGTTCAAGCAGGCAATGGCCGAAATTGGATTGGCTACGCCGAAGTCAGCAACTGCCCACACATTTGAAGAAGCCATGGATGTTGTCGGATCCATTGGTCTTCCTTGTGTCATCCGACCCGCGTACATCCTCGGTGGTCGCGGCACAGGAATCGCCTCAACCATGGAGGAGTTTGAAAAGGTTGCGGCATTCGGGCTCGAATCCAGCCCGATTTCGGAAATCCTGATCGAGCGTTCAATCGCCGGTTGGAAAGAATACGAACTTGAGGTCATGCGAGATCACGCTGACAATTGTGTGATTGTTTGCTCGATCGAAAATGTTGATCCCATGGGCGTGCACACCGGCGATTCCATCACCGTTGCTCCTGCACAAACGCTTTCCGATTTCGAATACCAACTCATGCGTGATGCGGCGTTTGCTGTCATGCGCCGAGTCGGTGTCGAAACGGGCGGCTCCAACGTTCAGTTCGCCGTGAACCCCGAGAACGGCGACATGGTCGTGATCGAAATGAATCCGCGTGTGTCGCGTTCGTCGGCACTCGCATCGAAGGCCACAGGCTTTCCGATCGCCAAGATCGCAGCGCGGCTCGCCGTTGGGTACACGCTCGATGAAATTCCGAACGACATCACCAAGATGACTCCGGCGTCGTTCGAGCCCACTATCGATTATGTCGTCACCAAGATTCCGCGCTGGGCGTTCGAAAAGTTTCCCGGAACAAGCGGCGTGCTCGGAACACAGATGCAGTCGGTCGGCGAGGTAATGGCGATCGGACGCACCTTCCCCGAGTCGCTGCAAAAGGGACTCCGATCGCTTGAGCAGGGACGACTTGGGCTCAACTGCGATCCAGGTGAAGTGGCTTACGACGACATGCCCATCGACGAACTTCTCGCTCAGGCGTGCATCGGAACCCCAGAACGAATCTTCCAACTCGAAGCAGCAATGCGTCGTGGCAAGTCAATCGAAGAGGTGTATGCCGCCACCAAGGTGGATCCTTGGTTCCTCGATCAAATGTCCGCGATTACGGAAGAACGCGCCCACCTCGCCGAAGTCGGATTTCAAGACCTGACCCGTACTGGCTGGAAGCGTGCGAAGCGACTGGGCTTCTCCGATGCCCAGCTCGCGTGGCTTTGGGGCCGCACCGAAGCCGAGGTTCGCTCGCGTCGATTGGAACTTGGAGTCATCCCTACCTACAAGACCGTCGACACATGTGCTGCTGAGTTCGATGCGAAGACGCCGTATCACTACTCAACATGGGAAGACACCGATGAGGTGGCACCTTCCGACCGTAAGAAGGTTGTCATCCTCGGGTCTGGCCCGAACCGAATCGGTCAGGGTATTGAGTTCGACTACTGCTGCGTGCATGCGTCATTCGCTCTGCGTGATGCCGGCTTCGAAACCATCATGGTGAACTGCAACCCGGAAACGGTCTCGACCGATTACGACACCAGCGACCGTTTGTACTTCGAACCGCTCACCCATGAAGACGTCATGAATGTCATCGATGCGGAGAAGCCAGTCGGCGTCATCGTCTCGCTTGGTGGACAGACTCCTCTCAAACTGTCGAACACGCTTCCCGCTGAACTCATCGCTGGTACATCTCCAGCATCAATCGATGCGGCGGAAGATCGCGAACTCTGGAACGCGCTGTGTGCACGTCTCGAGATTCCCCAACCTGCCGGCGGAACGGCCGCCGATATCGACGCGGCTCTGGCCATCACCTCGCGCATCGGTTATCCGGTTCTCGTTCGTCCCAGTTACGTGCTTGGTGGCCGGGCGATGGAAATCGTTTACGACGACGAGGGCCTTCGAGTTGCAATGGCGCAGCTCGCAACGTTCGGAAGTCTTGGCAAAGAAGGCGGACTTTCCGCCGAACGTCCGGTGCTTGTCGATCGGTTCCTTGAAGATGCCACTGAGGTCGACGTCGACTCCATTCGCGATGCAAATGGCGATTTCGTGATTGGCGGGATCATGGAACATGTCGAAGAAGCCGGTGTGCACTCGGGCGACTCCGCTTGCGTGATTCCTCCCTATTCGCTGTCTGGCGAAACCATGGCGGTGTTGACTGATTACAGCCGTCGCATTGCCGACGCCCTTGGAGTCGTCGGATTGCTCAACGTCCAGTACGCGGTAAAGAGCGGCCAGGTGTTTGTGATCGAGGCCAATCCGCGTGCGAGCCGCACCGTTCCATTCGTGGCAAAGGCCACCGGCGTTCCATTGGCCAAGGTGGCTGCACGCGTAATGCTGGGTGCATCGCTCACGGAATTGCGCGCTGAAGGATTGCTTTCTGAACCTGTGCAGGGTGATCACATCGCCGTGAAAGAGGCTGTGCTGCCGTTCAGTCGCTTCCCTGAGGCCGATGCATTGCTCGGACCGGAAATGCGTTCCACCGGTGAAGTCATGGGTATTGACCTCACGTTCGGTCTCGCCTTTGCCAAAAGCCAGTTGGCTGCGGGCACCAATCTCCCGACATCCGGCACGGTGTTTCTCTCACTCGCTGATCGCGACAAAGAGGTCGGTGTAAAGACAGCGCAACGGTTCCGCGAACTCGGATTCCTGATTGCTGCAACTTCTGGCACCGCAGAGCATCTGAAACGCAACGGCATCGACGTCGCGACAGTGGTGGCAAAGATCGGCGAACCCGATGGTCAAGATGCTGTCGATCTCATCGAAAGCGGCGACGTTGTCCTTGTCGTCAACTCACCGCGGGGTCGTGGCCCACGTGCTGATGGCGCGCACATTCGGGCCGCTGCCGGAAAGCACAACATTCCCTTGCTCACTACTGGGGCTGCTGGTCTCGCTGCAGTGAACGGAATGGCCGACCGGGCTGAACACCCACTCGAAGTGCGGCCCTTGCAGGAGTATCACCAGGGAGTTCGTCGTGGGGGAGCTGCCTAATGGCTGCCCGCCGTCGTTCCGGAGCATCGGTTGATCTCACGACCACCGTGGGTTCACTCACGCTGCGCGCTCCGGTGATGACGGCATCAGGCACAGCCGGTCATGGCGATGAGCTCGGCGCCTATGTCGACCTTTCGTCGCTTGGTGCAGTCGTGGTGAAGTCGCTCTACCCCGAACCTTGGGCGGGAAACGCTGCGCCGCGTGTTCACGAAACCCCTGCCGGCATGCTCAACAGCGTCGGACTTCAAGGTCCAGGCGTTCGCAAATGGCTTGACGAAGAACTCCCTGCGGTGATCGCAACCGGCGCCACTGTCGTCGCGAGTATCTGGGGCTCAACTATTGAGGATTATGCGCGAGCCGCCGAGATGTTGCGCGATGCCCCACCTGAAGTCGTCGCGGTCGAAGTCAACGTGTCATGCCCGAATCACCACGATCGCAACCGGATGTTTGCGCACGCGCCGCACACGACTGCCGAAGCGATTCAAGCTGCGTCGGTGTGCGGGCTTCCAATGTGGGCGAAGCTCAGCCCGAATGTTTCTGACCTCGCGTCAATTGCAAAGGCTGCACACGAAGCAGGCGCCGATGCCGTCACTTTGGTGAACACAGTCCTCGGAATGGCGATCGATCCCGAAACACGCACCTACCGACTGGGTAATGGCGGCGGCGGACTTTCCGGTCCAGCGATACATCCAGTTGCTGTGCGTGCGGTCCACGATGTCTACGCAGCACATCCTGAAATTCCGATCGTTGGTGTTGGCGGCGTTGCCCGCGGAGTTGATGCGATCGAACTGATCATGGCCGGCGCAAGCGCAATCCAAGTGGGTACTGCGTCGTTCGCTGATCCTCGCAGCGTTGCTCGCGTGCAGGACGAAATCCAAGAGTGGTGTTACGGGCACGGTGTCCGATCTGTACGTGAGCTAGTCGGAGTTGTGCATGCCCGTTGAAGAGTTTGATTTCAGTAACGGAGCACCGGAAGCGATTCGCTCACGACTCGCTCTTGCACTCGACGTTGACGACATCGTCACTGCTCGCCGTATTGCACATGAACTGAAGCCCTGGTTTGGTGTCGCCAAAGTTGGCCTCGAGCTTTTCAGCGCCGCTGGCCCAGAGGCCATTGAAGCAATGATTGGCGATGATTTTGCTGTCTTTGCCGATTTAAAACTTCTCGATATTCCGACCACGGTGAAGAAGGCAGCACGAGTGATGGGTTCGCTCGGGGTGTCATACCTCACCGTTCACACTCGAGCTGGTGTGGACCATCTGCGAGCAGGAGTCGAAGGTGTCGCCGACGGTGCATCGGCGGCAGGTTTTCCCGCACCGACGTGTTTGGGTATCACTGTGCTTACAAGTGAGCAGGCAGATCTGCACGCACTTGAACAACGTGTCGGCATTGTTCTCGATGCACAGTGCGGCGGGCTGGTGTGTTCAGCGAGTGACCTTGCAACGGTTCGCGCATTGGCGCCCGATGTCATCACCGTCGTGCCCGGAATCCGTCCTGCCGGAGTAGGTGTCAACGATCAAGCGCGACCGGCCACGCCATCAGAAGCGGTGGCATCAGGCGCCGATGTTCTGGTTATCGGACGTGCCGTCACGCATGCTGACGACCCCGTCGCGGCAGCGATTTCGATCGCCGCCGAGGTTGCTGGAGCGCTTTCCTAGACCGATCGGAGGCGGGCCCGGACGACAGCCTTAGGGCAACGGCTATGGTCTCGCCCATGCCGCAGCCTCCTGTACTCACTCCAGAACAACGGCAGGCCGCGCTCGCGAAAGCCGCTGAAGCGCGTCGAGCCCGAGCCGTGGTCAAGGACAAACTGAAGTCGGGCGAGCTGACCTTTGGTCAGGTGCTCGATCTCGCGGGAACCGATGAACTTGTTGCCGGTATCAAGATTCTTGCGATCCTCGAATCGCTTCCGGGTGTCGGCAAGGTCAAGGCACGACGCGCAATGACCGAAATTGGCATCGCAGATACGCGTCGATTGCGCGGTCTCGGCGATCAGCAGCGCAAGGCCCTCTTGGCCGCGTTCGGTAACTGACCGAACTCTCGTGATCATCGTCGTTTGTGGACCCGGGGGAGTGGGCAAGGGCACCGTTGTGGCCCGCCTTGTCGCTGCCGATCCGGAGCTTTGGCTTTCACGATCATGGAGCACCCGCGAACGGCGGCCAAGCGAGCGAGAAGACGCCTACGTCTGGCGCACCCGGGAAGAGTTCGAAGCCCATGCCGCCGAGGGTGGATTCCTCGAATATGCCGAATTCCTGGGGAATCTCTACGGCACACCTTGGCCCGACGGCGCCGATGGTCGCGATGTGATCCTCGAAATCGATGTCCAAGGCGCCGCCCAGGTCCTCCAACGGGTGCCCGATTGCCTCTTCATCCTCCTCGAACCACCTTCAGCAGAGGTCCAAGCCGAACGACTGCGGGGCAGGGGAGACCCTCCTGAGCAGGCGGAGCGCCGGATCGCTGTGGCCCAGGCGGAATTGGCCGAGGGTCGTCGATTGGGTGCCATTTGCATCGTGAATGACGATCTCGACCGCACGGTGGCCGAAGTTGAAGGCCTTATCGCCGAGCATCGCTCGGCCTAGAGGCGTTCCCAGCTGGAACCGTGATTTCCAGCAATGTGGTCCTGGCGGGTGTCTGCGGTAGCATTGCCCCTCTTCTCTGAGGCAGTTCTGCGGCGTTCAGCAGGATTCTCAGTCCGCAAGTCTTCTGTCCCCAATCCGTAACGAAGGTGTGCCGTGGCCCAGATCCATGACTCGATGGTGAACCCCCGAATCGAAGTTCTTCTCTCGAAGGTCGATTCGCGATTCACGCTGGTTTCGCTCGGCGCGCAGCGCGCTCGTCAGATCAACGCTTACTTCAACCAACTTGGTGAAGGACAGGGCTCGAATGTTCCGCCGCAGGTGACCTCGCTCGCCCGCAAGCCGCTTTCGATCGCGTTCGAGGAAATCTCGGCCGACAAGATCATCCCCGTGCGCGTCGATCCCGCCGAACTCCTCCTCGAGGATGTCGTCGAAGGCATCGATGAAACCGTCGAACTGGCTGAGGCCATCGACGAAGCACCTGAGGCTGACTGACCGACCTGTTGTCGGTTTTGCGGGCATGACCCTCACATCCCGTCGCATCGTTCTCGGAGTTACCGGGGGAATCGCCGCGTACAAGGCGGTCGACGTTTGTCGTCGACTTGTCGATGCGGGCGCGCATGTCGTGCCGATCATGACCGAAGGCGCAAACCACTTCATCGGTGAAACAACGCTGTCGGCCCTTGCGTCGGAAAAGGTGCAGACATCGCTGTGGGATGAAACCTCACCTATTCCGCACACTCGTCTCGGCCAGGACAATGATCTGATTGTTGTTGCTCCTGCAACTGCACGACTGATTTCGGCATACGCCCATGGCTATTCCGACGATCTACTCACCGCCACGCTGATCGCAACGCGTGCGCCCGTCATCATTTGCCCGGCGATGCACACCGAAATGTGGGAACACCCCGCAGTGCAAGACAATCTCGCGTTGCTCGCATCACGTGGCGTCATCATTGTTCCGCCGGGCGAAGGCCGCCTCGCTGGTGGTGATGTCGGCACCGGTCGTCTTGCCGAGCCGTCTGACATCGTCGCCGCAATTGAACGCGCTCTCTCCGCAAACGACGACCTTGCCGGTGTTCGCGTACTTGTCACCGCTGGTGGAACTCGCGAAGCAATTGATCCGGTTCGAGTCATCACCAATCGCTCATCGGGCAAACAGGGTTACGCGATCGCCGCTGAAGCGTTATCTCGCGGCGCAAAGGTCACGCTTGTCACCACTGCGAACCTTCCAGCCCCCGCTGGCGCCGACGTCATTGATGTTGTGAGTGCTGCCGACATGGAAGCGGCCGTTATGCCGCGCGCTGATGAGCACGATGTGATTGTGATGGCGGCGGCTGTCGCCGATTTCCGCCCTGCGGTGGTTGCTGATCACAAAATCAAAAAGGACGCATTCGGCTCTGACGGTGATCGAAAAATCGTGCTTGAACCAACGCATGATTTCCTTGTCGATCTTGGCGAACGCAAGGCGCCATCGCAGGTGCTTGTGGGCTTTGCGGCCGAGACCGACAACGTTCTCGACAACGCTCGCGGCAAGTTGACCCGCAAGAACCTTGATCTCATCGTCGCCAATGATGTTGGTGCCGATGGCGTCGGCTTCGAGCACGACACCAATGCGGTAACGATCCTTTCCGCCTCGGGCGAGGCCACGTCCATCGCCCTGACCGACAAACGAGCGGTGGCCAAGGCGGTACTCGACGCAGTTGTGGCCATCAGGTCCGACCGCTGAGGGTCTTTGCCCGACTAGGTTTCTCCCCGAACCAACGACACAGGAGTATCCCGTGAGCAGCTGGACCTTCACCTCGGAATCAGTGACCGAGGGCCACCCAGACAAGATGGCCGACCAGATTTCTGATGCCATCCTCGACGCAATGCTGACCAACGACCCAATGAGTCGTGTCGCATGCGAAACCCTCGTCACGACGGGTCTGGCCATTATCGCCGGCGAAGTGACCACCTCCGGATATGTCGACATTCCCAGCATTGTGCGCGACACCATCAAGGGCATCGGGTACGACCGCGAGTCCTACGGCTACGACGGCGAAACGGTCGGCGTCATGGTCAGCCTCGACGCACAGTCATCCGACATCGCTCAGGGCGTTGATGACTCTGAAGAAGTTCGTACCGGCACCTCCGGCGAAGACATCCTCAACAAGCAGGGTGCGGGCGACCAAGGAATGATGTTCGGATACGCATGCAACGAGACCGATGTGCTCATGCCGCTTCCGATCCACGTTGCCCATCGCATGGCTGAGCGTCTCGCCGATGTTCGCAAGGCGGGAACGGTTCCGTACCTTCGCCCCGATGGCAAGACCCAGGTCACCTTCGATTACGAAGACGGAAAGCCAGTTCGCTTGCGCACGGTTTTGATCTCAACCCAGCACGACGATGGCATCGACCGTGAAGACGCCATCCGACCCGACCTCATCGAACATGTGATTCGTCCCGTCATTCCGGCGCAGTTCGCCAACGACGATTACCAGGTGCTCGTAAATCCGACTGGCCGTTTCGTTATCGGCGGTCCGGTTGGCGATGCTGGTCTCACTGGTCGAAAGATCATCGTTGACACCTACGGCGGCATGGCCCGTCACGGCGGCGGCGCCTTCTCGGGTAAGGACCCGTCAAAGGTTGACCGTTCAGCTGCCTACGCCGCCCGTTGGGTGGCCAAGAACGTCGTTGCCGCCGGTGCCGCAGATCGTTGCGAGGTACAGGTTGCCTACGCCATCGGTGTTGCGCACCCCGTTTCGATCATGGTCGAAACTTTCGGCACGAACAACGTCGATGAAGAAAAGATTGCTGCAGCGGTTCGCGAAGTCTTCGACCTCCGTCCTGCAGCAATTGCACGCGACCTTGACCTCCGTAAGCCTCGCTACAAGCAGACCGCGGCCTACGGCCATTTCGGTCGCACCGGCGATGCGTTCACTTGGGAGCGCACCGACCGCGTCGACGCTCTTACGTCGGAACTCGGTCTCTGATCATCTGGTTTCGCTCGGAACGGCGCTGAGATGGCGGCCGATCCGGATCAGCCAACGCTTTCCTTTGATCCGCCCGCATCGGGCGGATCAAACGCGTCTGCAGCGGTTCGGCACGAATCATCGTCTGTCGAAGCCGATGTAGCTGTCGATCAACATGTCGTGCGCGTTCGCCCTGACGAACCTGCGATCGATAAAACCTTCGACTACCTCGTTCCAGCTTCGATGTCGGAACAAATTCGCGTCGGAACGATGGTGCGGATTCCGCTTCATGGTCGTCGAGTCGGTGGCTGGGTTGTTGAAGACCGAGTTGTGCCACCAAGCGGAGTCACGTTGCAGTCGATTTCGAAGGTAAGTGGCTGGGGGCCACCGCCGGAGCTCTTTGACCTTGCCGACTGGGCCTCGTGGCGTTGGGCCGGTCGTCCTGCTGCGCTGTTACGTACGGCATCTCCTCCTTCGGTCGTTCGTGGCCTGCCGCGTTCACCGGTTCGAACGCCGCCTCCGCAACCAGTGACTTCTAACGACGTGCAGGATTTGGCGAAGGAAGCATTGGCATGTTCGGTCGCAACGGTTCGACTTGCTCCGGCCGTTGATGCGTACCCGCTCCTGCTTGCAGCTGCGACTCTCGGACCAATTCTTCTCGCTGCGCCGGTCGCATCGATGGCTCGACACCTCGGACTGCGACTTCGTCGCGCCGGGTTGCCTGTTGCGATGCTGCCTGACGATTGGTCGCTTGCCCGTGCGGGATGGGCGAACGTTCTTGGTTCGCGATCAGCGGCGTTCGCTCCGATCGCGGCTCCTGCAGCGGTCATCGTGCTGGATGAACACGATGAATCGTTCCAACAGGAACAAACACCGACATGGAACGCTCGTGACGTTTTGATCGAACGGGCGCGCCGATGCGGAATTCCATGCCTGCTCGTGAGTCCAACCCCTTCACTCGAAGCGCTGAATGCGGGAACGCTGCTGACGCAATCACGGAGTGCGGAACGCGCTGGTTGGCCGCTTTTCGACATCATTGACCGTCGCGATGAACCGCCTGGTTCAGGTCTCTTTAGCGAGAGATTCGTCCAAGCGCTTCGTGGCGATGGACGCGTCGTGTGCATTCTGAATCGCAAAGGGCGCTCTCGCCTTTCTTCCTGTGTTGCGTGCGGTGAAGTTGCATCCTGCGAGAAGTGTGCTGCCGCTGTCATCCAAGGCGAGGATGGTTCTCTTGTGTGTCTGCGATGCGACACGGTTCGGCCCATGCTTTGCGCGAAGTGCGGCGGCACGAAGATGAAGAACCTGCGCGCTGGCGTCAATCGAGTGCGTGAAGAACTCGAAGCGCTGGCCCGTGAACCTGTTGCCGAGGTGACGGCCGAACGAGGCACAGACGCTGGTGGCACCGGCACCCGCGTTGTGGTGGGCACCGAGGCGGCACTCCACCGAATACACAAAGCTGACGTGGTGGCATTTCTTGATTTCGATCAAGAACTACTTGCTCCGCGATACAGAGCAGCCGAAGAAGCGATGGCGCTCCTCGTTCGTGCTGCGCGTGTTGTGGGACCCCGCGCCGGCGGCGGACGCGTACTTGTGCAGACGCGACAGCCGCACCACGAAGTGTTGCAAGGTGCGTTATTGGCGGAGCCAACCCGTGTGTCAGATGCCGAACGAGAGCGTCGTCAACTTCTCGGTTACCCGCCCGCAAAAGCAATGGCAGTCATCTCTGGAGCTTCGGCGCAGGCATGGGTTGATTCCTTCGTGGCGCCCATTGGCGTGGAGGTACTTGGACCTTCCGACGGACAATGGATCGTTCGTGCTGCGACCCACGAACTTTTATGCGATGCGCTTTCGGCGGCAACGCGGCCTGGTGGCCGACTCCGCATTGAAGTTGATCCGCTGCGTTTCTGAGATAGAACGCGCAGCACTCAAGGCATCAGTCTTCGGCGGTCCAACCGGCACGGCGTGTTTCGTACATCGCTATCGCGGCGGCAGTGCCCACGTTGAGCGAACCGATCTTGCCTAACTGGGGGATGTATGCGAGTGCATCAGCCCCAGCAAGAAGTTCTTTCGATAGGCCTCTGTCCTCGTGGCCCATGACAATGCACACGTTCCCCGAGAGGTCGGTTTCGTGGAGCGGCACCGCTCCTTCAGCCAGTTCCACGCCGACAACTCGGTAACCCGCGGCATGAGCAGCAGCTAATGCCTCGGCCGATGTCTCGCACGATGTTGTGGTGACGAATTTCTGTGAGCCAAGAGCGGTCTTTTGGACCTTGGCATCGTTTGGCGATGGCGATCCCACCAGCCAGAGGTGGTCAACGCTGTAGGCCGCTGCAGTTCGCAGGATTGAACCGAGGTTGAAAGGGTTCTGCACGCCATCGAGCATGAGCGCCATCTTGCGATCGTTGCGGCGTCTCCAATCTCGGTGAAGTCGCTTCAATTCCGTGCCGCCAAGATTTCGTGTCATCGGGCTTTCACCTCTAGAAGTCGGTAGCCCGCGCGTGAACACACGCGAGAAGTTGTCCAGCCTTGTTCTGTCATCCAGTCGGCCAGCGAATCAGCGCCGAGATGACGTTGCACCACAAGCCATGCGATGCCTGTGGGTGTGAGGCGATCAAGCCAAAGCGTCAGCATGTGATGCATGGCGGGCTTGCCGATGCGAATTGATGGATTCGACCAGAGTCCATCGAATCTGATGTCAGGAAGAGCGGCGATGTCCTCTGCAGTTCCGTCGATCGCGCTGCCATCGGAATCAACGACGACGGCGTGAATGTCGGTGCAGTCATTGAGGGCGCCATTGCGGGCGGTGAGGGCGACTGCTCGTTCGTTGAGGTCGACAGCCCAAACCCCGCTTGTAGGGGACCGCTTGGCCAGACTCACTGCAATGGGGCCGTAGCCGCAGCCGAGGTCGCAGACATTGGACATGGCCGCGGTGGGATGAGGCGCTTCTTGGAGGAGTAGGCGTGTTCCGGCATCGACGCGACTATTGGAGAACACACCGCGATCAGTGGTGAAGCGCAGCTCGAGGTCGGGCAGTGAGAGGCCGATTTCGCGCTCTTCGGAATCCACTGCTGGAGTCCGGGAGAAGTACTGAGACGAGGAGCCGGACATGTCACGACGCTACCCTTGTGGCATGGCTCCGCACTCGATCCGCATCATCGGTGACCCCGTGCTCACCCAGCGCGCTTCTGAGGTCACAAACGTCGATGGTGCATTCGCTCGGCTCGTTCAAGACATGTTCGTCACGATGTACGACGCGCCAGGGGTCGGGCTTGCAGCTCCGCAGATCGGGGTGCAGAAACGCTTCTTCATTTTCGACCACGACGACGCGCCCGGAGTCATCATCAATCCCGTCATCGTCGAATCTCGCGGTGAGGCGGAGTTCACCGAGGGCTGTCTCTCGATCCCGGGCCTGCATTTTGAAATCATTCGACCGGCAGAAATCCACGTGAAGGGTTACGACCTCGACGGCAACGAACTCGATCTTGAACT
>WLGJ01000070.1 GCA_009703275.1 Actinomycetota bacterium
CTACTTCGGGGCCAGCGGCAATAACACCGGCGATGGCGTCGGTGAGTTCGGCCAACGGAACCGCCATGGGAAGTTCTTTGTTGTTGGTCACGTCGAAGCCATTGCAGGTAACAAGCACTGCGTCGCTTGATGCCGACAACAGATTCAGAAGACCAAGGCGTTCTTCAGCATGGAAGTCGCGCTCGGCAATGCGGGGCGCATCGAGAAGGATGTCGTCGCCATTTCCGCGACCAGAGGTGAAGGCGCGGTCATCGAAACCGAGGATGGCAACGATGCGAGCCGGCACGCCACGCAGACGAGAGAGCGACGCAACGCGCACAACATCGCCCCACACCTTTGAGCGTGAACGAATGCCATCGAGCTCCTCGGCAAAAAGCGCCGAAATTTCTCGGAAGCCCAGTTGGGCTGATTCTGCTGATGTCGCCGCATGCAGACGAAGCTCACGAGCGACGTCGAGGGCATCGGCCAGTTGATTGCGGTCTTCGAAGGGGACCTCGAACATTGCGCTGAGGAGCGCTTCGAGCGTGGCGGCCCATTCAGAGGCGAAGCGGGGCTCACTACAGAACGTTGTGAATTCGCTCAGTTCATCGACAAACGATGCAAGGTTGCCAACAAGGTCAATGGAACTTCCGCCGATGTCGTCGTAACCAACAACGCCTGTAAGCGTTTCTCGGTCCTCTGGTGACTGAACGAGAATGCCGTTGATCAGGCGATCGATCGCAATGCGCCAGGTGCCTGCTTCGATACCGGCCGGATAGTTCCAAGGGGCTGCAGCGCGATAGGTGTCGTCGATTCCCCAATGCACCTGCAGATCAGTCAGCCAACGTTCAACTGTGGCAAAGCCGTCTTCGTTGATCTTGAACTTTCGGCGCACGGGCTCGAGCGCAAGCAGTTCAAGCACCTTGCTGAGTTCAAGTCGATTGCCCACCGCATCGAACAACGCAGCAATTGCATCGGCAACCTGCGTTGAGGTGCTGGTGGTTTTATCGATGATTGCGATGGGAAGCTGCAAACGCGCGCCAACAGCTTCGTTTTCGACACTTTCGTGAAACTCGGCACCCATCACTGGGCCAACAAGTGGCGCATAGGTTTCGATATCGGGGCAGATCACGATGATGTCGCGCGGGTGCAATGTTGGGTCGGCTGCAAGTCGATGCAAGAGCGCGTCGCGCAGTACTTCGACTTGGCGCGTGGGCCCGTGGCACAGATGTACCTCGAACGAGCCGTCGCCGTTTTCAAGCACAGACTTTTTGTGCGGCGGAATAGCGAGCGGTTCATCGTGCGCGATCGATTGCTGCAAACGGCCAAGCACAGTCGGCGCCGCCACCGCTTCAAGCGTTTGCATCTTCGGAAACGCACGAGACAACAACGCCATTGATTCGAGGCCGGCGCGAGACCACGAACGCAACAACGGATTGTGCATGTCGTTCGCAAGGTCGAGGTGACTACGCAGTTGATCGCCAAGATCGACCGAACGAAGATCGGCAATGCGGTCAGAAGTGGGAAATACCGTGTACACCGCAAGGTCGAGCAGCGTGGAAAGTTCCGCGAGCAGCGACACCTTTGCCGGCGAGTACGCGTCGAGGCCGAAGATGGACAACCGGCCATGGAGCGCACGCTGCACTGCAGCCGGTTCGAGGTGACCGCGAGCCGCAATGAATCGTTCACCCGTCGAAACACCGATGACGTTGTGCACCGCATGCCACAGCGCGTACTGCCATTGCTTGTCGGGGCGAAGGGGCGCTAGTGGGTCGGCTTCGGTGCCGACACCCCAGGTTGCTGGCATTTCCGGCCGGTAGACCGAATAGCGATCAAAGAGTTCAGCGATTCGCTGGGCGGTGGCCAAGGGGCTCTTGGCATCGGAGAACCCGGGAGCCAACGAAGGGTTGGCAGTGAGGAGACCGAGCAACGTCCAGCGCAGGCGCTTGACCGACCAAGGATCGTCGGCGGCCCGTTCGGTGCCGATGGCATGGAGGTTGAACTCGTTGGGAAACCAGAAATGAACGTTGGTGAGGATGGCCTCGCCAGTGCCATTGGGATCGAGCTGATGGCCGAGCTGTTCAATAAGCCAATCGCGCGTACCGGCGGTGGGCACCACAACGATGTCGGGCATGAAGGGGTCGGCCAGCGGCGCGCGCAAACGTTCTGCCAAGAGCGGCAGCAATTGCTGCGCTGATTGCGCTGAAAAGACCTGGGTACTAGGTGTCATGAACTCCGCCGTGTCGTCACTTCAGTGACGATAGACGGCCCCTGTGACAGTCGCCGTTGTACCGCGTCCTCGCTGCTGGGTCCGCGTCAGTCCGACGCAACGAACATCGATGCAGCCACAACCCGCCGATTCATCGCAGCGTTATCGCCCAGTCCCAACTTGGCGAAGATCTTGCGAACGTGAACTTCCACCGTGCGTTCAGAAAGGAAGAGCTCATCGGCGATTCCACTATTCGATCGCCCATTTGCGAGTAACGCATACACCCGGAGTTCGGCCGGGGTCAGTTGCGCCCGAGCCTGGTCGCCAGTCGACTCAATAAAGAGGGGGTCAATGACCTGTCCGCCTTCAAGCGACATGCGAAGTGCTGAGGACACCGCTCCGACCGTTGAAGGACGGCCAGCATCGAGCAAGGCCACCCCGCTCTTACGCAGATTCAGTTGCAACGCTGACCGCACCGGCACATTGGGACGAGCCAGCACCACCATCGGCACATCGAGCGGAACCGACCGCAGTCGAACATCCCAACCGCTGCCCAAATAGTCGGCGTAGGTCGGTGGCGGCAGCAGAACCAACGCCGCCCTGGCCTCGGCCGTCTCGCCACCAACGACGTGGGTCGTTCCCGGGAAGCCTTCAGCCTCGAGGTGGCCCCGAAGGAGCTCGCCTGCCAAAGGATCCCAACTCATTACTGTCGGCGGAGCCGAGGCCGCAATGGCCCCGACCCGCCCAAACTCCCGCTCCATGGCACCCGCCGCCGTAGGTAGGCGGTCATCTTGGCTGGTTGTGGTCCGCCCACGTACCAAGAATGACGCTTGTGATTGATTTTACGGGGTAACGCACCATTTGTTGCGTAGTGACACTTACAAACTCAGAAAGAGTCGTTTTCGTTGCTGAACTCTTCCGAAACCACTGATTTCCCTTGGGGTCGTCCACTCGAGTTGTGCAAATGCGGTGCATTCTCAGCCTCGCCCGTAACATCGATACAGGGGGTGTTCGAGTGAACCGGCTCATGCGCAGCTATTTGCTGCCATACAAAAAGTTGCTGTGGGGAGTCCTGATCTTTCAGATCGTGGCGGTCACCGCCACCATGACGTTGCCGACCCTCAACGCCATG
Source organism: Actinomycetota bacterium (assembly GCA_009703275.1). Taxonomy (GTDB): domain Bacteria; phylum Actinomycetota; class Acidimicrobiia; order Acidimicrobiales; family Acidimicrobilacustridaceae; genus Acidimicrobilacustris. The sequence continues at coordinate 3,321 of WLGJ01000070.1, forward strand.
CTCATCGACCAGGGCATCCTCAAAGCCAATACCAATTACATCTTGAAGATCGGCGCCGTGATGTTGGCGCTCTCTGTGGTGCAAGCCGTCTTCGGCATCGCCGCCACCTGGTTTGGTTCACGGGCCGGCATGGGATTTGGGCGCGATGTTCGCGACCGTCTCTTTCATACCGTCACCGGGTTCTCCACCCGAGAGGTCGACAACTTTGGAGCGCCATCGCTGATCACCCGCATTACCAACGATGTGCAGCAAGTGCAGACCTTGGTCGTGATGCTGTGCACCTCATTTATCTCTGCACCGATCACCATCGTTGTCGGCGTATTCCTTGCCGTGCGCGAAGACGGGCCGCTCTCGCTCATTCTCGTGGCCTCAATTCCTGTCTTGCTGCTCACGATCGGCACCATCGTTATTCGCGTCATCCCACAGTTCCGCGCCATGCAGGAACGCATCGACAACGTCAGCAAGGTTCTGCGCGAGCAGATCGTTGGCATGCGCGTTGTCCGCGCTTTTGTTCGTGAACCGCTCGAAACCGAACGATTCGACAAAGCAAATCAATTGCTTTCGCGCACTTCGATTCTCACGAGTCGGTATATGTCGTCACTCTTCCCAACCGTCATGCTTGTGATGAACGTTTCGAGTGCTGCCGCAGTGTGGGTTGCTGCTGATCGCATTCAATCCGGCGATATGCAGATCGGCGCGTTGATCGCCTTTCTCACCTATCTCGTGCAGATCCTTATGGCCGTCATGATGGCCACGTTCGTCGCGGTGATGTGGCCGCGGGCTTCGGTCTGCGCTGATCGCATCAACGAGGTTCTCGATACTGATTCTTCGATTGTCACGTCAACGAACCCGACCACCGAGCTTTCCGGTCGAGGAACACTTGAGTTCCGCAACGTTGGGTTCTCCTACCCAGGCGCAGAAATCCCTGTTCTTTCAAACATTTCGTTCACCACACGACCGGGACAGACAACCGCCATCATCGGATCAACGGGTTCAGGCAAAACCACGTTGGTCAATCTCATTGCGCGTCTTGTTGACAGCAGCGAGGGCGAAATCCTCGTCGACGATGTCAATGTTCGAGACCTTGAACCGGAAACGCTTTGGAAGCGGGTGTCGGTGGTTCCGCAGCGTCCGTATCTTTTCTCGGGCACGATTCGATCGAACCTTCTCTTTGCCAATAAAGACGCATCCGAAGACGAGCTTTGGAAAGCACTCGAGATCGCACAGGCTGCTGACTTCGTCAACGCAATGACCGAGAAACTCGACGCACCAATTTCTCAGGGCGGAACCAATGTTTCTGGCGGACAGCGTCAGCGTCTCGCCATTGCCCGAGCGCTCGTTCGCGATCCGGGTATCTATGTGTTCGACGATTCGTTCTCGGCGCTCGACCTTGCCACCGACGCACGTCTGCGCACTGCACTTCTGCCTGTCACCACCGACGCGGCGCTCATCATCGTTGCCCAGCGAGTCACAACGATTAAGCACGCCGACCAAATCCTCGTGCTCGATCAAGGCAAGTGCGTCGGTCTCGGAACGCATCACGAGTTGCTCGAGACCTGCCCGACCTACGCCGAGATCGTGGAATCACAAATGACTGCCGAGGAAGCAGCATGAGTACTTCCACTGAAGAGAACGTCGAGGAAACCCCTCAGCATCAGGTGACTGTTGGTCCTCGCATGATGGGTGCGACGGTTCCGGTCGAACGATCGAAAGACTTCCGCAACTCAACATTGCGACTGATCTCGTGGATGCGACCAGAACGATTCCGCCTCTTCCTCGTGCTGAGCTCCGCCGTCATCAGCGTCATGATGTCGGTTGTCGGCCCCAAGATCCTCGGTAACGCAACCAACGTCATCATCAGCGGTGTTCAGGCACCCACCGGCATCGACTTCCCTGAATTGCACCGAACACTTTTGATCGTTGTCGGTCTCTATCTCGGCTCGGCCGCAATGGCCTATTTCCAAGGCTTCTTGCTTGCTGGGGTTATTCACCGAACCATGCGACGACTGCGTTCGGCAGTTGAAAACAAGATCAATAGATTGCCGCTCGGATACATCGATCGCACGCCTCGCGGTGATCTTCTCAGTCGTGTCACTAACGACATCGACAACATTGCGCAGAGCCTTGCCCAGAGCTTGAGCATGCTGTTCATCTCGTTGCTCACCGTCGTTGGCGTGCTCATCATGATGCTGACGATTTCGCCGTTGCTTTCACTCGTTGCGGTAGCAACCGTTCCGGTCACGCTGATCACGATCAAGTACATCGCCGGCAAGTCAAAGAAGCGTTTCATCGCGCAGTGGTCACATACCGGCGCACTCAACGGCATTGTTGAAGAGACCTTCGCTGGTCACTCGTTGGTGAAGGTGTTCGGCCAGCAGCAAGCAACCGAAGATCGATTCGAAGCCACAAACCAAAAGCTTTTCGAGGCCGCCTTCGGCGCTCAGTTCATTTCCGGAATGATCCAGCCCGCAATGATGCTGGTGAGCAACCTCAACTATGTGGCCATCGCCGTCATTGGTGGATTGCGGGTTGCCTCCGGCAATCTGAGCATCGGCGACATTCAGGCATTCATTCAGTACTCACGACAGTTCACTCAGCCCATCAACCAATTGGCATCGCTGGCCAACATGCTGCAGTCGGGTATCGCTTCGGCCGAACGAGTCTTTGAGTTTCTCGATGTCGATGAACAATCGCCCGATCCAGTCGATGCGCAAACTGTCGTGTCACCGAAGGGACGAGTTGCGTTTGAAGCCGCCACCTTCTCCTATTCCGCAAACAAGCCGCTCATCACTGATCTCTCACTGATCGCTGAGCCGGGACAAACCATTGCCATCGTTGGTCCTACGGGTGCGGGCAAAACCACATTGGTCAACCTCTTGATGCGTTTCTACGAACTCAACGACGGTGCGATCACTCTTGACGGTGTTGATATCTCCAAGATGCGCCGCGACGACCTGCGTTCAAGCATGGGCATGGTGCTGCAAGACACTTGGCTGTTTGGTGGCACGATTCGCGACAACATCGCATATGGCCGACTCGATGCAACCGAAGAGGAAATCGTTCAGGCGGCCAAGGCAACGCATGTTGATCACTTTGTCCGAGCAATGCCTGATGGCTACAACACCATCCTTGATGACGAAGCCAGCAATCTCAGTGCTGGCGAAAAGCAGTTGCTCACGATCGCCCGAGCGTTCCTTGCTGAACCCACGATTCTGATCCTCGACGAAGCAACGAGTTCGGTCGATACCCGAACCGAAGTGCTCATCCAGCATGCGATGGCGGCGTTGCGCTCGAACCGCACCAGTTTCGTGATCGCCCATCGCCTCTCCACAATTCGCGATGCCGACATCATCTTGGTGATGGAGAACGGCAGCATCGTCGAACAGGGCAACCACGAAGAACTTCTGGCCGCTGGCGGGGCCTATTACAACCTCTATAACGCCCAGTTCGTGGCGGCGGCGATTGATCTCGATGCCAACTGACGCCCAAGACTCTCCGGCGCCCGTGTCGCTCCGTAACGGCGTCTTTATCGTCGTTATTGCTTTGCAGTTCGTTCTGGTGTTGGTGAACGGCTCCACCACCATGGCTCTGCCCGGTATTCGTGACGGTCTCGGCGCGACAAACAGCGAATTGCAGTGGTACGCCTCACTATTCGCTCTGACGTTCTCGCTGGTTCTGGTTCTCTCAGGACGTCTCGGCGATCTTTTTGGAACCCGACGCCTGCTCTTGATTGGTTTCGGTGCGCTTCTTGCATCGTGGGCACTTAGCGCGGCCTCACCGAATATCTATTTCCTTCTTGTTGCTCGCGCGCTTCAGGGAATCGCCGGCGGCGTGACCGCTCCCCAACTTTCGGCGATGATCCAACGCACCTTCAACGGCCACACGCGTACCCGCGCGTTTTCAATCTTCCTCATGTTTGCTGGCGCCGGTTTCATGGTCGGACAGCTCAGTGCCGGAGCGCTCACAAACGCAGATCTGTTCGGTGCCGGTTGGCGCTGGGCCTATTTGCCATTCATCCCGATTGGTCTGGTGGCGTGGCTGATCGCCGCCAAGGTCTTGCCCACAACGCAACCAGGAACCGCGGGCCGACTCGACATCACCGGCGCTGCAGTTCTTGCCGTTGTTGCGTTCTTTCTGATGTTCCCACTCATCCAAGGCCGAAACGCCGGCTGGCCGGTGTGGATCTTGCTGATGTTGGCCTGCTCGTTACCGCTGTTCTTTGCATTCATTCGCTATGAGCAGAGACTTGTTCGAAACGGCGGCGACCCGCTCGTTAATCCGATTCTGTTTGCCATTCGCAGTTTCCGAATTGGCAACATCATTACGTTGCTCGTTGGTCTGCTTTCAGCAGCAGGTCCGATTTATCTCATTCTCACGATTCAGCTCGGGTTCGATAATGACCCTCTCAGGGCGGCGATCCTCACCTGCCCCATGCCGTTCGCCAACATGTTTGGTTCGATGGCGGCGGCGCCTCTTCTGCGTCGTTATGGCCGCGGTGCGCTCGTCATCGGTGCCGGACTGAATGCACTTTCCGCTGTCGCCGTTCTCTACGCCGCCCGCGTGGGTTCATCAGAATTTGAAGCAATTCACTTGGTGCCGGCGGTTTCACTCCTTGGATTTGCACTGGGAATTTCTATCGCCGCGACAATCGCATTCGTCTTATCTGAAGTTCCGCATGAATACGCCGGTGCTGCATCGGGCGTTCAAGCGACTGGCCTTCAGTTGGCCGGCGCGATCGGCATCGCCGTCATCGGTTTGGCCTATTGGGGTCGCATCGGAGGCTCGGAAGCCGAGAGC
>WLGJ01000071.1 GCA_009703275.1 Actinomycetota bacterium
CCACGGAACATGTGTCGGCGCTGGCGTGGAGTTGCCGGCGTTTGCATCGCGAGTAGTGGCGCACCCGGACGCAACGTTCTTGTTGCCGGAAATCTCGATGGGCCTTGTTCCGGGAGCAGGTGGAACCTCGAGCATCCCGCGTCGGATCGGCAGGCATCGAGCTGCGTATTTCGGACTGTGTGGTCGGCCAATCGACGTCACCACCGCGTTGGCATGGGGCTTGATCGATGCCGTCGATGCCCAAGTTCTCGAACAAGGTAAGGACACCAATGGCTGAGGATCCAACAGTCGGTTCAACCCAATGGGCGCAATGGCGCAAGGCGGTTGATCTCGATGATTACGAATCTCGCTGGGATCGTATGGCCGAAAATGGTGAGAACCCGCATGGTGAAGTCGATTTCGTCATGCAGTTCGAACCCGAGACGGCGCTCGATGCTGGATGCGGATTCGGACGCGTCGGCATCGAACTCCATGCAAGAGGTGTCGAGATCATCGGGGTCGACCTCGATCCCGACCTGCTTGAGCGCGCAAAGCGTCGGGCGCCGGAACTTGATTGGCGACTCGCAAACCTTGCAACGGTGGATCTCGGCCGTCAGTTCGATCTGGTCGTTGTCGCCGGAAACGTGATCGGCTTCGTCGACGAACGAGAACGATCCCTCGCAGTGCAGAACTGTGCTCGGCACGTTGCCCCCGGTGGGCGGTTGGTTATGGGAAATCAACTCGAAGCCACCTGGCCAACGATGAAAGAGTTCGATGAGTGGTGTTCCCGTGAAGGCCTTGTCCCGGCTGAACATAAGGCGGGGTGGGAGGGTGAGATGTTGGGTGAGGACCCGGACTACGTCGTCACTGTGCATCGGCGTCCTGCCTCGTGACCTTGGTCCTGCATTTTCACTGACTCCTCTGTGGCAGGATCGTGGCGCACGGCATTTGGGGGGCCGACACGATGACTGATCTCACAGAACCGACGGAAGTGCCCGTCAAGGACATCGGAACACTGCGGAGCCGAGCCGAAGGCTCAGGACCAACAACTCGCCGTCCAATCACCGTGCCGGCAGAGCGCTATTACTCGCCTGAATTTGCTGCTCTTGAAGAAGAGCGTATGTGGCCGCGGGTTTGGCAATTGGCAACAACGATCGATTCTGTGTGCGATCCGGGCGACTGGGTCGAATTCTCTGTTGGAAAATTGTCGGCGATCATTCTTCGTGATCAAGACGGCGTCCTTCGTGCCTTCCAGAACGTCTGCATGCATCGGGGAATTGAACTTTGCACAGGTTCGGGCACAGGCCGAACAGAACTTCGTTGTGGCTTTCATCGCTGGTGCTGGAACCTTGATGGTTCGTTGAGCGAGATCCCGAGCCGCCGAGATTTCGGTGTCATCGACAACGATGCCTACGGTCTTCCTCCGGTTCTGGTCGACACGTGGGGGCCGCTCGTATTTGTGAACTTCGATACGAACGCGATGGGCCTCGCCACGTATTTGGGCGGTGCTCCAGCCGATGCTGCCTATCTAAAGATGGATGATTTCCATTGCCGGTTTGAAATCAGTGTGAAGGTCCCGGCGAATTGGAAAACCGCAGCCGATGGATTCAGCGAGACCTATCACGTGCAGGGATTGCATCCTGAGTTGCTCAAGGTTTTTGCTGACCTCGATAACCATCAGGTGTTCTGGGACCATGTCGGCCGCAGCCGTCAGCTCTACGGCGTTCCGTCTCCGCGAATTCGTCCTACGCCGACCGATCAAGAGGTGTGGGAAGCATTCGCTTCGGTGTACTCGGCTCGCGCGGGGCTCGATGCCGCAGCACCTGGCCCTGTTCCGGCGATTCCTGAGGGCTCAAATCTTTTCGAGGTCATGGCCAAGTGCGTGCGCGAAGCGCAGGCCGCAAAGGGTGTTGATCTTTCCGAATACACCGATGTGCAAATCATGATGATGGATCAGCACAACGTGTTTCCAAACATCACGGTCTTGCTTCATCCAGACCTTCTTTCGGTTCTTCGCACGCGCCCGGGCGATACGACCGACGAATGCTGGCTTGACATCTTTAATTTCGATCGAGTTGGAGCGAGCGCGCCGCGCAACAAGCCGATGAAACTTGAAGTCCCGCTTGATTCCATGGCTTTCGGAACCGTCTTCAACCAAGACTTCGACATGTTGCGAACCGCTCAGCGAGGACTGCATCAACCAGGTTTTTCGCGTATCACGCTGTCGCAGGAGGAAAGTCGTATTTTGAACAACCAACTTGCGCTTGAGCGCTACCTCGGAATTTCTCCGAGTGAGATTGAGGGCGATCTTCCGTAATGGTTGTTGCCACTGCAACTCGTCGTCGGGCCGATGGAGGCCCGAGCGCGCGATCGCTCCTCATCAGCGTCTTGGGTCAATGGGTTGGGCCCAATGACACGCCAGTGTGGACAGCGACGCTGGTCGGCGCGCTTGAAGCACTCGGAATCGAATCTCGCGCAGCGCGCCAAGCGGTGAACCGAACAGCAGCCGACGGATGGCTCGAAGGCGAATCTGTTGGTCGCTACACCCGATGGCGGCTCACAAGTTCCGGTCGCCGCATGATCGGCTCGGCGGTGCCGCGCGTGCAACGTTCGATCGTCGCCGAGGAAAAGTGGGACGGAACGTTCTTACTGCTGACGCTCACCGGCACTGCACTTGATCGCGAGTCGCGAGAACGATTAGCGGTGGGCCTCGACTTTGAAGGTTTCGGCACGCTTGGCGCCGGGACGTGGGTCGCGGTGGGCGAGGGCTCTCGAGAAGGGGCTGAGGTTGTCCTCTCGGCCTGCGGACTCCAAGACGAGGCACTGTTGTTTCACGCCACCACCGTTGAGGGCGCCGAGACCCCGGCCGAAGTGGTGGCCATGGCTTGGGATCTTGGAACTGCAGCTGCGGCGCACGAGGCGTTCGTGTCCGAGTTCGAAGATGCGGTGCCGGCCGATGACGCCGAAGCATTTGCCCTCCGGACCCGTATGGCGCATGAGTGGCGGCATATCCTGAGCGTCGACCCCTCGTTGCCCCCCGAATTGCTCCCTGAGGACTGGATCGGAACCCGGGCTCGGAAGGTCTTTCAGCGCCAGTTCAGCCAATGGGCGAACGCGGCAACGTCGTACTACATAAGGTTGTCAGAGGAGCCTGTTGTGTCGTAGATTGGTCCCTATGACCGAACTCGACTTCCCCGTCTTCGACTGCGACAACCACTACTACGAGGCCGTCGATGCCTTCACCCGGCATCTCGATCCTCGTACTGCATCACGCACCATTGAGTGGTGCACGATCAACGGCCGTCAGTACCACGTCATTGGCGGCAAGGTCAGCCATGCAGTGGTCAACCCGACGTTCGATCCGGTTGCGCTTCCTGGTGTGCTTAAGGATTACTTCCGCGGCAACCCGAACAACGAAAACCCGATCGAACTTCTGAAGCAGCGCGAACCAATCCGTCCCGCGTATCGCGACAAGGACGCACGTATCGCGACGCTTGATGAGCATGGTCTTGAAAAGTGCTGGCTGTTCCCAACGCTCGGCATGATCTACGAAGAACCGCTCCACAAAGATCCGTGGGCAGTGATGCAGGTATTCACTGCGTTCAACCGTTGGATGCTCGAAGATTGGTCGTTCAACTACAAGGACCGCATCTTCACCGCTCCGTACATCTCGCTTGTCGATGTTGATTGGGCAGTGAACGAACTCAAGTTCGCGCTCGACAACGGCGCAACTACGGTTGTTATGCGCCCGGCCGCACCGACCACCGTCGATGGACAGCGTTCACCTGCAGATCCAATGTTCGATCCGTTCTGGGGTCTCGTGAACGAATCGGGCATCACTGTCGTGGCGCACGCTGGTGACTCCGGCTACAACTCGCATGGCTACGGCGAAGACAACGGATTCTCCGCTGGATTCGGACAGCAGTCACGCCCGCAGCCGTTGCGTATGGCGACGATGTTCGATCGTCCCATCGAGGACTTCCTCGGTTCGCTTGTCTGCGACAAGATGCTCGATCGTTTCCCGAACGTCCGAGTCGCATCAGTTGAAAACGGTTCAGGATTCCTTCGCGGTCTGCTCAAGAAGCTCGACAACACAGCGAAGAAGATGCCGGGCTGGTTCACCGAGCAGCCTTCGGAAACCTTCCGCCGCAACATCTGGATCAATCCGTTCTGGGAAGACGATGTTCATGAGGTTGTTGAACTGATGGGTTCCGATCGAGTGATCTTCGGTTCCGATTGGCCGCACATCGAAGGTATGCCGCAACCGCTTGATTACGCCGACGAACTCAAAGAGTTCTCACCTGCCGTGCAAAAGATGATCATGCACGACAACGTCACCGAGTTGAACACTCGTCGACCAGCCTGAGTGGTGGGCCGTTACGGCTCGTAGTTGTTCCGGGGGGAACGTACAAAGGCCTCCACATTGTGGAGGCCTTTGTCGCGTCTGCAGTGAGAAACGCAGCGATGCGTTTCTATGAGGCAACCTAGAAGTTGCCGTCGAGGATGCGATCGCGGATTTCTCGTTTAAGGATCTTGCCCGTTGCGCCTCGAGGCAGTGGTTCTTCACGGATGTACCACTGCGAAGGGATCTTGAACGGCGCAATCCGTTCGGCGAGGAACGCGGAGAGTTCATCGAGATCAATCGAGGTTCCAGGCGTTGGGTGAACTGCAGCGACGACTTCTTCGCCGAGTCGGTCATGGGGAAGTCCAAAGACCGCAACCTCGTGAATGCCTTCGTATTCAAAGATCGCCGCTTCAACCTCGGAGCAATAGACGTTCTCGCCGCCGCGAAGCACCATGTCTTTGATGCGATCGACGACGTACAGGAATCCTTCATCGTCGAGGTAGCCAAGGTCGCCAGTATGAAGCCATCCGTTACGAATGGTTTCGGCGGTTGCTTCGGGACGATTCCAGTACCCACGAATGAGCATTGGGCCAGCAAGACAGACTTCGCCAACTTCACCATTGGGCTGCTCGGAATCGTTGGGATCAACGATCTTGACCTGCATGATCGGCACGACGCGACCGGTGCTTGATGGCTTTTCCATGTAGTCGGGACCAGTGTTGCCTGGTCCGTAACCATTGGTTTCAGTAAGGCCGTATCCAAGTTGTGGGCTTGCCTTACCCTCAAACGAACCTTCGATCTTGCGAACGAGTTCGGGGGCCATTGGTGCGCCGCCACCACCGACATTCTTCAGGCTTGAAGTGTCGTACTTCTCGAAATCGGGATGGCTGATGAGATCATGCGACATCGTTGGAACGCCAACGAAGTTCGTGACTTTTTCGCGATCGATGAGCTGCAAGGCGCGCAGTGGATCCCATTTGTGCATCATCACGAGTTTTGCGCCCGTTGCGACAGAGCCGAGCATTACTGGAACGCAGCCGGTGACGTGAAACAACGGCACGGTAAGGATGAAGCAGGGCGGGACTGGCGCAGGGGTGGTTGCGGGATCGGGCGGTGTGTCGGGAGCCCAGCGAATCGCTTCAACTGTTGTTCTGCATGCAAATGCGAACAGACCTGAGAGCACAGCGCGGTTCGTTGAAACCGCACCCTTGGGGACGCCAGTTGTTCCGGAGGTGAAAAGAATGGTTGCGTCATCGTCAGTGGCGACATCGACGGCCGGCATCGGCGCGCCCGGTGTCACAACATCGGCGAGATGGTCACAACCTGCGGGAAGTTCACCTTCAGCGCGGACAACCAGACCGTGGATGTTTAGTGCGGCAAGCCGATCGCCAATTCGGTCGACTCGTTCACGATCGGTGATGAGAACTTTTGCGCCAGCATCAACGAGACCGAATTCAATTTCCGGACCGGTCCACCAAGCATTCACTGAGACCGCAATTGCACCGATCGAGGTCGCTGCGCCGAATGAGGTAATCCATTCGGGAAAGTTGCGCATATCGATGGCGACGCGGTCGCCTTTCTTGATGCCGTAACGCTCGACGAGTACGTGCGCGATTTCGTTGATGCTTGCGAGCACTTCGGCATTCGTCCAGCGCTCATCTTCAAAGACGATGTACACATCGTCGGCTGGACGCTGTTTGAGCATCTCGAAGAGCGATCGAAGTGTTGGGGGGAGATTGGCGAAAATGCGGCTGGGTTGACCCAGAACCTCGGCATCGGTGATTTCAAATGGTGCGCCGGGGCCGGTAAGCACCGCCACCGCATCTTCGAATGTCATTCCCACAATGCTTCCCTCCCGATGGCTGACGGGGGAGACGCTACGGGACAGACGGCCTGCTTTGCTACCGGTCGGTAACGCCGGTCAATCGAGCAGACGAACCGTGGTCATCGCAAGGGCCATGAGGCGGTCTTCGGCACCCTGGTCCCGAACCTCAACGCGGACCAAATGGTCCGGGCCTCTCCTGCCAACTGAGGTTGCAGTGGCCACAATGGGCCCAACTCGGCCGGGACTCAGATAGTGAACGGCAAGGTCGGTGACGATGGCCTCGGGCGTCGGCTCAACCGTCGATCGCCCAAGCACAAGGCTTCGGGCTGCAGCATCAAGCACCACTGCGCTTGAACCGCCGTGGAGGATTCCCCATGGGTTTCGAAGTCGTTGTTCAATCGAAAGGTGCACCACGCCGGGGGTCTCGCTTGCCGACAGGTTGAAGAACTCATGGGCGGGTGCGGCAAAGATTGGATCGTTGGGAACATCGCGCTCGAAGGGTTTGACCGGGCGGTTGAACGCAGGCGGGCCATTGGCTGGGGTGAGGATGGCGCAGGACATCCACGACGTAGCGACCGCCGAGCCGGTGAGGTCAGTGACCTCAACGCGGGTGACGACAGATGATCGACCTCGACGCAGTACGTGTGTGTCGAGAGTGAGTTCTCCAGTTCCGCAAGAACCGGTCAACGCATCGGGCGCGCGTCGAATCATGAGATTGGTGGTGACGATCCAGTCCGGGAGGCTGGCAAGGCCAGAAGTCATCCCGCCGATGGAATCGATGATGCATGTGAGCAGGTCAGTGCCGAGGCGCCCATCCGTATCAAGCGTGTTGGGTGTTCCCGGAAAGTGACCGACGGTGTGTGGCAGTGCGGCTGTTCCGTCGCCGATCTCTTCAATCATCATCAGGAGATACTGCGCAACGCCGATCTCTGCGGGGCTACCGAAACCGCTCATAACGCAACAACCTCAGTTGTCGCGGTGGAAACGAGTGCGCCGTTGCCGTCGTGGACATCGACTGATGCTGTGAGCCGTCCATTTGCTGGGCCACCAATTGCGGTTGCCGTCGCGGTGAGTGGTCCCACACGACCCAGATCGAGATAGGCCAAGTGCATGTCGGTCGTGACTGCACCGCCGTCGAAGAATGAACGAGCAAGCGATGCAGATGCTTCGTCGATAAGCGACGCGTGAATTGCACCATGGAGCGCACCGACGGTGTTGCACACGACTGGTCGGAGTTCGATCGACGCGATTCCCGGTTGGCTCACGCGGAGTTCGAGTTCATCGAGATAATCCGTCTCGAGTTTCTCGTGGGCCGAATTCGCGTTCATCTTTCGGCGGCCAGGCGTCATGTTGATCGTGATGTTCACGAGATGTTCGGGGCGGGGAACAACGGCGAAGGTGAGAAGGGCCGATCCCGCGGGACGCTCACCATCGGCGAGCAGTTCGGCTTCGATCACGAGGGTGCGCCGTCCACGACGACGAACATGGAGGTCGGCCTGAAGCAGTTCGGTGGGGCCTGCCGGAAGAAGATGGATCGACATGTCGGCGGTGAAGGCCCAGTCAGGGTCGGAGGCAGTGATGGAGCGCATTCCGCCGAGAGCATCAACGAGCATCGCCACCGTGGCGAGTCGGGCCATCCCGTCGTGTGTCGAAGTGAATGGGGTGACAGGCATCCAGCCGCGCACATCACCCGATTCATCTTGTTCGGACTCAAGTGCCAGCAGACTCATGGCATGCCGAGGCGGCGGATAGGCCGGACGCGAGTCGTTAGGGGCGTCGTCGGCAGGCACGAGGAGCGAGTCTATGGGGCCTGCGCTGTCCTCTTTTCGGTCGTCGCCGGTAGGGTCAGAACTCGTGCGCCAACGGTCGATGTTTCGGTTTGCCCTTGTTGTAGGTCTCGGGTTTGCGAC
>WLGJ01000072.1 GCA_009703275.1 Actinomycetota bacterium
AACCCAGGAGTTGAGATGGAATCCATGTTGCTCGCAGTTGCTCGGCCCGAATGGATGGATCACGCCTCGTGCAAGGGTCGAACAAACCTTTTCTTTGGTATCGCTGGCGAACGCCCGGAACGCCGAGTTCGTCGTGAAGCAACCGCTCGCGCGATGTGCGCGGCATGTCCGGTGAATTTCGAATGCCGAGAATTGGCTCGCGACAACCGTGAAAACGGTTTTTGGGGTGGCGAGAACGAAGAAGAACGCGCTGCCGCCGGCCACTCCCCTCGTTCAATTAGCCGCCGTTCAGTTCAAGACGCAGCTCGCGCATCCTGAAACTCAGCGCTTCACTGCCCCGTACGCATCGAGTACGCGTGCGCGGCTGAACGCAAGATCAACAATCGGTTCGGGATAGTCCACACCAATTTCAATACCGGCAGCCGCGAGTTCAAGCGGGCCGGTAGCCCACGGTTCATGGATTGCTGACGCATCAAGACTTGCGAGTTCCGGAACCCACCGTCGGATGTAGTCACCGTTCGCGTCGAACCGTTGACTTTGCAGAATCGGATTGAACACTCGGTTGTATGGGGATGCATCGGGCCCAGTGCCTGCAACCCATTGCCAATTCCCAACATTCTGCGAAACATCCGCGTCGAGCAGTACGTGCCGGAAATAGCGTTCGCCGCGTCGCCAATCAATGAGCAAATTTTTTACAAGAAACGACGCCGTGACCATCCGCACACGGTTATGCATCCAGCCAGTCTCACGAAGTTGCCGCATGCCCGCGTCAACGAACGGGTAACCAGTGCGACCGTTCTTCCACGCTTCAAAGCCTTTGTCGTCTTGTCGCCATTGGATCGCGGCGTACTGCGGCTTCATGGGTTGTTCAACGAGCGTTGGTGTTGCGATCAACATGTGCGCATACCAATCGCGCCATGCGAGTTGACGGACTAACGCTGCGCGTCCAGCAGTTGATTCTCCAACCACCTGCGCAACTCGTCGCGGTGACAGCGTTCCGAAACGAAGATCGATCGACAACTGAGAAGTTCCGAGCAGCGACGGTGTGTTGCGATCTTCGTCGTAGGTGTCAGCGCGGGCGACTGCGAGATCAAGTCGAGCAAGTGCTCCGCGTTCTCCAGGTAGAGCCGCGTCTCCGACTTCCCCATCGAGAACTGGGTACTCCCCCTCGATCTTCGGAAGTGCGTCACCGGGATCGTTTGTGAGCACCGCGTCACCTGACGTCGGCCAAGGTGTCCATGGCGTTCGTTCCCACACACGAAAAAAGGGCGTGAATACCTGCGAAAGCGAGCCGGCATTGGTACGAATGTGCCCAGGTTCGTGCACCAACGTTCCCCACTCGGGCACCCATTCAACGGCGCCCGCATCGAGAGCCGCTCGCACTGCATCGTCACGTTCGGCGGCATACGGCGTCACATCGTGATTGACATGAACAGCGGAGACGCCGAGCCGACCCGCTTCTTGCGGGACAACAACACGAGGGTCGCCGACTCGAACAAGAAGTCGACCCCCGTGTTCGGAAAGGGCTGCATCGAGCGCCGCGACATCACCAAGAAGGCGGACGACACGGCGCGAACTCGCGCGGTCGAACAACGCTGGATCCACAACAAAAAGAGCTGTGACCTGACCATGTTCCGAGGTTGCCGCCGCCCAAGCGGGATTGTCATCGAGACGTAGATCCCGACGGAACCACACCAATCCCGACGTTGATGACATAGCGATCAGGCGATCGGTCGGCCGAAGGGAATGGTCGCCCAACTTTCAAGAAATGCTTCCGCAACTTCACACGCACCAAGGAGTGGGCCATTTGGAGCGTCGATGATTTGAGCAATTGCATTGCCAACAAGCGCAGCAGCATCGGTTGACGAATCATCGACTGGCCATGCGGCGAGGTGACCTGACGTTGTGACGAAATCAGGTAGGACAACGACACCGGCCCGGACAAACGCAGCGAGTGCTTTTGCCGAGACAGGCATGGGGCCGCTCGGCACAATCAGCCGTGCCTTCACCCTGTCAGCGTTTGCATAACCAATAAGGCCGACTTTGGAACCAGCAACCAAGATTTCGACATCAGCATGAAGAACCGCGTTGGCATCTTCAGAGACATCGGGCTCTACCACCGTTGCGCCCGCGGCGCGGAAGAGTTCGACGAGTGACGATGTCATCGCGTCGAAGGTTTCAATCGCGACGGTGCGCCCCGAAAGCCCACCAAGTGCTCGGTCCGCAGCAGCGACGATTCCTGCGGCAGTGAGCGCGTTGCGCTCAGACCACCAAGCTTCGGGACGCGGATCACGAGATCGAAGACCAGCAAGATCGTCAGCCGAAACTCCACGACCGGCGGCGAGGTGCACTGTTGCGAAGGAGTCTTCCGCCAACTCTGTGGCGAACGAACTAATGGCCTCAGCTTTCGCATCGACCGGTGCGTTCACCGCTGCTGATGCACCCGAAACCTTGCGGCCAAAAAACGCGTATCGGTAGGTCTCAGAACGTGCGAGCCAGGTCGCTCCGTCGACGAGCACCTTGGGTGCGGAACGGACGATGCCGATCGCCATCGGAGCATCATCAAGATCAATGATGACGAAACCGTCGGTTGAAGTGAGTTTGCGCGTAGTCACGGTCGGTGAGTCTCGCACAGTCGCTGAACACGTCTTTCCTCGGAAAGGCATCGAACCGGGCAGAATGACGAGATGGAAACCATCGATGTCGTCATCGAAATCCCCCGTGGCAGCCGAAATAAGTATGAGATCGACCACGAAACAGGCCGAATCCGCCTCGATCGCCGCCTCTTCTCCGCTACCACTTACCCCACCGAGTACGGCTTCATCCCCGACACGCTCTCTGAGGACGGCGACCCTCTTGATGTCCTCGTGCTCACCGAGGACCCCACCTTCCCGGGATGCTGGATTCATGTCCGCCCAGTCGGCGTGATGTGGATGACCGATGACGCTGGCCGCGACGCCAAGATTCTGTGTGTTCACCACCGCGAGCCCCGATGGCGGGATGCGGTTGATATCGATGACATCCCCGCCGAAACACTCGCCGAGATCAAGCACTTCTTCTCGATCTACAAAGATCTCGAACCCGGAAAGTTCTCCGATGTCGGAGATTTCGAAGGACGCGCCTCGGCATGGACCGAAATCGAGGCATCTCTAGCCCGTTACGTGCCCGGAAAACACTGATTTCGTCGCTCCAAGCTGGGAATGAGCAATTCCCGACCTACGGGGTCGACTTTTGCGCCTGAGTCGGCCATGATGTCGCCCCCACCCACTTTCGAGCCACGGAGGCTTCCGAAACATGGCACTACGGCTTGGCGATATCGCCCCCGACTTCACCGCTGACACCACGCAGGGCAGCGTTTCCTTCCACGATTGGAAGGGTGACTCTTGGGCCATTCTCTTTTCTCACCCGAAGGACTTCACTCCGGTCTGCACCACCGAACTCGGCACCGTTGCCAAGCTCAAGCCCGAATGGGACAAGCGCAACGTCAAGCCGATCGGCCTTTCGGTCGACCCGGTCGACTCCCATATTTCTTGGGAAGGCGATATCGAGGAGACCCAGGGCCAGGCCGTCAATTTCCCCATGATCGCTGACCCGGACCGCAACGTGGCCGACCTCTACGACATGATCCACCCCAACGCCAGCGACACCATGACCGTTCGCTCGGTCTTCGTGATCGACCCGGCCAACAAGGTTCGGCTCATCCTCACCTACCCGGCCAGCACCGGTCGCAACTTTGACGAACTCCTCCGAGTCATCGACTCGCTGCAGCTGACCGATGGCTACAAGGTTGCAACTCCCGCAAACTGGAAAGACGGAGACGACGTCATTGTGGTTCCGGCTCTTTCTGATGAAGAGGCCACCGAGCGTTTCCCCAAGGGATTCAAGAAGTTGAAGCCCTACCTTCGCATCACCCCTCAGCCCAACCGCTGAACAATCTGCAACCGATCTACCAAAGGGGACGGGCGAGTGCCTGTCCCCTTTGCGCGTTCAGGGCCTAGCCTTTCTCCCGTGACAACGACCACTTCTTCCCCCGCCGATACGTCAACTGCTGCTCACACCGAGAGCGTCACCAAGGTTTACGGAGCCGGCGACACGCTCGTCACCGCCCTCGACAACGTGAGCGTTTCGTTCGAGCGCAGCAAGTTCACCGCCATCATGGGGCCGTCCGGTAGCGGCAAGTCAACCCTCATGCATTGCGTTGCCGGTCTTGACACCATCAATACAGGGCGAATCTTCATTGGCGATGTCGACCTGAGCGGCTTGAACGACAAGCAACTCACGCGTATGCGCCGCGACACGATTGGTTTCGTGTTCCAGGCATTCAACCTCGTGCCGACACTGACCGCGCTCGAGAACATCACGCTTCCGATGGATCTCGCTGGTCGCGCTCCCGATCAGGAATGGCTCGACACCATTGTCGCCACCGTCGGACTTGGCGATCGCCTCTCTCATCGCCCCAGCGAACTTTCTGGCGGACAACAACAGCGAGTCGCTGTGGCTCGCGCACTCGCAAGTCAGCCGGCAATTATTTTTGCTGACGAGCCCACTGGCAATCTCGATTCTCGAAGCGGCTCGGAAATTCTTGAATTCATGCGCACCGCCGTCGACAAATTCTCGCAAACAATTGTGATGGTGACTCACGATCCGCTTGCTGCGAGTTACGCCGACCGCGTCGTCTTTCTCGTCGACGGCAAAGTTGTCGACGACCTGCAATCGCCCACCACAGATTCGGTGATCGATCGCATGAAGAGCTTCGGAGCCTGACGTGCTGAAAGTGACGTTGCGTGGGCTTATGGCCCACAAGGTTCGCCTCATCGCGACCGCTGTATCGGTACTCCTCGGCGTTGCGTTCATGTCGGGAACCCAGGTGCTTACATCAAGCGTCAGTGCCAGCTTCGACAAAGTATTTGCTGACGTTTACGCCTCGATCGATGTCGTCGTTCGCTCAACGAACGAAGTTGACACCCCATTTGGTCCGGAGCGGACGCGAATCTCGGAAGCCGTTCTTCCTACCCTCGTCGGTGTCCCCGGAGTCGAAGCGGCCGAGGGACAGGTCGTTGGCCAGATCAGAGTGCTCGACAAGGACAATCAGCCGCTTGTCACTGCGCAGGGACCTCCAAACTTCGGACTCAACTGGCTTACGTCTCCAGCGCTCAATGGATGGACCATTGTCGACGGGGCCTCTCCTGTCGCAGCCAACGACATCGTTCTTGACGCAAAGAGCGCAAAAGACGGGAAGTACGCGGTCGGCGACACGGTCAACGTTTCCGTCACCAATGGCGTGCAGCCATTCAAGGTCGTAGGCATCGCGAAATTCGGAAAACTTGAAACTTGGGGTGGCGCGCAGGCCGCCCTGTTTGCCACCTCCACCATCCAAACGCTGGTCGGCGAACCTGGGATGTACGACTGGATTTCTGTTGCAGGTCAGAACAATGAATCGCAGACGCAGCTGAGTGGCGAGATCTCCAAAGTTATTCCGCCAGGAACTGAAGCAATTACTGGAGCAGAATTTACTGAAGAAAGTCAGAGCGCATTCCAGAAGATCATCGGGATCTTCAGCACATTCCTTTTGGTGTTTGCCCTCATCGCATTGTTTGTTGGTTCCTTCATCATCTACAACACGTTCTCAATCATCGTTGCGCAGCGCACAAAAGAACTCGCGCTACTCCGTGCACTTGGAGCAAGCCGAGGGCAAGTACTGCGCTCGATCATTCTCGAAGCCCTCTTCGTTGGCCTGATTGCATCGATCATCGGTGTCGGATTCGGCATCTTGCTCGCTATTGGACTCAACAAGTTGATGCAGTCGATTGGATTCTCTGGTCCTGACACTCCGATCGTCCTTCCACCTGTCGCCATTCTGGTTTCGCTACTTGTTGGAACCTTCATCACACTGGTTTCTGCTCTCTTCCCGGCCCGCCGGGCGGCAACGGTTCCTCCGATCGCTGCAATGCGCGATGTCGCCGTGGATCGCACCGGCGCATCTCGACTTCGTGTCGCATTCGGACTCATCCTTCTTGCACTCGGTGCATTCATGCTTTGGTTTGGGCTTAACGGCAATTCCGATTCAGGGCTTCAGATCATTGGCGGCGGAGCGTTCTTCGTCTTCATCGCCCTCACCGTCATAGGCCCGGTTATCGCGACACCGTTTGCCAGCGTTCTTGGTTGGCCCCTTCAGAAGGCGAGTCGAATCACCGGTCGCCTCGCACGCGAAAACGCCATGCGGAACCCACGTCGAACCTCAACCACTGCCTCAGCGCTCATGATCGGCATCGGACTTGTCGGATTCATCGCAGTAACTGCTCAGTCAGTGAAGGCCTCCACCGTTGACGCGATCAACCAATCAGTCACCGGGCAATACGTGGTGACAACAGAGAGTTTCGGTTCAACCGCACTCCCACAATCAATGGCAGCGGAACTTGACGCAGTAACGGGAGTTCGCGTTGCTGCCGGAGTTAGCGCGACATTCGCCAATATCAACAACTCGGGCAAAATCATTCTTGCGGTTGATCCCGATGCAATTTCACAGGTCATCGAATTTGATGACGTCGAGGGATCCTTCGCTTCACTCGGAGTTGGTGAGATCGCGGCTTCCGAAAAACTCGCCGAGGAGAAGCAGCTCAAGATCGGTGATCCCGTTCAATTGGTCTTCATCCAAGGTGGGACAACCACTCTCACCCTTGGTTCGATCTACAAGACCGAATTCCCGATCCAAGGGCCGGGTTGGATCATCTCCACCGATCAATTCAATACGTTGGTGCCGCCTTCGCAGCAAACGTTTTTGTCCATCTACATCAAACTTGATGACACCTCTTCCGCTGGAGTCGATGCGGCACTCCCGGGACTCAAAGCGGTAACTGACACCGTCCCCGGCGCCAAACTTCAGAACCTGGAGGAGTACAAAAAAGCTCAGACCGATCAAGTCAACCAATTCCTGCAGATTGTCTACGTCCTGCTCGCACTCGCGCTGATCATCGCCATCGTTGGAGTGGTCAACACGTTGCTGTTGTCGGTCTATGAGCGAACTCGCGAACTTGGGCTCCTTCGTGCTGTGGGCATGAGCCGTCGACAAGTCCGTTCAACGATTCGCCTCGAGTCGGTAATCATCAGTTTGATGGGCACGCTCATCGGCCTCGTCATTGGCATCATTTTCGGATGGGCGCTGGTCACCGCATTGGTTGACGAGGGCATCACATCGTTTGCGATTCCGTGGAGTCAGTTGTTCATCATCGTCATCATTGCGATCCTTGCTGGTGTCGGCGCTGCGCTCTATCCCGCACGCAGGGCGGCCCGCCTTGACGTACTCCGAGCAATCTCGAGCGACTGATGGCTCACGATCCCGCACACCTCGAACCCGAGATCACCACGTTTCTCACCGAACGCCATTTGGCTTCGCTCACGACCATGCGCGCCGACAACACGCCGCATGTCGTTGCGGTTGGATTCACGTGGGACTCCGACGAATCGCTCGTACGCGTCATCACCTGGGCCGGCAGCCGTAAAGCACGCAACGTTGCCGAGCGGCCCGGTTCACCAGCCGCGGTGTGCCAGGTCGACGGTGGGCGTTGGCTTTCACTCGAAGGCACAGCGACAGTGACCAGCGATCCTGAGCGGGTTGCGATGGCGGTCGCTCGGTATGCCGAGCGTTATCGGGAACCGAAGCAACGCGACGACCGTGTCGTCATCGAGATCGCAATCACCCGAATCATGGGCCGGGGCTAACGACCCGTGGCCCTGAGCCATACCCGCCGTAGACTCATCCCATGGCCGCGAACAAACAGCGCGAATGGCACCCCGCTTTCGAAGAATACTGCGAGACCATTTTTGAATTACGCGAGGACGACGTTGACGTCATCCAAGCCCGCATAGCCGATCGACTTGAACTCTCTCGTCCCGCGGTTTCGGAGATGATCCGTCGCATGGAAGGTGCGGGCCTCGTCGAAATCAATGGCGGTGTCATTCGCCTCCTTCCCGATGGTCACGCGCTTGCCGAAACCGTTGTGCGTCGC
>WLGJ01000073.1 GCA_009703275.1 Actinomycetota bacterium
AATGCGGGGTAGTAATCGTTCGAAAACAGGGGACGAAAGCAACCCCATGGAACGTGGGGTGTGAGTCCTTCACGAGTCTTTGGGTCGTCAACAACCGAGATTGCGACAGCTCCGGCCCATTCCGCGCCGCCAAGAATCTCTTTGTTGCTGAACGGAGCGTTGGGGCCGATGTAGTTCATAATCGCGTCGCGGTAGCCCTGAAGAGCCTCCGGGTTGCGGTTGAACTCTTCGATCTGCTCGGCGGGGATCGGGAAGTCTTCCTTTGGAAGAACCCATTGGGGTGAGCGTTGGTAGGACGTCAACTGCGACGCGAGCTTCGCGATCTCCGGGATGCTTTGCACTGCGCTTGCGGCGCCACCAATTACGGCGACGCGCTTATTGGTGATGTTGAGGTCGTGGGGCCACTCGCCTGTATGGACGAGATCCCCAGAAAACGAGTCGCGTCCGGGAATGTCGGGCCACTTCACGTCTCCGAACATTCCTTGGGCACTGATGACGACGTCGGCGACGAGTGTTTCACCAGTGGTGGTGGTGACCATCCATTCGCCAGCTTCGTCGTGCCAGCGAGCCTCAGTGACACCGGTGTTGAGGTGGATCATGGGCCAAAGGTCGAACTTGTCGACCGTTGCTCGCATGTACTCGAGGATCTCAGGTTGGGGAGCGTAGGAACGCTTCCAGTTCGGGTTGAGATTGAATGAAAACGAATACGCGTGAATCATGATGTCGCAGCCAAGCCCCGGATAGCGACTGCGCTGCCATGTGCCACCAACGTCACCATCACGTTCGAGGATCTTGACGTTGGTGTAGCCGGCTTCACGGAATTGGTATGCGGAGATGATGCCGCCCGGGCCAGCACCAATGACGATGATGCGACTGTCTTTTCCAATCATTGGTTCGCTCCTGGCGATGGCAGTAAGAACTCGGTCCTCATCCTGCCTTCTCTGGCACATCAAGGTGACCAATTCCCAACCCGAGATGCGGGTTGGCGAGAGAGGGGGTGAGTTCGGCTAGATTGACGACTCGCAAAGCGGTCGCTTCGGCGCATCCGCAAAGCCACGTCGGAGTGGCGGAATTGGCATACGCGCTAGACTAAGGATCTAGTGCCCGAAAGGGCGTGGGGGTTCAAGTCCCCCCTCCGACACCACGAACGCCGCCCACTGGGGCGGCGTCTTCGCGTCTGATCTCGGGCATTTGTGGTCGACGAGTAAGTGATCGTGAAACGCGAGATGCCTCCTACCCCCCCTGCGCGGTGTGTGCCTCTACTTTGCGAGGGTCCCGGCAGATGTTGCAGTGAGGTTCGCTCGTGAGTTACTCGAGTGCATTTGGCGAGTGCGGCGTACGAGAAGGGCGCTGGCGACGGTGGTCGTGAGCAGGACGAGAGCAAACGCGCCACTGCTCGTAAGGACGATGGCAGGGCCACTGGCGATCTCGACGTGGAATGACACGAACAGCCCAACCACTGCTGCCGCGATGCCGAGGCCCGCTGACATGGTGATCACGGAGCCGAATGATCGACCCACGAGTCGTGCGGTTGAGGCAGGAATGACGATGACTGCGGCGATGAGCAAGACGCCAACGATTCGGATCGAGACGACGACGACCGCAGCCAGAGCGACGGTGAAGGCGAGTTCAATTGCGGCGGCTCGGACGCCATGGGCGGCCGCACCGGCGGCGTCGACGACGGTGAAAGTGAGGGTCTTGTAGAAAGCGAAACCGAGAAGGGCCATGACAGCGGCGACGGTGCCGACAAGGGTGATGTCGCCGTAGGTGACGCCGAGGATGTTTCCGAAGAGCAAGTCGGTGAGATTGACCGATCGACTTCGGTTTGCGGAGATAAGTGCAACGCCGGCAGCGAACATTGTGGTGGAGACGATGCCGATGGCGGCATCGGGGCGGACGCCATGTTGTCGGCCGACATAGTGGATGAGAAGTCCTGCAGCGATGGTCGCCGCGACTGCGCCGAGGTAGGGGTCGATCCCTGCGATGGCGGCGGGGGCTACGCCTGCGAGGACGCTTTGTGAAAGTCCTTGGCCGATGTAACTCATGCGTCGGAGGACAACGAAGACCCCAAGGCACCCACACAGGGCGCCGACCAGAACACCGGCGATGAGGGCTTTGTGGAAGAAGGCGTACTCGAATGGCTCGGAGATGAGATCCATGGTGATCCTTTGATCAGTTCGGGTCGAGGCGTTGATCGGTGACGAGGATGCGTTCGCCGTCGCGCACAATGCGGACTCGAGCGCCATAGGTCGCTTCGAGGACGTCAGGGTCGAGGACTTCAACCGGTGTGCCATCGGCCATGATCTGGCGGTTGATGCACACGATTCGGGGGAGGCCAGCAGCGACCCAGTTGAGGTCGTGGGTGGTGAGCACAATCGTGGTGCCTTGAGCGTTGAGCTCGGCAAGCAGTCCGAGGATGTCCTGAAGGGTTTGCAGGTCCACACCGCTAGTGGGCTCGTCGAGCATCACAAGGCTGGTATCGGAAATCATTGCCCTCGCAAGGAGAAGCCGTTGTTGCTGTCCGCCGGACAATTCGCCGATCGGCGAGCGCTCAAACCCGGCGAGGCCGAGACGATCGAGTAGCGAATATGCCTTGGCTCTTTCAGTTCTGCTGTACCAGGGGACGCGGCGGCTACTTGCGGCTAGCCCTTGGAGCACGGCGTCGGCGGCGCGCAGTGGAAGGTCGGGTTCGATGCTTGTGAGTTGAGGGACGAAGCCGATGTCACGGGTGGGATGTCCAGGGCGCACAGATTTTCCGTTGAGCGTGACGGTTCCGGCGTAGATGTCTGTGGTTCCGGTGAGGGCCCGCAGCATGGTCGACTTGCCCGATCCGGATGGACCAACGATGCCGATCATCTCGCCTGCTTCGACGGTGAGGTTGATGTTCTCGATGGCGGGCACACCTCGGTAGCCCGCGGTAACTCCCTGAAAGGTAATGATGGGGCTAGCCACGGGCCGGCTCGAAAGCGTCGAGGGCAGAACTGTCGCCGCCGAGGCCGTTGACGATGTAGCGGACGTTGCTCACCATCATTCCGAGGTAGGTGTTTTCAGGGGCGCCCTCTTCCCCGGGCAGTTTGTCGTCGGACAGATTGCCTACGTACTCGACGCCTGACTCGGTGGCGACCTGCTCGAGGACACTGGTCGGGAAGACTTCGCTGCCGAAGAACGCAGGCACCCCCGCTTCACTGACTTGGTCGACCATGCGGCGCATCTCGGCAGCGGATGGTTCTGCAAAGTCGACAGCCTGAAGGGCGCCGACGACCTCGAAGCCATATTCACGGCCAAAGTAGGACCATGAGTCGTGGTATACGACGAGTGTGCGGTTCGCTTCGGGGACGGTGTCGAGTGCTGTGCGCGCGGCGACTTCAAATTCTGCGATCTCCGCTTTGAGTGCATCGCGATTCGCTTCGTAGGTTTCGGCCCCGTCGGGATCGGCGGCAATGAGTGCATTGGCGATCTCATCGATCATCGGAACGACAAAGACCGGGTTGGTCCATGTGTGGACGTTGCGCTGGTGGCCGTGAGCGACTCCGTCACCGTGACTGTGGGAATCGACGAAGAGCAGATCATCCTCCGGGACGGTGAGGGCATTGAGGTCAACGATCTTTGCGTCGTCGGCAAGATTCTCGCCAGCGAGCTCGGTGACCTTGGGATTGAGTTCGAAATCGGGCAGGAAGAGAATCGAGACGTCTGCAAGCGCTCGCACATCAGCCGATGTCGGCTCGTAGGTGTGCCCGTCCACGCCAGCGGGCACGACGCTGATGACCTCAACTCGATCGCCGCCTACTGTTGCGACGAGGTTCTGAATTGGTGGGATAGAGGCCGCAACCTTGAGCGGGGCCCCTTCACTGCGGCTGCTCGTTTTGGTGGTGGAGGAGCCGCAGGCCGCTGCCGCGATGACCACGAGGGCCGCAAGTGCAGCGATCGCAAATGGCGTTCGCGGGTGTCGGGGGGATCTCGAATTTGCTCGCATGTGTCATAGGGTGAGATGTGGGGACAAAAAAGTTCCCTGAGAACAAGGGAACTTTTCGGGCGTCTGTACCCACTCCTTTCACAATGAGACGACGTACTTCGCGCCAAGACCCTGATGGTCGACGATCGTTTGCGAATAAACACGCCGACGAACTGGCGCGCCTGGCTGCACGCGGGGACGCCGACGCGTTCTCCCAACTTTGCTTAGCCCTCCGCAACGACGTTTGGCGATACTGCTGGTCACTGACGGGGAGCGGCGAACTGGCTGACGAAGCCACTCAGGAAACGTTTCTGCGGGCGACGACCGCGATCAGCCGTTTCCGTGGAGACGCTCCTGTTCGGGTGTGGTTCATTGTGTTGGCCCGGCGCAGTGTCGGGGAGACTCTCCGGCAGATGAAGCGATCGCCTGTTCCCGCAGAGCCAGTGACGATGGCGGTTCGCGACCACACGGGTGCGGTCGATCTGGCCGAACTTATCGAGGCTCTCCCGTCAGACTCTCGTCAAGCCTTCGTCCTGACACAAATGCTCGGCTTTAGTTACGCGGACGCTGCGGTCTCTATGGACTGCCCGGTCGGAACAATCCGCTCACGAGTTTTTAGGGCGAAAGCTGCACTTGTCTCCGCGTGGAATTGCGATGAGGCAGTTATCGATGAGGAGGCATGCGAATGAACCCCAGTACTGACCCGTGTCTTTCGACACGCGAGTGGCTCTCGGCTCAGCGTGACGGCGAGGCTCGAGGGAACCCCAGTGGCGAGAAACACCTTGAATCGTGCGTTGCGTGCGCGATGTGGTCCGCCACTTCAGACCTGATTACTCGTCAGGTTCGCTTTCGCGCTCCTGACGCGCCAGACTCGGTCAGTTCCGCAGTTGCGTCGATGGTTCTCTCTACTTCGGTTGGCCGTGATGAGCGAGTCGGACGGATGATGCTCACTGTCGCAGCGATGTCAGGTGCTTTAGTACTCGTGCTCGAAGGGCTGGGCCTCTTCGGGCACTCACATCTCGGTTCGGTCGATGGCCGTCAGGCCGAAGCCCTCCTAATTGCCCTGATCGCTGGCTTCGCCTTCGCTGCGTGGCGACCGGCACGACTCGCAGCTGGCCTCATGCCGGTTGCAGTTCTGGCTGCCGTAATCACTGTGGGTATCAGTGTGATTGAGGTGGCTTTTGGAAATGTTGGTTTGGTCGATGAGTTGTCCCATATTCCGCTCTTCGTCGGCGCGCTCGGTTCAGTGTTTGCCGCCCGGGGTGCAGCCTCGGCGACCAAACGTTTCGATAACAGCCGGACGTTCACCGGGGGCCCAATTGCCGTCGGGTCTGCCCGAACAGTTCACCCAGCGTGAGCATCGTCCGGTGCCTTTCGCTCATTCCGAAGCCGGCCCACTTGGCCTCGTCGGATTCATCGCCATCGCCGTCATCACTCTCTACTGGCTCGTGCACTACAACCGGCGCATTGACGCCACGGAGGACCCCATGACCGAAAACCCGACCAAGCGATCCGCGTTCTTTGTCTATGGACTTATTTGCTGCGCTGTCGTTACGCTCGCGATCGTCGGCTTCGTGGTGTGGAACACTCAACGGCACAGCGTCATTTCGGCACCTCAGATCGTGGTCGACGATCTCTGTCTCGCTTCCAAACAGGCCGTAACTGACCCCGATACGGCACTAGACACGTTCAATGGAAGCCCGCACAACGCGCTTCACAAACTTGAGACCGATCTCCGAACTGAAGACCCGGCCGCTGCGCTTCGGATGAAGAAGGCGAAAGCCGCTGCAGAGAAGGCGCTCAAGGACGGAGCCCCCGACGCCAGTGCCCTCACAGCCACTCTCGCAGCGGAGACTGCCGAGGCATATCAAGTGCTTGATCCAGGCGCCACCATCAACACATGCGCCTGATGACACCGAGGCTTTGGTCAGCGTGAGCCGCGAATGAGGTGCCCGGGACGTGCGCCGGTGTCAGTGTCGTTGCGACGAGTGATCACGCCGTTCACGATGGTGGCGTCGTAGCCAACGGCATCCTGCAGGAGGCGGGTCGCGCCTCCGGGAAGATCGTTCACTGCTCGTGGCATCGTGAGTGCGAGGCGTTCGAGATCGATCACGTTGAGATCGGCTCGCTTGCCAACTTCAAGAGTGCCTCGGTCGGCGAAGCCGTAGAACTCGGCCGTGTCGTGTGTCTGCATCTTGATCGCAGCTTCGAGTTGCAGTCGTGGTCCGCGCTCGCGGCCCTTTACCCAGTGTGAGAGCTGATAGGTAGGCATCGATGCATCACAGATGGTGGAGAGATGCGCACCACCGTCGCCGAGACCGATAAGGGCCGCCGGATGATTGAGCATCTCGAGGATGTCGTCCTGATTCGTGTTCGCGTAGTTGAACATCGGAACGAGGAACATCGTTCCGCCGTCACGTTCCAGCATCAGGTCGTAGAACAGTTCGAGAGGGGCGACACCGGAAGCAGCGGCTCGGGCTGCGAGTGAATCGGATTCAAGTGGCTCGTAGTCCAGGTCATCGCCAAGTGGGTACACCATGTCTGGTTTGTAGGTAGCGATGAGGCCCATGCCCTCGTAGGAGTCTCCCGAAAACTCGGTGTCTTCCTCGGAAAGGATCGCAGAGCGAATCTCGGGATCAGCAAGGCGCACGCGCAACTCTTCAAACGAGGAGGTTTCGTCGTAGACGCGACGGAACGTCTTGCGCTTCATGAACGGGTGTCGCACGGGAAGACCGAGCAGCATGCCGAATGGGCGGTTCGCAACCTGCGGGCGAAGATGCGCTCCCATGGCCTCGGCTTCAACGCATGAGTTCATGAGCTGACGCCACAGGTCGGGTGCACCGTCGGTCTGAAGAATGAGGAACGAAACAGGAAGGCCCGTCTCAGCGGAAAGGCGTTGCATCCACTCGACCTCGGCAACTGAGGATTCAGGCTCGAAACCGTCGATGCCAGCCTGCGCAAGCTGGAAGACCACTCGTCGTCCCGTATCGGCCATTGCTCCGGCGATACCAAACAGTTCGTCTTCGGCGGCGAAGGTTCCCGGAACGGGATCTCCCGCTGCTGTGCGGTGGGCAAGGACTCGTGAGGTTGAGAACCCGACGGCACCAGCATCGACTGCTTCGCGAACAATTGCTGACATGGCGGCGATGTCGTCGGGAGTTGCCGGTTCATTGGCGATTGCACGTTCACCCATCACATAGGAGCGAACAGGGATGTGACCGATCTGAGCAGCAACGTTCATCGCGTAGTTGTTTGCTTCGACCGCATTGAGGAACTCGGGGAACGATTCCCATGTCCAAGGAAGGCCTACTCGCAGTACATCGCCCGGGATGTCTTCGACCGATTCCATTGTGGTGATGAGCATTTCGTGATCAGTTGGGCGAGCCGGTGCAAAACCAACGCCGCAAAGGCCAAGCACGACAGTGGTGACCCCGTGCCCGTTGCTAGGGGTGAGCGCGTTGTCAAAGAAGACCTGACCGTCATAGTGCGAGTGCACATCGACAAATCCGGGGGTCACGATGCGACCCGTTGCGTCGATCTCCTCTGCACCGGTCTCGGCGACGGTTCCGCCCACTTGGGTGAGAACGCCATCGGTGATCGAGATGTCGCCCACGACGCCGGGGGAGCCGGTTCCGTCAACGATGAGTCCGTTTCGAATCACGAGATCTGCCATGGTTCCCCCATAAGGTTCCGAGCCGCGATTTGGGCGACTGCGCTGGCCCAACAGTAATGGGCAGCGACCCCGGGCGTTTCCACGCAGGGCCGAACCGGACCTATCGTCGGGCGACGGCCTACTGGGGGAACTCGTGAACGGAATCTACGAAGGCAATCCGCATGTCGGACTGACAATCACCGATGATGATGCGAAAGTCGAGGCGATGCTGGCCGACGTCAGCATCCCAACACTCGTCTTGTCGATGGTTCATATGACCGGCGATGCGTCGTGGATCCGAGGACCGATTCGCCCGCTCGGCTTATTCCTTAATGAGATCCAGGGCTACCTGCCTGAGGAACAGAAAGCTGAGATTCGCGCCCGCGCTCTCAAAGCAAT
>WLGJ01000074.1 GCA_009703275.1 Actinomycetota bacterium
GGCGATTGGTCCGACCTTCGCTCGAAGTTCCACTGCCCACGCGTTGGGCTCGCTGCCCTCTTCGAGCTCTGCCCGCGGAACGATCGTGAGCCAATCGGGATAGCGAGAAAGGTCGCCGACCCAATTCCGCAATTGCTCGAGCGAACACGAGGCATCAAGGGTTGCGGTCAGATCCATGGGCCCATTGTGTCCTAAGAGCAACGATTACCGGTGACCAAGCAATCGGGCAACGTGCTCGGTGGTGGGACACGCGTCGAGAGCTGCGGGCGTGTCGATCTGTACAACTGCGCCCTCATCGAGGACAGCGATGCGATCGGCCAATGCGAAGGCCTCTGATCGGTCGTGCGTGACATAAAGAGCCGTGAGGCCAAGGTCGACGATGAGTTCCCGAAGTTCCGACACCAGACGATCTCGCAGGATCCGATCAAGCGAACCCATAGGTTCGTCGAGCAGAAGAAGCCGAGGCGATGGCGCAAGCGTTCGAGCGAGGGCGACACGCTGTCGCTCTCCCCCAGATAACGAGGAGACGTCACGCGATCCGAAACCAGCGAGACCAACAAGTTCGAGGACTTCGGCCACTCGGATGGAACGATCGGGATTTGAGACTTTCGCCATCCGCAGCCCAAAGGCCACGTTGTCCGAAACGGTGAGATGCGGGAAGAGTGCGTGCTCTTGAAACATCAAACCAACGCCCCTCAAGTGAGTGGGGGTCGTCGTTATGTCGATGCCGTCGAGAACGACCGAGCCCTCCGAGGCAACATGAAGCCCCGCAATAACGCGCAACAGTGTGGTCTTCCCCGAACCAGATGAACCGAGTACGCCGATGACCTCGCCTGCAGTGACATCAAGAGAAATGTCGTGAAGGGTTTCGTCATCGTTTCGGCCATGGCGAGCACTCACATGATTCAGCACAAGGTAGGAGTTACTCATCTCAGAACTCCGAAACACTGGCAGGACGAAAGCGGTCGATTAGGAGCATGACGACAACTGTGAGCAGCATCAGGATTGTCGACATCGCCATAGCTTGCCCAAAGTTGTACTCCCCTGGTCGGCCCAACGCCCGATAGATCGCAATTGGCATGGTCGGCCGGTCGGGACGAACCAGAAAAGCCGTTGCTCCGAATTCACCAAGTGAGACAGCAAACGCGAAACCTGCTGCAGCAGCGAGCGCTCGCCCAACGATCGGCACTTCAACACTCAACCACACCCGGCGAGGAGAAGCTCCGAGCGTCGCAGCCGCTTCTCGCAGACGCGGATCGATTGATCGCAGCGCAGGAACCAGCAACCGCACGACAAACGGAAGCGCGACGACTGCGTGCGCAATCGGAATCAACCAGAGCGAAGATCGAAGATTGAGTGGCGGCTCGTCGAAAACAATCAGAAATCCAAAGCCCACCGTGACAGCCGAGGTGCCGAGCGGAATCATCAGCGCAGTATCGGTCCAGCGGCTGAAGCGCGTCTCGGAATGAGCGGAACCGTCACCAACGATTGCCCAGGCTGCGCAGAGACCGAGAACGAGCGCAATGGCAGTCGCAATGGATGCGAACAACAGCGAGTTTCCTATCGCGTCGATTGGGGGCACGAAGGACGTTGACCCTCCCCGACTGTTGGTAAGTGCGCGATAGAAACCGAAACCCCACCCCTCCGGAGTAGCGAACGAGCGCACAACAAGAACGGCCAGTGGGGTCCCAAAAAGCACCGCAATGAACGCGATATTCGACCGAATGAACCAACGCTGTCGTGGAGTTCCGGCAGGTTTTTCGGTTTCGGTTGCGGAACGCTGATCGAACAAAACCGAACGACGACGCTGTGATCGCCCGAACCACACAAGGATCATGACGACGACAAGCAACTGGAGAAGCGCAAGTACTGCAGCGATATCAAGATGAAGGAACTTTGCCGTTTGATCGTAAATCTCAACCTCAAGCGTGCGATGAGTACTGCCGCCAAGGATCAACACGATCCCGAATGAGGTGAAACTGAAGAGGAAGACGATTGACGATGCGGCAGCGACGGATGATCGGATGAGTGGCCATGTCACCTCTGCGAACACCCGCCAAGGTCGAGCGCCTAGCGCTTGAGCCGACTCTTCAAGTCGGGGATCAATCGTTGACCATGTCGAACCAACGGTACGGACCACCACGGCGTAGTTGAAAAACACATGAGCGATCAGAATCGCCCACACCGTCCCACTGAGATTGACTCCAGTGAGTCCACCACTGCCGATGACCCCGAGCAAAGAAACTGCGACAACAACAGTCGGGAGCACAAAGGGAACGAGAAGCGCAGACCACAGCAGCCTCTTGCCCCGGAACCTGTACCGAGCGAATAGTGCGGCTCCCGGCAGTGCGAAAAGCACGCAAAGGACCGTCGAGGCAATCGACTCCCAGATCGTGAACCACAGGACTCTTCGCATCGTCGGATCAGCGACAACCTCACCGAAGGCTGAGAAGTCCCATACCCCGTCGGGTCGGAGTCCCCGAAGGAGGATCGCGACAACGGGCCAAGCAAAGAACACCGCAAGGAAGAGCAGCGGTGGAGCAGCCGCCAGAATTCGCCACCAAAGGAATCTGCGGGAACTCGAGTTGGCCCTCGAATCGGCTAGCGGAAGAGTGCGGACCACTGAGATATCCACCGCTCCCTATTGGCCGCCACATCCGAATAGGGCAACGCCAGCGGAGCATCAACTGGCGCTGTGTATTTCGCGAATGTGTCTGGCAAGGGTGTGCTCGTCACCACTGGGTAGACGTACATCTGTCCAGGAACATCAGCTTGAAACGAACCACCAAGCATGAATTCGATAAACGCCGCGGCCGCCTGCGGCTGGGAGGCCCCTCTGAGGATTCCGGCGAATTCCGTCTGGCGGTAACAGGTTTGGGTCACAACTCCGGTCGGCGATTGGTCTACGGGGAGGCTCGTGTCGGATACCTCTGCGGGCGGACTCGACGCATAGCTCACGACGAGCGGACGATCACCCTTACCGCTCCCACCAGAAAAGTTGGCGTAATACGCGGTTTCCCAGCTGTCGACGACGCTCAGACCATTCGCTTTCAGTTGCTTCCAGTAGTTGAGCCATGCAGCTCCGTCGGTCGCGTCATCGCCGCCGCCGAATTTGGCAATGGTTGCGAGCATGAAGGCCAGACCGGGAGTTGATGTCGAAGGGTCTTCAACGACGAAATCATTCTTCACTGAAGGATCAACAAGCTCCTCGAATGTGGAAGGAATCGGCGTTCCGGAGGCCAAAAATGCTCCACGATCAAAGTTCACACAAACGTTCCCGTGATCAATCGGTGTTGCCATTCCGGATTCATCAATCACAAAGGCTGGGTCAACATTCTCCAGACGCTCAGGGCGGTACTGCTGAAGGAGATCGCTACGAAGAACTGACCCGAGAAGGTTTTCATCGAAACCAAAGATGACATCAGCAACAGGATTGCCCACGGTGAGAATCGCGGCATTTGTCATCGCAACCGCGTCTCCCGATGAGACCAACTCGACCCTGACGTTTGTCGCCGACTCAAACTCATCGAGGACAGATTGCGAGACCGCAAACGAGTCATGGGTCATCACTCTCAACGTGACTGAATTTTCGAAACGCGGAAGCGATCCGTCCACAAGCACCGGTGAAACCGACGAAGAAGTTTCGGATTTCTCGGAGGCACACGCGCCTCCTAAAACAGTCAGAGCAAGAAGGCCCGCAGCAATCAATCTTCTCATTTCATTTCTCCATCTTCAGTCATGAAAGTTCTGGACTAGGGCGGACGACAAGCACGGTGCCCTCCTCGATTGACACCGTTGCCTCGTGGTTGAGGAGGACGTTGCTCACGCCACGTGTGGTGCCCGCAGGCAATCGTTCTCCCCGAAGCGGATACTCGAGCCCTTCTGTCCGCACGCCTACAGCGTCACCGTGGAGCGGGAGGATCGTGACGACATCACCGGGATCACCGACAAATGTGACCCCTCCCCCGCCGTGCACGACTGACACAAGGGCGGAATCGAGGATCGCGTGCATCGAAACATGCGAGTAGGTCGGCGAGGAGATCACGAACGCGTTCGCAAACGACTGGTCCACCCGACCACCGTGCCCGCCGACGATCGTAATGACATCAGCGCCTTGTCTGATTGCCACATCAATCGCGAGTTCGAGATCAGTTGCATCCTTCACGACGGGATGTCGCTCGATCTTCACTCCTGCCGATTCGAGCTCCTGGAGAAGCGTCTGTGGAATGGAATCGAAGTCTCCAACAGCGATGTCAATAGTGAGTCCCGCCGCCTTCGCATGGACTGCCCCGGAGTCCGCAGCGATAACGAGAGCGCCTTCAGACTCAAGTGCCGCCGCCAAACTCACATCCGGGCGCACCCCGCCGATGATGATGATTGCGGCGCATGGTGTTGTGTCAACGAGTTCAGACATGTCAGGCGCCTAAAAGGGAGCGACACGAACGAGCACAACCAATGTGTGAACCGAAAACTTCCTTCGCCGGCATGACCCGGATCAGGTGCAACGGTCGGAAGAGATCGGCTCTTCCCTCTCAGCCCGGCCTCCCGGACTCCCGTGTTCGCTCCTGATCGTACACAGGTCCGACCGCAAACTTGCGGATCAGCCCAACAGATTTCGCCACAAACGCATACGCTCTGCGCATGCGTAGATCCATCTTCACCGAAGACCACGAACTGTTTCGACAATCGGTCCGCACGTTCATCGAGCGTGAGGTAACGCCCAATTTCGAACGGTGGGATCGCGACGGCATTGTCGACCGAGACCTCTTCACCGCGGCTGGTGGCGCCGGCTTTCTGGGCATCGACGCACCAGAGCAATTCGGCGGCGGCGGAGTTGAGGACTTCTGTTACAACGCAATCATCAGTGAAGAATTTGCCTATGCCGGCGCAGCACCGGCCGGAATCGGCATCACACTCCACAACGACGTGTGTCTCCCTTACTTCCTTTCACTGACGACTGATGAACAAAAACAGCGATGGCTGCCCGGCATCTGCGCAGGCAATCTCATCACGGCAATCGCTATGACCGAACCCGGCATTGGTTCTGACCTTGCATCAATGTCGACATCGGCAATCCGCGATGGCGACGACTACATCGTGAACGGAGCGAAGACGTTCATCACCAACGGGATCAACGCAGATCTCGTCATCGTTGCGGTGAAGACCGATCCCAAAGAGCGACATAAGGGCATGAGCCTCCTCGTGATCGAACGCGACACTCCCGGATTTGAGCGCGGTCGAAATCTTGAAAAGGTGGGGCTCCACGCTCAAGACACCGCTGAACTCTTTTTCACCGATGCACGAGTTCCAGTCGCCAACCTCTTAGGCAGCGAAGGAATGGGATTCCTGCACCTGGTCGAGAACCTTCCACAAGAGCGGCTCTCGATCGCTGTCGGTGCTGTTGCCGCCGCTCGTCAAGCTCTGCGCTGGACACTTGCCTACACCCATGATCGAACCGCTTTTGGTCAACCCATCGCCGCATTCCAGAACTCTCGGTTCGTTCTCGCCGAGTGCGCAACCGAAATCGAAATCGCTGAGGTCTTTCTCGATCGCTGCATCGAGGCGCTGAACGCCAAGGAACTCACCGCAGAAGAAGCGGCGATGGCGAAATGGTGGACGACCGAATTGCAAAAGCGCGTTGTTGATTCCTGCGTGCAACTCCACGGCGGGTACGGCTACATGCTCGAGTATCCGATCGCCCGGGCCTATCTCGACACACGCATTCAAACCATTTACGGCGGCACCACCGAAATCATGAAAGAGATCATCGGGCGTTCGTTACGACCATGATCATTACCTGATGATGACTGCGCCTAGGCTGGGGACATGATCCTCGTCGCGATCTTCGCCATCCTTGCCGTGGTCTGCGTTGTGGCCTTTGCCGCGCAGATCAACCGCCGCCGCCGTTACGAGCGTGGCGAGTACGACCCCGACGACGTGTGATCAGTACGTCTCCTAGCGAGACGGCGAACGGCGGGATGAAAACTCTTCGGCTATGGCCGTTGCGGTAATCGAACCGTGAACATCCACACCACTTGTATCGAGCGCGACGAGATCATGCTGTCGTTGTAGGCGCCACGCATCGGCGCCCAACGAGTTTCGTGCTTGCCAAAGCAATGTGCGCAGACGAGCGCGTTGGCGATCGGGCGGCACACCTGGCCAGAAGATGTCAGCAATTCGTTGAATGCTCATTCCCTCGGGTGCCGACATCGCGAGCAGTCGCACCGCTGCTTCGGCGTGACGAGTCAGAAACACGACTGGCACTCCATCGCGTCGCACTGCGCTCTTTGCCGACAGATCAATCGAAAGCATGCCTTCGGGCAGAAAGAGCCGTTCATAGGCCGGATCAGGAAGAGCGAGTTCTCGGGCCATTTTGAGCCAACGCCCGCCGCGGTCTCGGTCGATCGCCCCGGTGAGAAGCACTGCGCGAGCTCCCCAGTAGCGCGCTTCAGCCTTGAGGAAGGCCTCGCGTGCGGTGTCCACTGATGAACGGGCCGACGCGCGATCACCCATCATCAACTCGACTTCCGCCAGTCGCAATTGTGCAACCGAACGACCGAGGCTGTCGGGCAAGTTTTCCGTTGCGTCCTGAAGCACGCTAGCCGCTTCCTCAAGCTGGCCTAACTCGCTAAGCGCCCAACCTTCTCCAATCGATGCAACTGCGGCTAGTTCGCTATTGCCGACCGCCGAGGAAAGTTGGCGAGCCCGCCCAACATCATCCAACGCTCGTTCCGGCTCACCGTCGCTCGCGAACGCTGCGCGCAGTGAGTACGCGATGACCCGAGCCTCATCGACCGGTTGGTCGCCACTGAGAGCGAGGGCGTCGAAGAAGTCCCTTTCGGCATCGTCACGGTTCCCGCGCAACGACGCAAGAACTCCACCGAGTGAACGCTGAAAGACGACTTGGGCTGCGATTTCATCAGGCCAAGGACCGGGCCCGACGAGCGCCAGTGCGGTGGAGAGCAACTCGTCGAGGGCGGTGAAGTCTCCCGCCCAGAACGCAGTGTGGGCCTGGTGTGCAAAGGGACCCGAGGCTGCAATCGACTGGCGTGCGCCTAGCCCTGGCGCTGGCCCATCCGTGCCCTCTGCTCTTCTTCCCGCCATTACTCGCCTGCCCGCTTAGACCGATTCACGCAGCGGCGAAGGTCGGATCCCGTTCTCTGGACCTAGATTTCCAACCATCACGCCATACGTCAATGAACAGCGATGTGTGTTGAACTAGACATTGGTGTCTAGTTCAACCAGTTGGGGTGGGTGTCTTGGTGACGAAACTGAACGAGCGACATTCTGCGACCAGATCCAAGATCTTGGACGCCGGCATTGCCATTTGGGCTGACCACACGTCGTCAGTTCTGGTCAACGGGTTCACCGTCGCTCGGATAGCAGCAGTCGCCAACGTCACCCGTTCGACGTTCTATGCCTATTGGCCCTCGACTGAGGAATATGTCGCTGACCTCGTCACACACCTTGTTGACCTCGACACCATGAATTACCCGTCGATCGTGGCGAATCTTCCCGTCGACGTCCGACCCAAATCGGGGGTCACAGACCTTCCACAAGCAATTGTTGAGAGTTGCCGGGCCCACTTTGAGGCCGCGGTCAATGACGAATCGTTCGGGCTCCGAATGGCATTCCTGTCAAAAGCAGACGATCCAGCAATAGCTGCGATCCTCAAGGACCTCTACCGAAACGCAGAAGTTGCTCAGTACGCGCCGTTTCTGACCAGCCTCGAACGTTGGGGAAGGAAGCTACGCGAGCCAATCGATGAGCCCACGATGCAAGTCATTTTCAGCGCCCTACTTGAAGGACTTGCTGCTCGCTACCGCTTGGACCCTGATTCATTCTCGCCTGATGCGTATGGCTTGGCGCTGCTCCCGCTACTCGTGACCCTCACGCGGAGACCTGAGGACA
>WLGJ01000075.1 GCA_009703275.1 Actinomycetota bacterium
ACGCGCGCCCAGCGTCCAATCGGAACGACGCGTTCTTTCGAACCTTTTCCGAAGAGTCGAAGCAATCCAGCATCGAGGTCAACGTCACCAAGACTCAAGGCACAAACTTCTGAGATACGCGCGCCCGTTCCGTAGAGCACCTCAAGGATTGCCCTGTCACGCCGCGCGATCGCTGTATCGCCTTCCACCTGATCCAGCAGTGCGGTCACCTCAGCCTCGGTCAACGCCTTTGGAAGTCCCGCAGGAACCCGTGGTGTCTCAATTCCCGCCGATGGATCGATCGCCGAGAGCCCTTCGTCGGATCGGAATCGGTGCAGCGACCGAACCGCTACTGTCGCTCGTTTCACAGACGACGGCGCCAGTCCTCGCTCTCGAAGAACCCCAACGTAGGCATCGAGGTCTGCTGCTCGAACTGCATCGAGCGTTCGTCCTGTTTCAGAGAGCCAATGGCAATACGCGGTGAGATCTCGACGATACGCAGCAAGCGTGTTGGCCGAACGACCGCGCTCGGCCGTCAACCATGTCAGAAACTCCTCGACGTCAAGAGGAAGTTCCCAATCTTCAGGGAGCTCAGCCACCGCCAACCAGCGTCGCCGCCAGATAGAGACCAATCACCGTTTTCGTATCGATGAGTGAACCATCGGAAATCATTGCGAACGACTCTTCGAACGTAAATCGCTCGATCGTCATATGCGACTCCTCGATCCCTTGAACATCGCGCGGTACCGATTCAAGGTTACGACCCAGGTAGACCCATGAGAGTTCGTCACTAAAGCCAGGTGCGTTGGCAAACGTGCCTAATAGTTCCAGCGTTCCTGCTCGCATCCCGATCTCTTCGCCAAGTTCGCGCTGGGCCGTTTCTGCGGGAGGTTCGTCGGCCACATCGCGTTTGCCCGCAGGAATTTCGAGAATGTATTGATCAAGAGAAGGGCGATACTGGCGGACCATGATCACGCGGCCATCGTCATCGACAGGCACTACCGACACCGCGCCCGGATGACGCACGATGTCGCGACTGAACGATTCCCCTTCGGGCGAGACGAAGTCAGCCCGAACAAGATCGAAGATGTAACCGCTGTGCAGGACGACTTCGTCGACCTTGCGGAACTGCTCGCTCACGCTGGCAACGACTCAGAATCGAATTCGGGAAGATGCGGGTTGCGACCATCGGACCGTGACAATGCAGCAGCGATGAACTCGCGGAACAACGGTGCAGGACGTTCTGGCCGACTCTTGAATTCAGGGTGTGCCTGAGTGCCGATCCAATAAGGATGATTCTTGAGTTCAATGAACTCAACGAGGCGACCGTCGGGTGAGGTTCCTGAGCAAACAAAGTCTGATTCATCGAAACGGTTTCGGAACTTGGAGTTGAATTCGTAGCGGTGACGATGCCGTTCTGAGACCACTTCGGATTCGTAGATTTCAGCAACGCGTGAGCCCGGTTGAAGTTGGGCAACATAGGCACCCAACCGCATGGTTCCACCCATGTCAGTGACGTCTCGCTGAGTCTCCATCAGATCAATGACGGCGAACGGAGTCTGCGGATCGAACTCGCTCGAATGCGCACCAGTCATGCCAAGGACATTGCGGGCGTATTCAATGGTCATGACCTGCATGCCAAGACAAAGACCAAGGCAGGGAAGGTCGTTCTCTCTCGCGTACTGAGCAGCGGCGATCTTTCCTTCAACTCCGCGCTCGCCGAAGCCACCAGGAATAACGATGCCGTCGAGTTCGCCCAGTCGTCCGTCGGCCGTCATCGCTTCGACGTCTTCGGCTTGAACCCATTCAATCGAAACGTCGGCTGCGTGAAAGAAGCCACCGTGTTTCAGCGATTCAACCACTGACAGATATGCGTCAGGGAGCGCAACGTACTTACCAATGATTCCGATGCGAACCGGAATGTTTGAGTTTTCGACGCGGTCAACGAGGATCTCCCATTCCGACAAATCGATCTCGCGGTCGGTGAACCCGAACATCTTGCAGACGTACTCGTCAAGGCCTTCTTCATGCATGATGAGCGGAACCTCATAAAGGTTTCGTGCATCAGCAGCATTGACCACTGCTTCAACGGGAACGTCGCACAGGTTCGAAATCTTGCGCTTGAGGTCGGGAGAAAGTGCCGCTTCGCTTCGGCAAACAATGATGTCGGGCTGAATGCCGCGGCTTCGCAGTTCCGTGACTGAGTGCTGAGTCGGCTTGGTCTTTTGCTCGCCCGACGGTCCGATGAACGGCACCAAGGTCACGTGCACATAGCAAACGTTCTCGCGACCGACATCGAGCCGGAACTGCCGAATGGCCTCGAGAAACGGGAGGATCTCGATATCGCCGACGGTTCCACCGATTTCGGTGATGACAACATCGACCGATTCGTCGGCCAAGCGAGTGATGCGGCGCTTGATCTCGTCAGTGATATGCGGAATGACCTGGACGGTCTTACCCAAGTAATCGCCACGGCGCTCTGCGGCGATTACGGCTGAGTAAATCGAGCCAGTTGTGGCGTTTGAATCGCGGCTTAACGGCTCATCGATAAATCGTTCGTAGTGCCCAAGATCGAGGTCGGTTTCGCCACCGTCGTCTGTCACGAAGACTTCGCCGTGTTCGAAGGGATTCATCGTGCCGGGATCAACGTTGAGGTACGGATCAAGTTTCTGCATCGTGACTCTGAGGCCACGGCTCTTCAACAAACGGCCGAGCGACGATGCTGTGATGCCCTTTCCCAACGAAGAGGCCACACCCCCTGTGACGAAGATGTGCTTGGTCATTGGAGGGGCCTCCCGGCGGTAGTCAACACGTCGGGATTGCAGCGTAGCCCCGTTCTGAGTGCCTCGGCGCGGATTACTCGGTGACGTCAGACCGGAACCGACCAGCGACTCAAGATTGGGTGCTTTCGAGCAACTCACGAGCATGCTGCTGGGCCGTTGCCGATTCCGGTGTTCCCGACAGCATTCGAGCGAGCTCTGCGACTCGTTGCTCGCCATTGACCACAGCGATCTTCGTCGTCGTTGTCGAATCGGTTGCAACCTTGTCAACAACCACATGGGCATCAGCCCAACTCGCGACCTGTGCGAGATGGGTAACGACGAGTACCTGATGGTCAACCCCAAGCGCCGCAAGCGAGCGCCCCACAGCGACTGCCGCTGCTCCACCAATTCCCGCATCAACCTCGTCGAACACCAACACCGGTGGACCTTCGGTGAGTACGAGCCGCAAGGCCAACATTGCTCGAGCGAGTTCTCCGCCCGATGCCACTTTGGCCAATGGTTGGAGCTCCATGCCGGGATTGGCCGCAAACCGGAATGTGACATCGCGTCCGGCAACGCCAGCAACCTCAACCTCGAGTCGGGCTTTCGGAAGAGCCAGATCGGGAAGATGGGCCTGAACTGCGACAGCTAAGGCCGGTGCGGCGAGACAACGTGCCTCGGAAACAACCGCTTCTGCGTCGTTGAGAGCAGAACGGGCGATGAGAATCTCAGCATCGAGCGCGGCTGCAAGTTCATCGTGACCTTCGAGTTCCACCAACCGGCGATTGGCGTCGTCTCTCCAGGAAATGACCTCTTCCAAGGTCTCTCCATATTTACGGCGCAAATCTTGCAGGAGCTTGCGACGATCGCCGATGGAAGCAAGTTTCTCTGGGTCGCTTTCAATGCCTTCGGCAGTGGATCGCAGTTCACGGGCAAGGTCGTCGATTTCGGCCTGCGCGTCTCGAAGCCGTGTAACCACCGCTGCAAAGAGCGCTCGATCGCCGAGTCCGGCTACCGCACGACCAATCGCGTCGGTCGCTCCACCGTCGGCACTCAGCGCATCGAGGGCAAGAACTGCTGCTTCTCGATACCCGCCCGCATCTGCGAGCAATTCCGCTTCCGTTCGTAGGTTTGCATCTTCGTCGGGATCGTCAAGGTCGGCGGCCACCAGTTCCTCGACTTGAAACCGAAGAAGATCGATTTCGCGTGCACGGTCGCGGGGATCGCCACCCAACGAGGAACGCTGCGCCTCGAGGTCAATGACCCGCTGACGAGCGAGGCGCAAGGGTTGAAGATCTACCCCGCCGAACCGATCGAGGGCCTGGCGTTGCACGGAACCAGTGAGCAATGACTGATGGTCGTGTTGGCCGTGGAGATCGACGAGGGTGCTCCCCACCTCTGACAGCTCGGCGATCGTTGCGAGGCTGCCGTCGATGTAGCCACGAGACCGACCTTTGGCTGGCACAACTCGTCGGACAATGCAATCACGATCGCCAAGATCAAAGCGACCTTCAACAACCGCTTCATCAGCACCGGGACGAACCATGGAGGTCTCGGCCTTCCCGCCCACCAATAATTCGATGGCGGTGACGACAAGCGTTTTGCCTGCTCCGGTCTCGCCTGTCACCGCGGTCATACCCGGGGTAAACACGAGCGAGAGTTCTTCGATCACACCGAGATTGCAGACTCGAAGTTCGCTCAGCATTGGGTCGACCCTTGACTATCGATCGGACAGACCGAACTTGGCCTTGAGGATGGCGTGGAAATCGCGAGGTCCGGAAAGTACAAGGCGGGCGACATGGTTAGACGCACGACAACGAACGATGTCGCCTGGTTGGAGGTCGCCCAAGTGTCGACCATCGACGACTAACGCCGCCTCGCGGTTTCCTGAAACGGTGAGACAAACATCGGAATCGTCATCGAGAATAAGGGTTCGATCAAACAACATGTGCGGTGACACCGGAGTGAGCAGTAACGCACGATGCGTTGGCTCGACAATTGGTCCCCGCGCAGAAAAGGCATACGCCGTTGAACCGGTTGCCGTTGCGACGATAAGACCATCTGCCGCGTAAGGCGTGAAGTACGCGCCATCGAGCGCAACATCGAGACGGATGGTGTGCCCCGCTGCAGTCTTTTCAAGAACTGCTTCGTTGAGAGCGAGAACTGCGGTTTCTGTTGCTCCACCCGAGGGTGCATCGATTTCAATATCGAGAAGCATTCGTTCTTCGATGAGATGCTCACCCGCGAGAACCCGCTCAAGCGCAGGACGCAGTCCGTCGGGTTCGATGTCGGTGAGGTAACCGAGCGTTCCGAGATTTACACCCAGCACCGGAACTTCATGACGAGCGACGAGTGCGACAGTTCGAAGCATCGTTCCGTCGCCGCCGAGGCTGACGGCAAGGTCGAGGCCTTGCACGAGTTCGGCATCAGAGACTCCGAGATCAGAGCGACCGAGAAGTGCGGCGTCTTCGACCGGGAGCACAACACGGTGGCCGTCGTTGATGAGCCAAGCAATGGTGTCGAGCGCGACTGATGCCGCTTCCTCGCGAAGGGGATGCACCACAAATGCGAACGCAGCCATGATCAGTCTTCTCCGCCGGGCAGTGCAACGACTTCGAGGCATCCGGTGACAAGGTCGAATGTCGCGTCAAGCGATGAGCGATCAAGAGAGGAGTGGCCAGCAATCGGGTCGACGGACCCGGCGAAGCGGCCCAGGAGAATGAACTCCACGTTTCCGTCAGAACCTGTGATGGGCGAAACCATGACCCCCATGATGGCCGCATTCCGCTCCAGAAGCGCAGCCGATACCTCAGACAGCACCCGCCGCCAGATGAGTGGGTTGTCGATGATGCCTTTGCCCTTGCTCACTTCGGTGCGACCAGCCTCGAACTGAGGCTTCACGAGCAGGACGTAGACCGCCCCTGGAGCCGCTGCAGCGCCGAGGGTGTCGAGCACAAGCGACAAAGAGATAAAGGACAAATCGCCAACGACGAGATCCACAACTGGACCAAGTTGCGCCGG
This sequence comes from Actinomycetota bacterium, assembly GCA_009703275.1. Taxonomy (GTDB): domain Bacteria; phylum Actinomycetota; class Acidimicrobiia; order Acidimicrobiales; family Acidimicrobilacustridaceae; genus Acidimicrobilacustris. The sequence goes on from WLGJ01000075.1 coordinate 5,763, forward strand.
ATCGACTGTTCGAAGATTGGTTCGTTCAATCGAATGGACTCGGGGGTCGTTTTCCAATTTCTCGTGGAGTTGGTTGTGGCCGACATCAACCGCAACGACCTCAGAAGCGCCGTACTGCAGCACGCAGTCGGTGAAACCGCCCGTAGAGGCGCCGGCATCAAGAACTCGAGCACCAGCAACAATGTCTTGCAATGCAAAGTGTTCGACTGCGCCTTCAAGCTTTGCTCCGGCTCGACTCACAAACTTCGGAGGCGGACCGTGCACCAGAACCGCCTCGGAAGCGTCGACCATACGTGAGGCCTTTGTTGCTGGAGCCCCTCCGACAGTGACGCGACCGGCAGCAATGTCGGCCTGAGCGCGCTCGCGCGATGGAGCCAAACCACGACGCACTAATTCGGTATCGAGTCGACGACGGGCACCCATTGTCGGTGACGCTACTTATCGAGCTCACGGCCCGATAGGGCCTCAGAGACCAACGCGTGGAGAGAGTCGGCCACGAGATCGGGTTGGGGTTCGACAGGGAGATCTGCTTGCGAGGTAACGCCCGTAAGCACCAGCGCAAACCGCCATCCAAGGGTGAGCGCGAATCGTCCATCGGTATCAGGCCGATCCCCAACCATGATTCCATCGGCACCAAGCAACTCGTGAACCATGTCGGCGATGGGCTGATGAGGCTTGCCCGCGATCTCCGGAGTGACACCAGACGCAACCGCAATCGATGCGAGCAATGCCCCGCCTCCGGGCACAGGCCCCGCAGCGGTGGGATAAGTGGAGTCATCGTTCGTGCCGAGTAAACGAGCGCCTTTACGAACAGCGGTGGAGGCAGCAGTCATTCGCTGATAATCGAAAGTTGGGTGATAGCCCACCACCACGACATCAACGTTCGTACCCAGTGCGGTCGGATCACTCGCATCGATGGTTTCCACATCGCGGCGCTGCAACTCGTCGACAACCCCAGGCCCAGCGCAGACAAGGGCCCGAGAACCGCTCGGAACCATTGCGGCTGCGGCCATCGCCGAGGTGATCACGCCATTCGATGCATCAATGCCATGGCGCTCAAGTTTGGCAGCGATGTCGTCGCGCCGACCGAAAGAGAAGTTCGTGACGAATCCGACATGCTCTCCGACATCGCGCAATGCGGCGATGGCTTCGGCGGCTCCAGCGATGGGCTCATCCTCTAACCACACGACTCCATCGAGATCAAGGGCCCATGCCATTGCGAGAGTCTCCCACCTCTTCAATCGAATCGTGACGACCGACCAAATTCGTTCGCGTCACTCACCTTTGCGCGTCTGCTAGTACTACTCAGTGCCACGCTTCGAACCATTCATCGGTATTCGCTACGACACCGCAACGCTTGATGCCGCTCTCGTAACGGCTCCCCCCTATGACGTGATCAGCCCAAGCGATCGGGCTGCCCTTGTTGCCAGCGCTCCGACCAATGTTGTTCGCATTGATCTACCCATCGAGGGCAACGACCCCTACGGCGATGCCGCCCAACAGTTCACACAGTGGCGCTCTGAAGGCGTGCTTGTCGACGACTCTCAACCCTCGTTCACGGTGTACCGAATGGATGCCCCCGACGAGAACGGCGTTATCAGGCACACCACTGGAGTCATCGGAGCGATGGAACTCACCCGGCCGGGCGAAGGCGACATTCTTCCGCACGAGTTCACCACTCCGAAGGCCAAAAGCGACCGACTCGATCTTCTGCGATCCACCCGATCCAACCTTTCCGCAGTCTGGGGTCTCTCCCCCGCCCGAGGCCTCACCGCGCTCCTCGAGAGCACTGAAGCGCCGCTGTGTCGGTTCGAAGCCGACGGGGTGACTCATTCGGTGTGGCGAATCACCGATACCGCTCGCATCGATGCAATCCGCTCGGCAATCGGCTCGGCGCCGATCGTGATCGCCGACGGGCACCACCGCTACGAAACCTCTCTCGCCTACCGCGACGAACGCCGAGAATCCGATGGCAAC
>WLGJ01000076.1 GCA_009703275.1 Actinomycetota bacterium
GGAAGTTTCAGCCGTGGCGGCAGGACGCGGTCAGCGATGACCGTATAGGGCTGCACCTCTGCCTGGATGGTGATGGCGCCGGCTCGCTCGAATTGCAGAGTGATCGGAATCTTCTCGCCGATGACCAGCGGGGAAGTGAGTCCGCGAAGAAGAAGTTGATTTCCACCAGGGATGAACTTCATATCGGTGAATCCAGGAATGTCGATTCGTTCCACCGTCATGTACGTCCCGCCTATCGCGGCGGAATCAGGAGTGCTCGTGGTTGTGGTGGGGTCGATGATCTGCAGTACCACCGAAGCGGCCGCAGGCGTAGAGGCGCCAAGCAAGGTGTCAGAACCGCCAGCATTTTGGAGGAGGAAATACGCACCGGTTGGATCGTTTGCCGCGCCTACAAGTTCAGACCGAAACAAGAGCGTGGGTTCTGGGGACTTGAAGGGTCGAATAAACGCGACAAGAACGAGAACGCCGATGCAGAAGACGATGACGTAGAGCGGCGCAAATCGCATGATGCGCGCGTAGATGTCGGTCTTCGGTTGCTGCGCTGCGGTGTCACCGGCGGAATCGGTCGTCATCAAAAGTCCGTTCTCGTTGCGAGGCCTTCATCCTTACCGCCATCAGGGGATTGGTCAGATCGGGGGAGCGTGCGGGAGTTCTCCCCGGGAAATCGCATCAAGCCAGGCTGCCAACTCATCGGCGAGGGGCGTGTCGAAGCGGTGCCCGCCGCTCACCTCGACCCAACTGACGAGTGCATCGGCACGATGGAGTGCCTTTGATGCTGAACGACCTCTGATGGGCTCAACGAGTTCATCGTCCTCACCATGGGCGAAGAGGATGGGTCGTTGCGACGCGCGAGAAAGGTCAATCAGTTGTTGATCGCGACTCGGAAGGTAGGACGCGAGTGCGGCAACGGCGCGTGGAGTCACCGTAGATGTGGGATCGACTAGGTGGGCGAGTGCAAGTGCGCCACCTTGAGAAAACCCAGCGATGATGAGCTCGTCCTCGCTGAGGCCCGTTTCAGTGAGAAGCGCGGCACACAACGAATCAATGCCGGCAAGCGCTGACGCAAGAGCATCAGGGTCAGGACCGTTTTCATCGACGTTGTACCAGTAAGGGCCGCGCTCGCTAGGAGTTTGTGGCTCGACGACAACGACTAGCCATTGCTCGTTGGGATCGAACATCGACGCACGATCAAGGAACGGCTCGGGCGTATCGCCATAACCGGGAATGAGTACGAGCAGGCGTTCGGGCGTTGTTGGCCCTCGGCGAATGCTTCGCAATGTGTTGGTCATCGAACCCTTCCAGCTGCAGTTGTTGCGCCAGTCCACCAGTTGATGGAGTCATAGCGCACCACACCTGAGCTGTTCGGTGAGTGAATCATCATGCCGTCGCCAACGTAGAGCCCGACATGGTCTGGCTGGCCGCCACGGAAGCCCCAGTTGAAGACGAGGTCGCCGGGTTCGAGTTGATCGAGGGAAATTCGTTCGACGCCAGCCCATTGGGCGCCGGAGTTGTGGGGGAGTTCAACGCCAAGCTGCATCCAGGCCCAGCGAGTGAACCCGGAACAATCGAAGGCATAGGGGCCGCCAGCGGAATACACATACGGAGCGCCAAGCTTGGTTTCGCCTGCGTCAACAACCGCTTGGCCGATCGCCATTCGCCACACAGCGGCAGTCAGTGCCGGACCGCTTTCGGGAATGGGCCCGGTTGAACTGAGCGTGGTACTCGTGAGCGTGGGGAGGATGGAGACCTCAGCGACTGACGAAGTTGCGGGCAGCGCAGAGGTCGAACTTGGAACAACCCAGAGTCCGAGCGTGAGGAGGGCGACCACCATGACGGGGACGAGGGTCAGGGAATGAACGAGGCGGATCCGGCCAAGGGGGTTCGTGCTCATTGTTACGAAAGTGTTGCGGTTTGATCGCAGTCTCGCAACGCAGCCGCAACATTTCTGCAGCAATAGGCCCCTGAACAGGGGAAATACCCATGGAATTTTGTGTCACAAACCTCATGAAATCGACCTCATTTGACGATCGGCGATCGTGAATGGGTCGGGTTAGAGGTGCAGAACGGGAGCTCAGGCGATGTCGGCAGCGGCCTGGCGGCCCTGACGGATGCACGCGGGAAGGCCGAGGCCGTCATAGGCGGCACCGGCGAGGTGGATGCCGGGAGCTTCGTCGCTCACCCCGGCGCGCCATGCTGCGACGCGGGCGGGATGGCCGGGTCGGTACTGCGGAAGAGCGTCAATCCAGCGAGTCACTCGGGATTCAATCGGCGGAGCAGTGATTCCCATCGTGGTGTTGAGGTCGACGCCAAGTGCTTCGACGAGCGATGAATCGTCAAGATCGAGCGCGTGGGTATCGCCGTGCTTGCCGGCAGAGATGCGCAGGATGGCGACCTCGGGATCGTCGAGGTGGGCCCATTTGGCCGATGCCCAAGAACACGCGGTGAGCGTGGGCAGCGGATCGGTCTGGGCCACGAGGAAACCACTGGCATCGAGCGGAACGCCGAGAGATTTCTTCGAAACGGCGAGACTGACCATGGCGGCGGACGCGTACTCAACCGATGCGAGATCGTCAGCGGTTTCGGGGGCGATTGAATCGAGGAGGCGTGCGGTCGGTTGCGCTGGTGTCGCAAGGATGATCTCGTCGGCGGCGATAGCGCCGAGCGGGGTTGTCACTGTCCAACCGCTGCCGTTGGGCGCAATGGAAGAAACCGGGCATGAAAGATGCACCGGAACGTCGACCTGTGTGAGTCGGGCGAGAATCAGATCGGTGAGTGTCTGTGTGCCTACCGGGATGCCGTGGAAGACCGGCGCGTCGGGGTGATGCTGTGCAGCGGTTGTTTGCTCACGCAGTGCAGTGATGAGGCTGGGGGACTTACGAGCAGCTACGGCGATCTGCGCAGCACCGGCCGCGAGGCTGAGGTAGTCGGCATCGCCTGCGTTTACGCCAGAGAGAAGAGGTGACACCAACTTCTCATGGACTTCATCGCCAAGACGAGCGCGAATGAGTTCGCCAACCGATTGATCATCGATTCCGTTTGGATCAGAGCCATTTGCACTGTCGATCCATTCAGTTCGAGTGAGGTCCTGTGCCGCGCGCGCAATTCCTTCTGAACTCACGATTCCAGAAGCAGCGAGTGCATCAAGGTCGGTGGGAACGCCAAGGACAAGACCGGCAGGCAATCGGTTGAGGCCGCCGTTGACCCAAACGTAGGCCGACTTCTGAGAAGGCGAAGTGAGGATTGTGTCGAGGCCGAGTTCGCGACACAGATCAAGTGCTTCAGGAACGCGCGCGAGAAACGCGTCGGCCCCGCAATCGACAGGCCGGCCCGCGAATGGCGTGGTGAGAATTTTGCCGCCAACGCGTTCGCTGGCCTCAAGAACAACGACGTCGAGATCGGGTCGTTGTGTTGCCAACGTGAATGCCGCAGTCAGACCGGTGATGCCGGCTCCGATAACGACGACACGTCGACGGTTTGTCATTGAACCTGAGCGACGACGAGATCGGCGAGTGCGTTCATGACGACTTCGTCGGCATTCAGCGAACGGGTGCGCCCAAATGCAAGACCGAGGTCACTCGCGACCTTTGCGGCTTCGATGTCGAGGTCGTACAGAACTTCGAGATGGTCAGCGGTGAAGCCTTGTGCGCACACCAGCACACCATCAGCTGATCCTTCAGCGGCGATGCGTTGAAGTTCCTCGAGAATGTCGGGACCGCGCCATGGTTCGGGCGTGCGGCCCGCGCTTTGCCAACCGAGTGACCAACTCTTCAGCCCGAGTTGTTCGGCGACATATGTGGCGCTTGCTGCGAGTTCGTCGGGGTACGGATCATTTTCCAACACACGCTCTGGAAGCGAATGGGCGGTGAACAGCACTGTCGTGCGCTCAGGTAGTTCAACGAGTGCATCGCGAACTGCAGTAGTCAGGAAATCGAGATAGGCCTGCTCGAGGTGCCAGTTGTTGATGCCGTGCATTGTGAGTCCACGCTCAGTACCTGCTTCGGCAGCGCGGCGCTGGTATTCGCCCACGCTGAAGCCCGAAAAATGCGGAGCGAGCACCAGGCCAACGGCTTCGGTGACGCCAGCATCGGCGAGTTCAGTAACACCATCTTCGATGAATGGAGTGGCGTGCTTCTGTCCGAGCACCACGTTCCATGCACCGGGCATGCGTGACTCAAGAGCGGACTCAAGCGCCGCGCGTTGTGCCTCGGTGAGACTGGCGAGTGGTGAGATACCGCCGATGGCGTCGTAACGAGAGATGAGATCGGCGAGTTGTTGCGGCTCGGGTGCGCGGCCGCGACGGATATGTGTGTAGTACGGCTCAATGTCTTCGGTCGTTCGTGGCGTTCCGTAGGCCATTACGACGAGACCAATTTTTCGTTCAGCACTCATGATGCAACTCCATCGCAGCGACCTTCGTTATGAACAAGTTCGACGACGCGCTCAAGAACGGTTGGGTCTGTTTCGGGCATGACGCCGTGACCAAGGTTGAAGATATGTGCAGGGTTTCCGCCATTGCGGCGAAGAACGTCGCGAGTCGCTTCCGCAACAACATCCCACGGCGCAAACGCAAGCGCAGGATCAAGGTTTCCTTGAAGCGCAATGTTTGCCGGCACGCGTGTTCGAGCGACATCAAGTGGAACTCGCCAATCGACACCGACGACATCGGCGCCAGCCTTCGCCATGAGGCCGAGCAACTCGCCCGTTCCAACACCGAAATGAATTCGGGGCACGTTGAGGTCGGCAACCTCTGCAAACACTCGTTGGCTGTGGGGAAGAACGAATTTCTCGTAGTCGGGCGCACTCAAGGTCCCGGCCCATGAATCGAAGATCTGCAATGCAACTGCACCGTTCTCAATCTGCGAACGCAATGAGATAATCGCGAGATCGGAAAGTCGTTCCATCAACTTGTGCCAAAGGTTTGTATCGCCGTACATGAGGGCTTTGGTTCGCGTGTAGGTGCGCGACGGTTGACCTTCGATCAGATAGCTCGCAACGGTGAACGGTGCGCCGGCGAAACCAATCAACGGAACGGGAAGTTCACGAGCGAGGATGCGCACAGTTTCAAGCACATAGGGCGTGTCGGCCTCGGGGTCGAGCGGCCGCAGTCGTTCAAGATCGGCGGCGCGAGTGAAGGGCTGCTCAACGACTGGTCCAATGCCAGGGGCAACATCGACACCGAAACCGATCGCCGCAACGGGAACGACGATGTCGGAATAAAGAATGGCGGCGTCGACGTCGTAACGCCGTACTGGCTGCATCGTGATCTCGGCGGAAAGCTCTGGATCGGCGATTGCATCGAGGATGCTGCCCGAGCCGCGGATGGATCGATATTCGGGAAGCGATCGGCCAGCCTGGCGCATAAACCACACCGGCACTCGATCGCCAGGACCGCCGGGTATGCCGCGGCAGGCGCGCAGGAAGGGCGGGAGGGGGGAGGTGGCTGCATCGGTCACGGGGCCACGCTACCGACAAGGCCTCGTGAGGGAGAATCCGGCGGCCTGAGGTCAATTGGCGGGGGACCGCTAAAGTGAAGAACCCCCTTCTGAGCCCCGCTGGAGATTTCCAGCGGTTCGAAGAAGGACCCTCACTTCTCAGACCAAACCCATGGCCCCACACCCCGATCTCGACGCCGAACAGGCCTACATCGATCACGCCTATGCGTGTCTCGAAGAGTCGCGGAAGGCCGCATCGCGCCTGACGTCCATGGTCGAGGTTGGTCGAGGTGGCACCGAGCAGGCGCGCTTTGAGCGCGAGGTGATCCACGAAACCGTTTACAACCGTCTGACCCAACTCCAACTGGGCGATGCGGCGCTGTGTTTCGGTCGTATCGATCGAGAAGCCGAATCCCCTGATGACCTTATGGAGAGCTTCTACATCGGACGCATTGCGGTCAGCGATTCGGCGCAGGATCCGGTCATTGTCGACTGGCGCGCGCCAGTCGCCGAACCGTTCTACCGAGCAACCGGCCGGCAACCGATGGGGTTGGCGCGTCGTCGTCATTTCGCAACTCGCGGCCGTCGGTTGTTGGGTGTCGAAGATGAACTCTTCGGGGCAACCTTGGCGAGCTTGGGAATGCCCGTCGGTGAAATTGAAACTGGCGAGGTTGTTCGCGGTCAAGGTGCCTTGTTCACGGCATTGGAAACGGCTCGCACGGGTCGTCTCGGCGACATCGTCGCAACGATTCAAGGCGAGCAGGACGAAATCATTCGCGCCCCGCTTCCGGGAGTCCTTGTTGTGCAGGGTGGGCCGGGAACGGGCAAGACCGTGGTCGCGCTGCATCGCGCTGCGTACTTGCTCTACACGCATCGATTCCCACTCGAAGGACAAGGCGTCCTTGTCATTGGTCCAAACCGTTTGTTCCTTGGCTACATCGAACAAGTACTTCCATCGCTAGGTGAAGCCGGCGTTGAACTCGCTGTGCTTGCTGATCTTGTTCCCGACGTGAGCATTCGTCATTACGACGTCGGCCTCACATCTCGGGTAAAGGGCGATCCGCGAATGGTGTCGTACCTTTCACGTGCTGTTCGTGATCGTCAACGCCCATTGCGTTCAGATTTGGTCATTGGTTACGGACTTCAACGTCTTACGGTCTCGCGCTCAAGAAGCGCGCAGATCATTTCCGATGCTCGTCGGCGGTATCGCCGTCACAATCCGGCGCGTAAGTACGTTGAAAACGAGCTCTATGCCGAACTCGCACTTTCCGGCCGAGGCGAAATTGCTGCATCTGAAGTTCGTGAACGCCTGCGTCGCGATCCCGCTATTCGCGAAGCGCTTGAATGGATGTGGCCGACTCTCACTCCAGCGCAGTTCCTCCACGACCTTTACGGTGCGCGCGGGTTATTGCGGAATGCTGCGGGAACGTTGTTGTCAGAGGCCGAATGGCAGTCGCTTTATCGCGAGCGTTCCGAAACGGTTGGCGAGATCGACTGGACACACGACGACGCTCCATTGCTTGATGAGGCCCGCTCATTACTTGGGCCGAAGCCCCGCCGTCGCCGCCAGGGCGAAGCAAATGATGACGACGAAATTCGCACCTACGGCCACATCGTGGTCGATGAGGCGCAGGATCTCTCGCCGATGCAATTGCGCATGCTTGAGCGCCGCTCGCTGAATGGTTCGATGACTGTTGTGGGTGACATCGCTCAGGCCACTGGCCAGTGGGCGCACGAATCCTGGGACGAAATCCTTTCGCTCCTGCCGGCCAAGCGTGAACCCCGCCGAAACGAACTCACGCTCGGTTATCGCCTTCCTGCGCCAATCATGAAACTCGCTGCACGAGTGCTGCGGTGGGCTGCTCCCGATCTACGTCCGCCGCGTTCTGTTCGTGAAGACGGAGCCGAGCCACTGATCCAGCGAGCGGAGCCAGGCTGTCTGGCGGAAACAGTTGCTGCAGTGGCTCGAGTTGAACGCGCTGCGGTTGATCCCGGTCAGGTCGCAGTCGTGTGTGCATCATCAATTATTGATGAAGTGTGTGATGGGCTCGAGGCGGCAGGAATCGCGTTCGGCCGCGCGACTCGACATGGTCTTGAACATCGCGTCACGGTCGTCGAGGTCGGTCTTGTGAAGGGCCTTGAAGTCGATGCCGTGATCGTGGTTGAGCCGTCACTGATCGTTGCCGAACAAGCACAAGGAAACCGTGCGTTGTATGTCGCGCTTACTCGTGCAACGAAACGTCTTGCGATCGTTCAC
>WLGJ01000077.1 GCA_009703275.1 Actinomycetota bacterium
CCACCAGCACCACAGCACATTCCCTTGGTGCCGTTACGGCTGGCTTCAACGATTTCAATGCCACCGAGTGAACCGATGACGTTGCGTGGTGCCATGTAGACGTCGTTGTGACGACCGAGGTAACACGAGTCGTGGTACACAACGCGCTCTTCGAGTTTGGCCTTCGACAAATCGAGCTTGCCGCTGTCGATGAGGAACTCGAGGAACTGGCTGTGATGCACAACTTCGTAGTTGCCACCCATTTGTGGGTACTCGTTGGCAAGGGTGTTGAAGCAATGCGGACACTGCGTGATGATCTTCTTCACGCCCATTCCGTTGAGCGTTTCGATGTTCTGCATTGCGAGCATCTGGAAGATGTATTCGTTGCCCGAGCGACGTGCGGGATCGCCTGTGCACAATTCCGATGGGCCAAGAATCGAGAAGGAAATACCCGAACGCTGCAGTAGCTGCGCCATTGCTTGGGTGACCTTCTTGTTCTTGTCGTCGAACGAACCTGCACAACCGACCCAGTAGAGGTATTCGGCTTCGAGCGGGCTTGAACCATCGAGGATCTCGATGCCTTCGAACTTCTCGGCCCAATCACCGCGGTCGGCTTGGCTCATGCCCCATGGGTTTCCGGAGTTCTCCATTGAGCGATACGCGTTGCCGAGCTCGGTCGGGAAGTTGGATTCCATGAGCGACAAGTAACGACGCATGTCGAGGATCTTGTCGAGAATCTCAATGTTGACTGGGCAGATTTCGTCGCATGCCTTGCACGAGGTGCAGGCCCAGACCTCTTCGGGCGTGACTCGCTCGAAGAGAGAATTGGCAGAGATGGTGATGTCGGCAACAACACCAAGTGGTGGCGACACCTGCGGTGTTCCCGTTGCGGCCATAACTTCGCCCGACTTGAGAACGATTTCGCGAGGATCAAGCGACTTGCCTGTTGCATGCGCAGGACACACTGATGTGCAACGCCCGCACATGGTGCAGGCGTCGAGGTCGAGCAATTGCTTCCAGGTGAAGTCCTCGATGGTGGATGCACCGAACGATTCGAGTTCGGTTTCCATGAGGTTCGGCATCGGCTTCATCGCACCCTTGGGGCGCTCGCGATCCTTCAGGTACATGTTCAGCGGTGAGGTGAACATGTGTCGAAGCATCGTGACCGGAAGGATCACGAGGAATGCGAAGAATGTCAGAACGTGGAGAATCCACCACACCTGATGTCCGCCGGCGAGATTGGAACTGTTCTCGATGAGCTTGGCGAGGGGCCAACCAACAAACGACCATCTTTCAAATGACGGCATTCCCATCTCAGCGATGCGCCATGCTTCGGTTCCGAAACCGGTAACAGTGATGGCGAGAAAGACGCCGAGGATGACGGCGTGTTCGGGCTTGGACTTGATGCGGATGCGATACGGACGCTGGACGTAGCGACGAATGATCGCCCACATCACGCCGACAAACAGGCAAAGCCCGGCGAGATCACCGATGAACGAGTACGCCATGTAGACGTTGCCATTCAGGAACTTCCAGGCCTCGGGGACCTGGTGGTTGATCTCAAGAACTGTGGTGACGGCAAGCAACACTAGGAACGAGAAGTAGATGAGAGAGTGCATGATGCCTGCGGCGGGATCGCGCAGCAGGGTCTGCATGTAGACGCCGGCGCGGAAATCGCCGAGGCGACGCTTGACGTTCTTCTTTGTTGTGCGGCGGTCGTCGGGCTTGCCGCGGGTCCAGTTCTTGACGCGCTGACCGAACAGCACTGCTCCGTAGACGAGCAGGATCGAGGTCATGACATAGAAGGCAATCTTCAGCGAGGACGGGATGCCTCCGAAGACCTCGCGCGTTACTGGCGAGTCGTCATGTTGCTGGAACACCGCCGATGCGATGCCCGAAAGGGCGGTCACGGTCGCGAAGGCGAGACCGATGACGAGAACGAGATGTGGGCCTTTGATCCGTTTGCGTTCCATACGGTCGCAAACCTACTCGCGCCTATGGGCGCGAAACCTCACCAGCGGGCGGTGCGAGGGGTGACGAGGGGTTCAGGATTCGTCGGTCATGCGTGCTGCAAGGTTGCGCAGCAACTGCACGGCAAAGCCAGGTACCTCTTCAATGAGGCCGTTGAACTCACGCTGGGCGATCACGAGGACCTCCATGGCGGAGTCGGCCGTGACCGTTGCGGTGCGGACGCCGCCGGTCAGGGGAGCAAGTTCGCCGACAACGGCACCAGGGCCGAGGTTGGCCACAGTTGCACCATCGCGGGTCACGGTGGCGGAGCCGGTGACGATCACGAAGCATTCGTGGCCTGGCTCGCCTTCGCGCACCAGAACCTTTCCTGCCTCGATGGAGACCTCCACCGCTGCTGCTGCCACCTGCTGAAGCTGGCGCTTGTCGCACTCTGCGAAGAGCGGAACCTGAGCCAGATGATCGAGCCATGCGTCGCGTGCCATGAGCCGAAGCATAGGGAGAAGCCCGGCGCTCTGCTCGTCCATTCGGCCACCGACCCTTCATGACTACGAAACACTTGGGAAACAGGCGATCCGTACGGTGGCGTTCGTGGATGTCGCCCTGCTCCGTTGGCCAATGGAAGAAGACCGTCGCCAAGCCCTTGCGGCTAGGGGGGCATCTCGTCTGTTGCTGGTCGATGCCGACACGCCTGCGCCTGAGGCCGCCGATTGCCTTGAGGATTGGATCCGGTTGCCGGCGAGTCAAGACGACATCGATGCGCGCTGCCGAGCGATTGCTTCCCGATCGATGGTCCACAACTCCGAGACCCCAGCTCTCGACCCCGACGGAGTACTCCGGGTTGGAGCCGGCTGGGTGTCGCTGCCTCCGCTTGAAGCCCGGCTCATGTCGGCATTGCTCGACCGGTTCGGCGCCGTGGTGAGTCGAGACAATCTTTCTCGAACTGGATGGCCCACGGGCGCGCCGGGTCGTAACGCGCTTGATGTGCACATGCTCCGTTTGCGCCGCCGAATTAGCCCCTTGGGACTGGCGATCCGAACCGTTCGTTCGCGCGGCTACCTCTTAGAAGCCGGCGAATTGCAGATGGTTCAGCCGGCCTGACGGGCCACTGCTTCTGCAGCTGCCTTCGCCGCCTCGGCGTCGCCGAGATAGCGATCTGTCAATGCCAGTCGCTTCGTTGGCACCATCGCGTCGTCGAGTTCGTAGCGAATGGGCACGCCGGTAGGAAGGTTCACATCGGCGATATCGGCGTCGCTGATGGCATCGAGATGTTTGATGAGCGCCCGAAGGCTGTTGCCGTGAGCGACAACAAGGACGGTGTGACCGGCTCGCAGATCGGGGACGATGCCGTCGTACCAATAGGGAAGCATGCGGTCGACAACGTCGGCGAGACATTCCGAGGCAGGGAGGACATCGGCGGGAAGTGAGGCGTAGCGCTCGTCGAACCGAGGGTGACGGGGATCATCGAGTTCGAGCTTGGGCGGTGGGATGTCATAGGAACGACGCCATTCGAAGACCTGGTCCTTGCCGTATTTCTCGGTGGTCTCCTTCTTGTCCATTCCCTGCAGCGCGCCGTAATGGCGTTCATTGAGGCGCCACGAACGACGGACCGGAACCCACAAGCGGTCCATGCCGTCGAGGGCGAGATTGGCGGTGCGGATGGCTCGGGTCTGCATCGAGGTATGGACCACGGTGGGCGCCACACCGGCAGCGGCCATCGCTGGCCCAGCGGCGCTGGCCTCGGCCTGGCCCTGATCGGTGAGGTCAGCGTCGTACCAGCCGGTGAAGAGATTTTCGAGGTTCCAGGTGCTCTGACCGTGGCGCAGCAGGACGAGGGTGGAAGTCATGGTTCCAGTCTGCCCTAACGGGATCGGGGCCTTGACCCGGTTTGGTCATCCCCGGCGAAAGGAATTTCAGAGAAATTTCAAAAATCTTTGGAATCTGGGAATGGAAGGGCCCCGATCAAAGTTGTTAGTGTCACGCTCAACTTTCTTAGCGATGGCCACTCAGCCCCGCTTGGCAGTCGAGAAGTATCCCCCCGATAAACAGCATCAGAACCACAGATAGAAGGAGCATCACCATGCCAAAGGCCGTCGGTATCGACCTCGGCACCACCAACTCGGTCGTCTCGGTACTCGAGGCGGGCGACCCGGTGGTCATTCCCAACGCAGAAGGCAGCCGTACCACGCCTTCAGTGGTCGCATTCGCAAAGAACGGCGAGGTCCTCGTCGGCGAAGTGGCCAAGCGTCAGTCCATCACCAACCCCGACCGCACCATTCGTTCGGTCAAGCGCCATATGGGCACCAACTGGACCATCGACATTGATGGCAAGGCCTATACCGCTCAGGAAATCTCCGCTCGCACGCTCATGAAGCTCAAGCGCGATGCCGAGGCGTACCTCGGTGACACCGTCACCCAGGCCGTCATCACCGTGCCCGCTTACTTCGACGACGCGCAGCGCACCGCAACCAAAGAGGCCGGGCAAATTGCTGGCCTTGAGGTTCTCCGCATCATCAACGAGCCGACAGCTGCAGCACTTGCATACGGACTCGACAAAGAGACCACCGATCAAACCATCCTCGTGTTCGACCTTGGTGGCGGCACGTTCGACGTTTCGGTTCTCGAAATCGGCGACGGTGTGTTTGAAGTGAAGTCGACCCACGGCGACACCAGCCTTGGTGGCGACGACTGGGACGAGCGCATCATCAACTGGCTTGCCGACGGATTCAAGACCGCACACGGTGTCGACTTGTTGAAAGACAACATGGCGATCCAGCGTCTGAAGGAATCGGCCGAGAAGGCAAAGATCGAACTGTCACAGGTGCAGCAGACGCAGATCAATCTGCCGTTCATTACTGCAACGCCCGATGGTCCGTTGCATCTTGACGAGCAACTCACTCGTGCGAAGTTCCAGGAACTCACCGCTGATCTTCTTGAGCGTTGCCGTGTTCCGTTCGAACAAGCAATTGTCGATGCCGGCCTCACCAAGGGCGATGTCGATCACGTCGTGCTTGTTGGTGGTTCAACTCGTATGCCGGCTGTTGTCGATCTCGTCAAGGAAATGACGGGCAACGATCCGCATAAGGGCGTGAACCCCGATGAGGTCGTCGCGATCGGCGCAGCCGTTCAGGCTGGCGTGCTCAAGGGCGAGGTGAAGGACGTTCTCCTTCTCGATGTCACACCGCTTTCTCTTGGTATCGAAACCAAGGGTTCGGTCATGACCAAGCTCATCGAGCGCAACACCACCATCCCGACTCGTCGCACCGAGGTGTTCACCACAGCGGAAGACAATCAGCCGTCGGTCGAGATCAACGTGCTCCAGGGCGAGCGCGAAATGGCGCAGTTCAACAAGTCGCTCGGCAAGTTCCAACTCGTCGACCTTCCGCCCGCACCGCGTGGTGTGCCGCAGATCGAAGTCACTTTCGACATCGATGCAAACGGCATCGTGCATGTGTCGGCGAAGGACCGTGCGACCAACAAGGAACAGTCAATGACCATCACCGGTCAGTCCTCGCTCAGCAAGGATCAGATCAACCAGATGGTGAAAGATGCCGAAGCGCACGCTGCTGAAGATGCAAAGCGTCGCGAAGAAGCCGACGCTCGCAACAGCGCCGACACGCTCGTTTACCAAACGGAGAAGTTGCTCAAAGATCAGGGCGACAAGATCTCTGAAGACGAGAAGGCATCGGTCGAGTCCAAGCTTGCCGACCTCAAGACCGCACTTGCGGGCACCGATGGTGAAGCCATCAAGGTCGCAACCGAAGCACTCATGACTGCAAGCCAGGACTTCACCCAGAAGCTGTATGAACAGGCTGCGGCCGAAGAGTCAGCTGCTGGTGGAGCCACAACGAGCTCGGCACCTAACGACGACGAGGTCGTCGATGCCGAGATCGTCGACGACGAAGGCAAGTGACCGTGTCAGGTGACGGAGAGGTCTCGGAAGAGACCTCTCCGACTGACGACGAACTGCTTGAAGCCGCAGCCGGTGGCGAACAAGGTTTCGAAGTACCCGATGCCACTGGTGAAATTGATGTTGCTGCGCTTGTTGCTGAACGCGACGAGTTCCGCGACACGATGCTGCGAGTCAAGGCCGAGTTCGATAATCACCGCAAGCGTGTAGCTCGCGAACAAGAAGAACTGCGCGAACGGGCCAACGAGAATCTGGCCGAGAAACTGCTCGTGGTTCTCGATGCTTGCGAAGCCGCGATCGGACACGGATCAACCGATGTCGAACCGATCGCGAAGATGCTCGCCGATCTGCTCGGAAATGAAGGCTTGGTGCGATTGACACCAGCCAACGAGCCGTTCGATCCGAATCTTCACGATGCAGTGATGCACGAAGAAGGTGACGGTGGTGAACCGATCGTGATCGAGACGCTCCGCACTGGGTACCAATGGAAAAGCCGGGTGTTGCGCCCAGCGATGGTGAAAGTCAAGGGTTAGGAAGTGGCTCCACAGCGCGAGTGGTTCGACAAGAACTACTACGAGGTCCTCGGTGTGTCGGAAACGGCACCACCGAAGGACATCACGCGCGCGTACCGGAAGTTGGCTCGGGAATTTCATCCCGATGCCAACCCCGGTAACGCTGCAGCAGAGGACAAGTTCAAGGAAATCTCCGCGGCCTACGACGTTGTTGGCGATGAGACCAAGCGCGCCGAGTACGACGAGGTTCGTCGTCAAGGCCCGATGGGTGGCATGGGATTCGGTGGTGGTCGCAGCGGTGGCGGGTTCAACCCCGGTGCCGGTGGCTTTAACTATGAAGGCGCCGATCTTGGCGATTTGCTTGGTGGCATGTTCGGCGGCGGTGGGCGACGAGGTCGCCAGAACCAAAGTCGTGGTCGCGCACCGCAACGCGGTGCCGACCTCGAGGCAACACTTCGGATGTCATTCCGTGAAGCGTTCAACGGTATGGAAACTGCGCTTCACCTCACGAGCGATTTGCCCTGTGGAACATGTAGCGGTTCCGGTGCAAAGCCAGGCACCGCGCCAACGATGTGTCAGCACTGTCGTGGAAGCGGCGTCTCCGACGACAACCAGGGCATGTTCTCGTTCTCATCTCCGTGTCCCGTATGCGGTGGCGCCGGTTCTGTCATCACGTCCCCATGCGGAACCTGTCGCGCCACTGGTGTCGAAAAGCGTGCGCGCGAAGTCAAGGTTCGCATTCCTGCCGGCGTTGACGAGGGTCAACGCATCAAGTTGAAGGGGCGCGGTGGTGCCGGTCGAAACGGCGGGGAAATCGGCGACCTCTATGTGATCGTGCATGTCGATCGCGACGACATCTTTGGACGTGACGGAAAGAACCTGACCATCAATGTTCCGGTGACATTTGCCGAAGCAACACTGGGCACAAAGCTCACTGTTCCGACACTCGATGGCAATCCCGTCACGCTCAAGATTCCTGCGGGTACTCCAACCGGAAAGGTCTTTCGCGTAAAGGGTCGCGGTGTTGCAACAAAGAAGGTCACTGGTGATCTTCTCGTCACGGTGCAGGTCGATGTTCCTACGAAGATCACAAAAGAACAGCGCGACGCGCTCGAAGCTATGGCCGAAGCGTTCCCCGCCGCTCCTCGCGACTACTTGGGGGTCTGACCATGAGTCCAATGTCTGATTCCAACGCCCAAATGCGAGCGGTGTACATCATCTCGGTGGCCGCTGAACTTGCTGGTGTGCATCCTCAAACGTTGCGCATTTACGAACGCAAAGGTTTGCTTGAACCGGCGCGCACCACTGGTGGCTCACGC
>WLGJ01000078.1 GCA_009703275.1 Actinomycetota bacterium
CATGAACTCGGGGCCGCAACCTTCCGTTGCTTGCACCTTGATCGCGGCCGCAACTGCTGCGGGCGCAGCAGGCAACTTCGGAATTTCATCGAGGTACATGCACACATCGGTATAGGACTGATGGGCAGCGTCGGTCATCACGGCAAGCACTACGGGAGGACCGGTGATGAAATCGAACGGACGCTGTGAATCGAGTTCCAGCGGCGTCGTGATGTCTTTTGTTCCAACCATCAACATCACCGGAATCTTGATACCAGTGAGTTCAGCGTCAGAAAGTCGCCGGGTATATGGAGCCTGGCCAACAACAGCCTTGATGCGCGGGTCGGGCGCAATGGTTCCGGCTGGACCAGTGTGTCCACCAACAGTCGCCAACGCTGTGTAGCCGCCATAGCTGTGACCAACGAGACCGATACGCGTTTCGTCGATTGCGCCCTTCAGTGCCGGATAGGCCGAGTCTTTCCCGGAAGACTGCGCAAGGGCCCAGTCGATCTCGGCCTTGACGACATTGGGACGAAGGAAATCATTCACATCTTGTGAAGCTGATGTACCGAGAAGTTGATTAGCAGCGGTGTTGCCATCGTGATTTGCGGACAACACGACATAGCCATGGCTGGCGATGTCTTCCGTGAGGAACGATGCGACGAAACTTTGGCCGCCACTGCCGTGTGAATAGACAACAAACGGGAAAGCACCCGCACTATTCATTGGTGCCTTTTCGATCGCAACCTTCGAATCGAAATACGCAGTCGGAAGAAGCGAGTAGCGAGTAGGTGTTCCCGTCGCTCCGTCGGCGGCCGGATACCAAAGATCGGCGGTAATCGTCTTTCCCGTTGATGGATCGGGTATCGAGATGGTGTCGTGGCCCACCGCATAGGTGCCCGATCGAGCGGGCATCGGAGTCGGTGTTGCTGGCTTCGAACTACTACCTCCACCGCAGGCCGCCAAAAGAAGCGAGCCGACAATGACAACGAGGGCAGGTAGAGAAAGAGTGCGAGTGCGCTTTGACATGGTCGCCACACTTTCACATCAGGCCCCGAGCTCGTGACCAAACGATCTTCGGGGCAGGAAACCCGTCGGGTGACTACGTTGCTTGGAGCGCAAGGGGGAACCTGATGGAACACACGCATGACCTTCCCGACGGAATGGTCGAATGGATTGCTGAAACCGGTGGCGGGGAGATCACCGCACTACACCGACATGTCGCGAGGCGTGAGGCGTGGGTTGTCGATGTCACTCGACCAGATGGGTCGGTTCTCAAAGGATTTCTGCGACTGGAACGGACCCCTGCTGGCCCGAAGTCATCGACCTCGCTGACACGAGAGACCCGCATCATCCAAGCGCTTGCGCAGACCGATATTCCCGTTCCTGAGGTCTATGGAGTCAGTCAAGAACTCAACTGCACGCTCTTTGAGCGGGTTCGAGGACGCTCAGATATCGACAAGCTCGATGATCCCGTGCAACAGCGCGCAGTCATGGAGGACTTCATTCGAGTCATTGCCCGCCTCCACACGCTCGACCTTGCCGATCTTGGTCTCGACGATGCGATGCCGTATCTGCCGACGACTCCACAGGAAGCGGCGCTCAATGACGTCGATCTTGCGCTTGAGCAGTGGTCGGCGTTTCTTTCTAGCTACTCCGACCCACTCATTACCTATGGCGTTCGTTGGCTCCGCCAGAACGCGCCTTCGACCATCGCTCGTCTCTCGCTTGTTCAAGGCGATACCGGACCTGTGAATTTCATGTTCGACGGTAACGAAGTCAGTGCGATCATTGACTTGGAGTGGGGTCACTACGGAGATCCGCTTGAGGACCTCGGCAACATCTGCACACGCGAGTTCTGGAACCCAAGCGGTGGACTCACTGGCCTGTTTCATCTCTACCAAGAGGTGTCAGGTATTCCGTATACAAAATTTGCGGCGCAGTACTACCGAGTGCAGCAAAACGTTCGCGGCATGATTCCGATTCATGCAATTTCCGTCAACGCTCACCCTCGAGAATCGCTGGCATGGTTTCTTTGTTATCGGTACCTCGGCGATCGCGCCACATGCGAATCGCTCTCGGAAGCGGCAGGCATCACTGTTGAAATTCCACCGATGCCAGATGAACTTTTCGGTCCCGGCGAAAAAGATGTGTTTGCTGATGCTGCGATTTGGTCGCTCGAAAAAGACGTTGCGCCCCATCTTTCTGATGCATTTGCGCAGTCCCGTGCTGGTGATGCGGCAATTCTCATAAAGCTCATGGACCGCAAACGTCGATTTGGGGCCCAACTCGATGCAATCGAGTGCGAAGAGCTTGAGCCGCTACTTGGATTTCGTCCTGCCTCAAGACAGGAGGGAATGGAAGCACTCAACAAACGCATCGTTAGTGACGAAATCGATGACACCGCTGTCATTGCCTACCTCACACGGCGCGCCTACCGCGATGAATGGCTGCACGAGCCTGCCGTCTCTCTCTATCCGACACGCACCTGGTCGAAACTCGACGACTAGTTACGAATACGGCGTAAGCAGACCTTCGATTTCGGAAGGGTGCGCAACGAGTTCTCGTGCGCCTGCTTCTCGGAGTTCAAGGTCAGTTCCGAAACCCCAAGAAACGCCGATGAAATCGGTACCGGTGGCGGCAGCGCCGTAACCGTCGTGTTCCCGATCACCGATCATCACAACAGTTGATGGATCATCGATTGTGAGTTGTTCAAGTACGGAACGAATCACCACTGGTTTCTCAGCGCCAGCGCCATCGCGTTCTGAGCCCACCACTAGTTCGAACTGCGAAGCGATACCGGCATGATCAATGATCGGTCGTGCAAACGCAGTGCGTTTCGACGTAGCCACCGCGAGACGAAATCCCGCGTCGTTCAAACGCGTAAGGAGTTCAGGAATCCCGTCGTACATCGAGTACTCGTACATTCCGCCGGCGCCATAGTGCTCGCGATACACGGTGATGAATGACTCGATCAGCGATTCATCGGAAACCACGAATCCGAATCCCGTCGTTAACGGGGGGCCTATGAACGAAGAAAACTGTTCATCGGTAATCGCGGGAAACCCGTGATGCGCGAGTGATTCATCGACACAACGGCGAATCCCAGGGCTGCTGTCGATCAGTGTTCCGTCAAGATCGAACAACACCGTCGTGATTCCCATGCGTTCATTCTGACTCACCACGCAGCGAGCAAAACGCAAACGGGCCCCGACCGAAGCCGGGGCCCGTTGCAGAAACTGTCGTTTAGGAAATGAACACCGGATTGATCGGCGAGCCAGTTGCGCCCGTGACCTTGAGCGGTGACACCGCGATGACGCCCTCGTAGTTGCCGTCCTCGCATGGTTGACGAAGGTCGAGGTGCTCAAGCATGTAGATACCCGCCTGCACGAGAAGCATCTTGTGCACGATGAGGAAGTCGTTGTTGTCGAACGGAATGACTTCGACCGCAGCGTTGTCAGAACCGACCGCAGTGACGTCTTTCTCGGCAAGCCATGCCGCAGCATCGGAGCCAATACCGGCCTGCAAGAAACCTTCGGGCTCACCTGCAGCGTTTCCAGCCCACCACATGTCGAGATGCCCGGTGCGAATAAGGACAACGTCGCCAGCGCGAACTTCGGTGCCCTGCGCGTCGGCTGCAGCCTGAAGATCGGCAGCCATGATCATGGTGCCGGGTTCGAGCCACTTGTCGGCGCCCTTGAGCTTCACGATGTCGAGAATGACTGCGCGTGCCGCAAAGCTGTCGACCTTTTCGATGCCGAGCTTGGCGGCGCCACCAAGCGCCCGCATTTCGCTGAAAGGCACACCGTTGTAATGCTTGTGATCCTCATACACATGAATGAGTGCATCCATGTGTGAGGTCGTGTGCGAGGCCATGACGAGCACGTCCTCGTGTGCGCCGGTGCCATCCTGAGCTCCGTAAACAGCGAACATGCCGTCGTCGGTGCCGTCCTGCAACGTGAGCCGCATCGGCGTTCCGCGGTAATCGAGCAACGGAACACCCTGACCCTGAATCGGGATGCCAAGGCTGTACACCTTGCCGGTGGTGATTGCGGCTGCGGCGGCCTTGATGACCTCAGGAGTGAGGTGGTTGAGCGCACCGCGCTCGTCGTCGGCGCCCCAACGGCCCCAGTTGTTCTTGCTCATGATTTCCCCCGATGGATCGACGTGTCAGTTCCTGAAAGGTACAACTCCGGCGGCATCGCTGCCGCCGGAATCACCTAGGCCAGTGCGGGAAGGATCTCGTTGCGAAGCAGGTCGACCTGCTTCCAACTTTCCGAAATCGGCATGCCACCACAGAGGGGGTGCATCGCGAAGACAGCAAAATCGCCTGCGGCCTTGGCCTCTTCAACTGCTTGGGCTGGCGAAACGATTTGGTAGAGACCCTCTTCACGAAGTTCGGCAACAGTCTTGGCGTGTGAGTGCGCCGAGGACTTGATGTCCGAGGTCTGCCATGAGGAGTACGTCGTTGCTTCGTGAAGGATGTGCTCGCCCATGGCGGCCCAACCAGCATCGACGTCTTCGGCAAAGAAGACATGGTGAAAATCTTCCGGCGGAGCCATGGCAAAACCCTGCGTGCCGTATTCAGCGCACTTTTCGTAATAGTGAGCTTCGATCTCGGGAACAGGGGCCGCCCACATGATGGGAAGTCCGAAGCGAGCGGCACGACGGGCTGCAGGCTTCGACGTTCCGCCAAGAAGGAACATCGGGTGCGGTTGTGTGTACGGACGCGGCGTGACCTGCACGGTGGTGCCGCGGTATTCGAATGGTTCGCCTGTCCAGGCCTTCAGCATGGTGTCGACGCATTCGTCCATGATCTTGCCGCGATCGGCCCAGGACTTGCCGTGGGCTTCGTATTCGCTCGGGCGATAGCCGAGGCCGCCAATGACAGTGAGTCGGCCCTTTGACATGAGATCAATGACCGCGATGTCTTCCGCGATGCGCAATGGATCATGCAACGGCACGAGAAGCGCAGAAATCGAAACAGAAACGTTCTTGGTACGGCTGAGAATTGCGGCAGCCATTGTGAGCGGAGAGGAACTCCAACCGTTTTCGGCGCCGTGATGCTCTTCGAGCGTCACCATGCCGCCACCAAGTTCATCAAGAACCTGAGCCATGTCGAGCATGGCGTTGTAACGATCGGCCATCTCATTTGGCTCGAGTCCGGGCTGAATGCAATTAAAACGCATCATGGTCAGTGCCATGTCATGTCCTCCCCTAAGTGGAATGTGATTCTGCCCCAAATAGAGCAGGTACTGCGACGAGTTGGTGGCCGATGGTTGCGCTACTGCGCAGCTTCAGCCGCCGCCAAGATTTCAATGGCCTGCTTGATGCGCTCGGCGTGCTTGGTTTCTTCACGGCCGTTGCGAAGCAGGAGTTCAATAACTTCGGGATCAGTCTCGTGGGAGGCCCACTTTTGGTATCCGATATCGCCCTGGAGTTCACCTTCAACGATCATCGGTAGCGATGACGCATCGAGAGACTCGGGAAGCTCAACCTCAAACTTCTCGAGGACCTCAGCCGAAGGCACGTATTCGGTGCCGGTCTTCAGCGAAATGACTTTCATCATTCGGCGAGCGTGGCCAACTTCTTCGCGACCGTTCTTGCGAAGCAACTCGGCTGCCTCTTCGTTGTTGAGTCTTTCAGCGAGTGCGTTGTAGAGCACATCGCCACTGTTCTCGACACGAATGAGGAGCTCGGCGGTTTCGATGTCGAGGGTCTCGGCTTGGCCAATAGCCATGGTCGCTTCGAAAAAATTCATGTGCGAATCATCGCGCCTATCGGGCGCGGCCGCCCTGTCGACCGGCAGATCGGCTGGAGCCCTGACGGGAGCCGGCCGATGATCCGCCGCCACCCGAGGATCGCCCGCCGCCCCCTGAACCCGAACCCGAACGTGAACTTGAGCCAGCGCCTGAGCGGGAACCGCCACCAGAGCCTGATCGCGAGCTGGAACCCGAACCTGAACGGGCGCTTGAACCCGATCCGCCACCAGCACCAGCACCGCTACGTCCACGACCTGAACTGCTGCGGCGCGGACGACCGGTGGCCGTGGGGGTCTCCGAACGCGGTTTACGCGAATTCGGTCGACCCCCAGGTTTGTTGGCCGGTTCCGGAACATCGAGCAATGCCTTCACTTCTGATGCGCTTTTCTTCAGTCGCTGACCGGGAGCAATTTCCTGCAGTAGCGGTGAATCGGGACGCACCTTTGTAATGGTGGGCTTAATGCCCGCCTTACGCATGAGTTGATCGGTGTCCTTGCGCTGCGACTCCGTTGCGAGCGTGACAACAACTCCTTCGTTTCCGGCGCGCGCTGTGCGTCCAGAACGGTGGAGATACGCCTTGTGCTCCATAGGCGGATCAGCGTGGATCACGAGCGAAATGTCATCAACATGGATGCCACGCGCTGCGATATCGGTAGCGACCATGGCCGCTGCCGTTCCGTCGGAGAATGCCGCAAGATTTCGCGTGCGGACATTCTGCGAAAGATTTCCGTGCATCTCGACCGAAACAACTCCGTGTGCGTTCAACTGACGCGTGAGTTGCTTGGCGCGATGCTTCGTACGAGTGAAAATAATTGTGCGACCAGGTGCAGCAGCGAGATCGATGATGACGGGAAGTCGATCGTCGTTCGTTACGTGCAACACGTGGTGGGTCATGGTGTTGACCGGTGACTGTTCTGAATCGACGCTGTGCGTGACCGGATCAGACATGTAGCGCTTGACAATGACGTCGACACCCTTGTCGAGCGTTGCCGAGAACAAAAGATGCTGTGCGTCATCGGGCGTGCGATCGAGAAGACGCTTCACGCCCGGAAGGAATCCGAGATCGGCCATGTGATCGGCTTCATCAAGAACACAGACTTCAACGCGATCGAGTTTGCAGAAGTTCTGACTGATGAGGTCTTCAAGACGACCCGGGCATGCGACAACAACATCGACGCCCTTACGAAGTGCGTCGACCTGTGGGTTCTGACCAACACCACCGAAGATGGTTGTGGTGCGCAGACCAAGTCGACGAGCAAGCGGCGAAATAGTTGCATCGATCTGCAACGCGAGTTCGCGAGTGGGCGCAAGGATGAGCGCACGCGGACGGAACGGCTGACGATCGAGCTGCAGCATTGAAAGACGCGTAAGCACAGCAAGACCGAATGCAAGGGTCTTGCCGGAACCGGTACGACCGCGGCCAAGAACGTCGCGACCCTTCAATGAATCGGGAAGGGTCGATACCTGAATGGGGAACGGATCAGTGATGCCTTCAAGGGCAAGCGCACCACAGAGGGAGTCGGGAACGCCGAGGGCAAGGAACCCGTTGTCGGGATCAAGAGTCGGAAGCGCTTTTTGCGCGGCCAGGGGCTTTTCGTTGCGGGAACGATCGGAACCGGGTCGGGGACGCGCGCCCGAAGAGGAACGGTTGGTACGGGGGCGTTGTGACGCCATATGGATTTTCTCCTACTGAGGTCCGCTGAGAAAGCAAGGGCCAGATGGTGAGCACGGCCGAAACTTGGTGAAGTTGCGGGGTGCTGGGGCCTGAAGCGGTTCAGCGGCGCCGCTCCGGAACTGGAACGACAGAGTCACTCTAGTGCGGCGACCTGCGTTTTCCCTCATCGCCCCCAGTGTCAGTAGCGCGTGCGAGGCTCAGACCATGGCATTCGGACAGCAATC
>WLGJ01000079.1 GCA_009703275.1 Actinomycetota bacterium
GTGGCTCAATGCTGGCTCTTGGCGGCGGTGCCGGAGTGCTCGGCGCCGTACTCCTCGCCTCCCCCGCCGGAGCAGCAACCTTCACGGTTGCCAACACCGACAACAACGGAATCGGCTCGCTTTCCCAAGCGATCATCGATGCCAACGCTGCAGCCGGCGCCGACACCATCGAGTTCGCTCCCGGCGTTACCGGAATGATCAATCTCATCACTGATCTTCCCGACATCACCGACAGCCTCACCATTCGTGGGCCAGGTTCAGCAGCACTCACGATTGCTGGCAACGAGCTGTATCACGCGTTCACGATCGCAACAGCTGGAAGCGGCGGCGTCACCATTAGTGGCCTCACAGTTGACAGCAGCGATACGAGAAATACGGGCGAAGCAAGCGGCGGCGCAATCGCAGTTACCGATACTGCTTTAACTCTTGACGACGTCACGCTCACGAACAATCAGGCGAGGCCGACTTCGGCTCAAGCGTTCGGCGGCGGTCTCGGAGTTAACAATGAGCCAGGAACCGGCGATGTCGTCATTACAAACTCGGTGATGACAAACAACGTCGCAGTGAGCACGCCCGGCGGTGGGCCAGACGGTGAACCAATTGGAGGCGGAGGCGCATGGATTACCGCCGACAACATCACCGTCACCAATTCAACGTTTAGCGAAAATCAGGCCGATGTAGGGGCGGGGATCTTTGCGCTCGCAAGAGAGTCGCTCACCCTCACCTCGCTCACCGTTTCAAACAACAACGCCACCGAAATAGGTGGCGGCCTTATTGCAGGAGGGTCATACGTTGCGATCTCCGACTCGGTCGTCTCAGGAAACCAGGCACCGGAAGGAATCGTTGGAGGCGCATACGTCGCTTCGATCGGCGGGCCAAACGCCGGCACGGTCAGTGTCACCAACACTCGAATTTCCGACAACACGTCAGCCCTTGTCGGCGGCGCATTCATCGCTGGATTTATGAAGGATTTCAACACATCGCTTGATCGAGTCACCGTCACAGGCAACGTCGCCACCGACCCGCCCGACTCATCGAGTCTCTACTCCTCAGTTGGAGGCCTCTTGCTATTCGGGTCGGCGGAAATTTCTAACTCGACCGTTTCCAACAACACCGGCACAGGCATGACCCTCAGTTCCGGATCTCGAATGACACCCGTGTCCACAGCCGGGATTGATCCAATGATCAATGTGCCGAACGATTCGAAAGTCGACATTTCGAACACCACAATCAGTGGCAATTCTGCGGAGGGGATCGTTGCACTTACCTACACCGACGGATGCGGCACAGTATCGACTGCTTCGTCAGTTTCCGTCTGCGCGAGTTCGATCTCACCGCAAACCCCCGAAGCGAATCTGGTTGAACTTGTGCTCACACACGTTTTGGCTGCCGACAACGGCGGTGAAGATATCGCCACCCCCGCGTTCTCGTTGTTCTCGCTCATCGAGAGGCCAAACGCTGCAGTCTTCGCTGGTTATGGCACCCAGCTCGGCGTTGACCCTGGACTGCTTCCGCTTCAGTACGTGAGCGACACCGTTTCGGTCGTGCCGATCTCTGTCGGTAGCGCGGCGTGGAACGCAGGCTGGCCTGGCTTCACGCCCCCGCCCGCCACTGACCAGCGCGGCCTACCTCGAGTTGTCGACATCGTCGACATCGGCGCCTACGAGGTACAGGAAGCAGTGCTGCTTCCAAAGTTCACGGGATAACTCCGGGATGCTGAGCCAGTAACGCCTAAAGTCAAACGATGGCGAGACATACGTTCAACACCCACCCCCTCACCCGATTGGCAGCAGGCGGGTCGTTGCTGGCCGCAGGTGCCGGCGTCGGAACGCTCGGCGCGGCGCTCTTTGCCCAATCGGCAGGCGCTGCCGGTGCCACATTTGTCGTCAACACGTTGGCCGACCCGGCTACTCCCGATCCCGATAACTGCACCACTCCTGGGCCTGGAGAATGCTCCCTGCGCGAAGCGATTCAGGCCGCGAACATCGACCTCGACGCCGACACCATCACGTTTGATCCGTCACTTTCGGGAACGATCGTGCTCGGCGGTTCACTCGACCCACTCAATGGAAGCCTCACCGTGAGGGGGCCGGGCGCCGACACCCTCACCATCGAAGGCAACCGCTCAGCATTCGGGTTTCTGCAGAACCCGGACTTCATTGGTACCCCCTACGCCGAGGACTTTCGCTTGGAGGTGAGCGGATTGCACCTCAACGGACTCAACGCTCCCTACTCCAACGTACCCATCCACTTTGGCGCCATCTCTGTGTTCTCCGGAGACCTCATTGTTCGTGACGTCACGGTGACTGACTCGGCGTCGCAAGTGCCCGGCGGCGGCAGTTACCTCGTTGGCGGACCCATAAGCGCCGGATATCTCATCGGCATTGCCAACGGTAACGGTCTCGTCAATTCCGCCACGTTCGAAAGAGTCACTGTCACAAACAACTCTGCCGCCGACCAGTCAGATAGCGAACTCGGCAACTCAGCGTCGATTATTGCGATTGCGAAAGACATTGATCTCATCGATTCCACGGTGACAGGAAACTCCGCATCGTCAGTTTCCGCGCCATTTCTTTGGGGCGCGAACGTCAACGTTTCCGGAACCACCATTACCAACAACACCTCGCAAGAACTGTGGTCGGGCCTCATGGTGATTTCGGGCAATTGCTCAATCAGCGGCTCCCGGATTGACCACAACAGCGCCTCAAAGTACGCAGGTCTCTTCGTGATCGCTGGTTGGCAGGGCTGGGAGAATTATGGCTACGGCGCCGACCGTCCTTGCACGATCAGCGATACGTCTGTCTCGTACAACACTTCAACCCTTAGTTCCGGGTCACGGCTGTATGCGAGCTCGCCAATCGAGCTCAATCGCGTCACGGTTGTTGGGAACACGAGTGCGCCTTCCGGTTTGCAACCCCTTTCGGGAAGCCCGCAAGCTACGAGTTCGGAGCTCTACTCGACGCTGACGCTTCGTGGTGACATCACGATCAATTCCTCGACGATTGCCAACAACACCGGCGATGCGATCCTGCTTAAAGGGCCAAACATTGGGTCAACCAGTGCAAGCACGTTGTCAACTCTGTCAACTCTCACAAATCAACAGTTCGTCCCGCGATCAGACGCGACCACGTTCGATTCCATACTTCGCATCTCGAACTCGACAATCTCGGGAAACAGCGGAATAGGAATCAATGCGATCACCACTCAGAGCTACCAGCTGACCCCAGAAAACATTGTTCTCGACCACGCCCTCATTCACGGCAACGGCGCCGGCGCCAATGGCGACCTCAATGTGCCTTCGACCGCACGGTTCTCCCTGATCGGCGCTGCATCCGCGCCGCCGGTTGACGGCGCCGGCGGTGGCAACCTCCTTGGCGTCGACCCAGGATTGCAACCGCTGGAGTGGATCTCGCCGTTTGTTGGCGTTGTGCCGATTCTCTTTGGATCAGCTGCTTGGAATACTGGCGATCCTTCGTTCACTCCGCCGCCCGCCACCGACCAGCGTGGCCTGCCCCGAGTCGTCGACATCATCGACATCGGCGCCTACGAGGTGCAGGAGGCGGCACTGCTCCCCAAGTTCACGGGCTGAGATCTCAAGCCACGCCCTAAGCATTGGTAGGTTGCCCCCATGGCTTCCCACCCGCTTTCAGAAGGTCTCACCGCAGTGCTGTTCGACGTCACCGACGGCGTTGGCGTCATCACGCTGAACCGGCCCGATAAGTACAACTCCTGTGACCTTGCACTCGTCACTGAACTCGAGCACCTCTACAAGGAAATTCGTTACGACGACACCGTGAAGGTTGTTGTTCTCACCGGCGCCGGCGACAAAGCGTTCTGCACGGGCATCGACCGTGACTTCGCGATGGATAACCGTCAGCCCGATTCACCGTTCATGATGGACGATCCAATGTTGAAGCTCGGCCCCAAGCAGGCCGATCTGTGGAAGCCCGTCATCACTGCAGTGAACGGAATGTGCGGCGGTGGCGCGTTCTACGCACTCGGCGAAAGCGAATTCATCATCGCCGCCGAACACGCAACCTTCTTCGATCCGCACACCACCTATGGCATGGCCGCGTGTTTCGAGCCCATGTTCATGTTCGACCAAATGCCGTGGGGCGAACTCGTGCGCATGTCGCTCATGGGCAACTACGAGCGCATCTCCGCTCAGACCGCGCACGGCTGGGGAATGGTGAGCGAAGTTGTTCCTGGCGATCAACTACTCGATCACACGATGGAAATTGCGTCGAAGCTCGCTTCACTTCCGCAGATCGCGGTGCAAGGAACGATGCGCGCGCTGTGGGCCCGACGCAATATGCCGCGCACACAAGCCATCGCCACCGCGAATCATCTCGTTGAGATCGGCAATCGCCCCGAGGCCATTGCCGAAGGTCAGGCGTTCTTCAAGAGCGGCGTTCGTGTGACGCCAGTTGTTCGCTAGTTACTGAGAACTCCGACTTTCAGTGTGCCCAGCCACATCTCGGGCTCTCCTTGACCTTCATGCTGCCCAAGGAAATTCTCGGAGGCATCCTTGCCGCACATTTCGACAATGTCGTTTGCACCAGCCGGATGACGCTGAATGAATGACGTGAGGTCGTAGACATTGCCATCGACCACGCTCCAACAATCTTCGCGACTCGAGCGTTGCTGAACCTCAGCCATCGTCACCCTGGAGACACCATCGCTGATGGGCTCTTTTGCTTGGGCATAGGCATCTTTCCACGTGGCCTCGGCACCACTGTGGCCGGTGATGTACGTCATCGGGAGAACAACAACCGCTACCAACACCGCCACAACGCTGATACCTCTCATTGCAATGCGCTTGGGCCAGAACTTCGAAACGCCAGCGAGTAACAGGATGACTGCGCTCAGAGCAACTGCTACAACAACGAGGCGATCACCCGCTTCAGCATGCTCATCAGGCAAACCAACGGCCGCTGATAACGAAATGCCCGATGACTTCGCCGCGATCACCGACAACGTCGAGACCACACTCAGAGCGAACAAATACGGAAATGTCTTTTCAAGCACGGTGGGTTTGGCTATGGCGAACAACGTCCACAGCGCGACCACCGGAAGCATGACGACAGCAAAGTGCACAATCAATGGGTGAGCAGGTAAATCACCGATTTCCGCCCAGAGGTCGCTCGGCAACTGCATCGCAACGAAGATTGGGATGACACCGCACAGGGCGATGATGAGAAAGTTCCGGATTCGGGGAGACATGGTGTGACCTTACCGGCGTAGCAGATCAAGGCATGCGCGGTCGGCTCCCACTACCTTCAGGCCATGACATCTGAACTCACCGGACTCGCCAGCAAAGTCGCAATCGTGACGGGCGCCGGACGCATGCGATCGATCGGCCGACCAATTGCGGTGGAGTTGGCGCGTGCGGGTTGTGACGTTGTCATCACCGGCACGGGCCGAGCTCCGGCCAACTACCCCGCCGATGAACAAACCGCCGGCTGGCGCGATATCGAATCAGTCGCAGACGAGATCCGTGCACTGGGCCGGCGTTGTGTTCCTGTTGTGAGCGACATTGCGAATGAGTCTGCAGTTGATGCACTGGTTGCGCGAACGCTCGAAGAGTTTGGCCGCGTTGACATCATCGTCAACAACGCTGGTGCAGCCCGTGGCCCCGATCGATTCAATGTCGTCGACCTTGATCCCGTCGAATGGCGCAAAGTCATCGATGTGAACTTGAACGGCACGTTCTTATTGAGCCGTGCCGCTGCCCGCCATTGGCTCGAGGTTGATCAACCCGGCTGCATCGTCAACATTTCAAGTGTGGGCGGAAAGATTGCCGGCCCAGGAACAGCCGCCTACTCCGCAAGCAAAGCCGCCATCCATGCACTCGGCGCAGCAATGGCTGCCGAACTCGGACCCAACGGCATTCGAGTGAATGCCATTTG
This sequence comes from Actinomycetota bacterium, assembly GCA_009703275.1. Classification (GTDB taxonomy): domain Bacteria; phylum Actinomycetota; class Acidimicrobiia; order Acidimicrobiales; family Acidimicrobilacustridaceae; genus Acidimicrobilacustris. Next base: position 5,910 of record WLGJ01000079.1, read on the forward strand.
TCCGGGCATTGTCGACACCAGTCGACTCGATGACATCGATCGGGGCGAGAACTGGGAACGGCTTCGCCACATCATCCCGATGCGTCGCCACGGCACCGGCGAGGACATCGCCAACATGTGCGTGTTTTTGTGCAGCGATCAAGGTTCGTGGATTACCGGCCAAGCCATCAATGTCGACGGCGGACAGTTGACGATTCGTTAATCAGCTTGCGAATCGCAGTTGGACTGCATCAGACGGACGAGGCCTGCACGTCTGGACAACTTGTCTTCGCGGTGTTCACGAGATCGTTCCATGCGTCGTCGACCTTCTGACTTTCTGACTTCAGCTTGTCGAGGTAGTCGGTCGAAAGCTGGGGCGAACTGAGCGTGTTGCCAAACGAAGTCAGCGCATCTTGTAACGCCTGCACTTTGGGCTTGAGTAGTGAATCGGCAGACGATGCAAGGTCCTTCGACGCAGTCGTGATGTCTTCGACAGCCGCGTCGAGACCGCTCAGCCCGCTCGTGGTAATCGCGATGTCATCGAGCGCAGAAAACGAATCGACGACCTTTTGCCATGAATCGCAGTACTTGGCCTCGGAGGATTTTGAACTCGAGGAGGAACAGCCGGCGACAATCGAAACCGCCAGCGCAACTGCGGCAAGTGCGATTCCTGCTCGTTTGAGTGGGGACTTTTTCACGGCGATTCCTCCAGGGGCTTCGCAAGAGTGTGGCACCGATCAGGTCCAAGTCGTTGGCAACGTATCGCCCGCCACATAAAGGGGATGTCCAGGATGACCGGCTTTCGTGAGCCGCAGTGAGTGCAGCGCAATGCCCGCCCCAACGAGCATCTCGCGCACTGCAGTGCCCCTTCCCTGCAATTCGCCGTGGGTTCCCCATGCAGCAATGACGAGATCGGCCCTCGTTGCTGCGCTGAGGATCGCGTCGTCGTTCTCTGGGCCGATGGCGTCTGCCGCAGTTCGAAGCCCGGCGGGATCAGTGGAACGAAACGCAAAGATGTTTGTCGTCACCATTGATCCGTAACCCCAGGCTTGCGCAAAGCCAACACAGCGACGATTCGTTGGATCAAGCTGGAATGCATCGGCCGTCGAAGGGTTGAGCATGAGGAAGTTCACGCTCGGCAGCGATGCATCCCACGTGCGCGTCAGCAGGTACCTGTGGACGCGATCGGCACTGAACGTCGCTGAGGCTTCGCCCCAAGGTCCAGTCGAGGTTTCGGTGATCTGTGTTCCGGCGATGCCTCACAACGTATGCCCTCTCTCCCATCTGGACCCAGACCCGGACGCACTCGGAAAGATCTGAGTCTCGATTCGCTCCGGCACGCTTGACCGGCTCCACCCCTTGGGCGAGTGCACGGTGAATTCCGCCTGATCGGAAAGCTCCATGCGATAGCCCGGTTTATGGAACTCCCGGTGATGCGTGCCACAGAGCAACACCATTCGATCAACATCGGTTCGGCCACCGTTGATCCAATGATCGAGGTGATGGACATCGCAATGTTTGGGTTTCGTCCGACAACCTGGCGCTCGACAATGTCGGTCGCGAGCGACAATTGCTCTTCGTTGCGCCGCAGTCGCCGTTCGGACTTCTCGGCCCAGATTCAA
>WLGJ01000008.1 GCA_009703275.1 Actinomycetota bacterium
GAGGCATTCGGACGAACCGGCGCGTTCTCCGTGAGCGGAATCGGATTATCAGTTCGAGCTCCATAGACGAGCGCTGACGACAGAACAACGAGCGTCGTCACTGCCCCAACTCGAGTAAGCGACGCAAGGAAAGATCGCGTTGCAACCACATCTATGTCGGCACCACCGGTTCCATCAATGTCGAGCCCCGAACGTGGGCCAGTCAGGAAGACTCGTGTCGCCCCAGCAACAAGTGACGCCAATCGGGAATCGTCGAGAGCAAACGGGGCGATGAGGAGTTCGGGACCTTCAGCGTCGCCAGCGAGACGTCGGGTGCTCGGTTGGGCCCCAATGGCAACGACACGATCAACGCCAGGTTCCGCGAGCGCGGCAGCAACCACTCTTCGCCCGATCGGTAGATCGGCTCCGGTGACCACCACGATTTCTCCCACACCGCAATCATGGCGCGTCTGACGTCACCATCATTGGGCCGGCCCCCGAAGCGCCATGCCCCTCGGCGGGGCCTAGCCTGAGGTCGTGGACGATCTACCCCCCGACCCCTTCTTAGGCGCCGACTCAGGCGACGAACCGGGCAAAAACTCTGAGCAGAACCCTCTGTCAGGAATGCCGCTCTTCGGCGATCTGGCCAAGCTTTTCTCCCAGCAGGGCCCCATCGGATGGGATGCAGCCCGCCAACTCGCACTCTCAATCGCGACCGATGGCGGAGAAGAAGGCAACGTCGACCCGCTTGAACGGATCCGCCTTGAACAACTCGCGCGCATCGCCGAACTCCATGTCGGCAATGCCACCGGACTTCCCACGAGTTTCGGCGGCACTGGTGTTTCGATCGTGCCGGTGACTCGTGGGCAATGGGCCACAACCACGCTTGAATCTTGGCGACCACTTTTCGAGCGCCTCGCCAGCTCGCTCACACCGCCCGCGCCACCGACAACTCCGGACCCCTCAGACCCTCTCAGTTTCATGGCCCCACTCATGGCCATGATGGGACCGATGATGATGGGCATGACCGCCGGTTCCATGATTGGTCACTTATCGCGTCGATCCTTTGGTCAATATGATCTCCCCGTTCCGCGAAGAGCAAACGATGACTTGATGGTCATTCCCGCGAATTTCGAAACGTTCGCTTCCGAATGGAGCATCCCCGAAGACGACCTTCGACTCTGGGTCTGCGCGCAAGAAATAGCCATGCACTCAGTCCTGCGCATTCCGCACGTCCGAGCAACTGTCGAGGAATTCCTCTCGGCTTATGCCGCCGGATTCGAACCCGATCCAAATGCATTGGAAGATCGACTTGGTTCGATGGAATTCGATATGTCCGATCCATCATCAATGTCGGGCATGCAATCAATGTTTGGCGATCCCGAACTGCTTCTCGGAGCCATCCAATCGCAAGCACAACGTGACATGCTTCCCAAATTCGAAGCCCTCATCGCGGCGATGGTGGGGTATGTCGATCACATCGTTGATGCTGTCGGTTCCTCATTACTTTCAAACACCACGATGATTTCCGAAGCAGTCCGCCGCCGTCGCGTCGAGGCCGACGATTCGGACCGCTTCGTCGAGAGATTGTTCGGGCTTGAACTCACCCAAGCCACCTACGACCGTGGCGCCGCGTTTGTGGCCGGGATCGTCGAACGCGCAGGTAGCGACGGACTCGTTCGCCTCTGGGAATCGGAACGCACGCTTCCGACTCCCGCAGAGCTCGAAGCCCCTGGTTTGTGGCTTGCCCGTATCGAACTTCCTGACTGATCAAGTAATCGGCGGCGGACCATCGGGGACCTCGGGGTCGTCCCACGCATCAGGTTCGAACAGCAAGCCGTCTCGATGATCATTCGCCGGACGGGGCTGGTCTGCGGACAGTTCGGGGAACGGCCACTCAACCCTTGTGGGATCGCTGGGTGGCTGCACCTGGGGCGCTGCAGTAACGGCCGAATCAGGAGCGGGAGCGGCGGCGGTTGGGCGACGCATCCAACGCCGAGCCGCGTCGTGGGGAGCGATATCGATATCGGCCGCAGTGGGATCAGTGGGATCAAGCGGTGGCCCCCATGGCGTTGGGGTTTCGGGGCCCGCGAATCCACGATCGACAACTCGAGTGGAATCAAGATCATCTTGAAACGACGGATGACGCTCATCGACCTCGACTGGGCGACGCAGCACACCCTTTCGAGGCACAGGCAAGCGCCCCGCACGAACATTCCGTAGCCCGACCAAGTAAAGCGCCACGGCGATCGATGCGGCTATCGCAATGAGTCCGAAACCAAAGGATGCCGGAATCGGCAGGATGATTGGCAGCAGAGCACCGATCACCCAAACCAACTGAAAACGCGTTTCGAATTTCGCGAAGGTCCGTCCGCGGTTTGCATCGGGGGCATCGCGCTGGACGATGGAATCAAATGCTTGTTTGGCCGAGCAACTTGTGACGCCCAGCATCATCGACAACAGAGCTGCACCCGCGAGTCCGCCGATGAACGCTGTGATAACCCCAGCCACGCTTATGACAAACAGACTCGTGACCAAGATCCGCTCTTCCGATGTCACTTGTCGGAGTCGGGGAACAACCAACGAGCCCAAAAAGAAACCCAGCTGCGCTGTAGCGGCGACAAGACCTAGTTGCCAAAGTGGCGCTCCTGCATTCTTGAAATCGAATGCGAGCATGAACGAAAGAAAGCCGACCATGCCACGGATGAGGCTCATTGCTGTTGATGCATGAGTAATTCCAGCGCTACGAAGTTCCTCTCGTTCGGCTTCACCTTCTGGTTCCGCAGCAACCGTGGTCGGTGGCAACTGCAACGCAAGAATCGTGCCGACGGCAAACACAACTGCGCCGAGTGCAACCGTGGCTTTGCCGCCACCGATCGCGTAGAGGATGCCCCCTGGTACCGCAGCGATCACGACCGCTATCGAAGAAAGCGTCGTGAGTTTCGAATTGGCGTGCACCAATTCCTTGTCGCTGTGCACAGTGCTCGGAATGACAGCGCTCTTCGAAATCGAATAGATCTTCTGCATGATGAGCATGCCGAAAGCCTCTGGATAGAAGAGGAGCGAATCCATGTGTCGAACGACGAAGAACGCAAGTAGAGCTCGCAAGAGCATCGACCCGACGATGATCCAGCGCCGTCCACCCTTGATGCGATCAATAGCAGGGCCAATGAGCGGCGCCGCGATTGCAAACGGGGCGATCGTCAGGAGCAGGTACAACGCAACACGCCAGCGCGCCGAGGTGAAGTCGAGCGAAAAGAACACCGAACCTGCGAGGCCGATGGCAAACAACGCATCGCCAGAGACAGACGCGGCATGAGTCCGAGCCAAACGCGTGAATGGTGACGGTGCCCACGGTCGGCGAGGATCGCGACCGACTGGTGCCGGGCCGCGAGGGCTCTTGCCGCTGGGGGATGTGGACTCAGGAGTCACTTTGCCCATGTTACGAGGCGGGTGCGACGCAACCGCCCGTTTCGCTCAACCTCAGCGCTTCGGAACGTCGAACTTGTAGCCAAGTCCCCGGATCGTCACGATTCGAACGGGATTCGTTGGATCGCTTTCGACCTTTGAGCGCAGACGTTTGATGTGGACATCAAGTGTCTTTGTGTCGCCTACGTAGTCGCTACCCCACACTCGATCAATGAGCGTGTCTCGGGTGAGCACTCGACCGGCATTCAGAAGCAGCAACGCCAGCAATTCAAATTCCTTGAGAGGAAGCTGCACGATTTCTCCACGAACGGTTACCTCGTGGCGTTCCGGGTCAAGGACGACATCGCCTACTCGGAGGGTTTCGGCAAGGTCGATTTCGGCCTGAGGCTCTACGTCGTCAAACGGACGCCGACGCAAGACTGCGCGCATACGCGCCACGAGTTCTCGCATTCGATACGGCTTCGTGACGTAATCGTCGGCACCAACCTCAAGCCCAACGACTGTGTCGATCTCGGAACCTTTGGCGGTCACCATGATGATCGGAACATTCGATCGAGACCGCAACTCACGACACACATCAATTCCCGAAACCTTGGGGAGCATCACGTCGAGAAGCACGAGATCAGGATTGACGGTATCGAAGACGTCTAGGGCTTCGGCTCCATCACGAGCCACCGTCACCTTGAAACCTTCACGAGACAAACCAATCTCTAGGGCTTCGATGAATGATCCTTCGTCTTCGACAACGAGCACTGATGTTGTGTCAGTCATTGACTCACGTCCTCTTTTTCAGTGTTGAGACTTCGGTTTCGCCAGAATCGGTCGCGCCCTTTGAACTGGGGAATCGCAGTGTGAAGGTTGAACCCTCCCCCAGCCGCGACTCGACGTCGATGTCAGCTTCGTGATTCACCACCGCGTGGCGAACAATCGCAAGACCAAGGCCCGTGCCTCCGGTTTGACGACTTCGGGCTTGGTCGACTCGATAGAAGCGCTCGAAGATCCGGTCGATATCGCGAGTCGGAATTCCGATTCCGTGATCGGCAACCTTTACGACAACGTCGTTTGCGACTGCTTCAACCGTCACGTCAACAACAGTTCCAGAATCGGAATACTTGATGGCATTGTCGATGAGGTTCCCGATTGCAGACAGGAGTTGTCGGCGCTCACCGACAATTCGGGTATCAGCCGACAAGACGACTAACTGCACCGAAACTTCCGCCTGGACAGCGGCAGTTCGCAGACTTTCAACCGCGTCAGATGCAACCTCGGATAATTCAACGATGGCGGTGCCAGCCCCATCGACAGATTCGATCCGCGAAAGTTCAATGAGATCTTCGATGATCTGAGCGATTCTCATTGCCTCGGCATTAATGCGATTGGCAAGACGTTCAACGATGGCACGGTCATCTTCGCCCTGAAGGGTCTCGGCGAGAAGACCAATTGCACCAACCGGGGTCTTCAACTCATGGCTGATGTTCGCCACAAGATCGGTACGAATGGCCTCAAGTTGACGCCGTTCGGTGATGTCCTCGACAAATGCCACTGCTCCGGGCTGCCCATCCTCCGGAAGCGGAACCGTAGTGACCAACACCGTGCGTCGCGGCGGTCCAAAGAGTTCGATTGCAGTAGAGGCTTCGCTACCCGAATTCGCCACCCTGATGAGATCGTTCACAGCCGCGCCAACGAGCGCATCGCCGTGGCGGGCTTCAAGGAACGGCTGAGAAGCAGCATTCGACTCGACTACCGAACCCTCGCCATCGAACACCATCACGGCTACCGGCAAAGCATTGAGGGCTGACTGCAAGCGAAACTGTGCGCTCTCGGATTGAAGATTCTCGGATCGGAGATCACGTACAGAGCGCTCGACGATTGCAAGAAGATCATCGAAGCGCACCATCTCGCGTTCGCTTGGAATCTCGAACCCCAAACGCATCGTCGACTCGTAGACATGATTGCGTTGGGCTCGATTCCAGAAGAAACGCGCAACAACAGTTGCCAGAGCGGCAGCAACGACAGCAGCAATCAGCACACTCGAGATGGCTGAGTTCATTGGCCGCTTTCAGCCTCCGGATCAGGAATCTCTGCGCCAATCTCCGCAGCCAGCGAACGCCGAGCAACCAAACGCGCTGCGCCGGTCTGCTCTGGAAGCCAACCGGTCACCATGTACTGCACCCGCTGTCCGATATTTACGGCGTGATCGCCAATGCGCTCGTAGTAACGGCCGATGAGGGCGAGCTGTACCGACGCCTGGAGACCAATGTCGTGAGTTGCGTGTGACTCAAAGATTGCTTCGATGTAATCGCCGTGCAATGTGTCGAGAGTGTCGTCGATGTCGTCGATCGCAACCCCAAGGCTCGCATTTCGTTCGGCATAGGCATCGAGAGCCAACTTCATCAGACGAGAAGCTTCTTCGCTCATTCTTTCAATAAGGCCACGTAGTTTCGGATCGAGACTTACTCCGTAGATACGACGAGCACCTTTTGCCACATTGACCATGAGATCACCGGAGCGCTCAAGTTCGCCTGTGAGCCAGAGTCCGGTCACGATCGATCGGAGGTCCGAAGCCATCGGCTGTTGAAGGGCGAGCACGTGATAGCAGTGCTCTTCGATTCGAAGTGAGAGGTCATCAAGTTCATCATCAGACTCGATGAGAGCTTGAGCGCCACTCATATCGTTGGTGAGCAGCACCTCTGTGCCACGAGGGATGACTTCGCCGACTAGAGCACCGAGGCGGACAATGTCGTCACGGATCTCGTCGAGCTCCTGGTGAAAGGTTTTGCGCTGTTCAGGCATACAGACTCCTGTCGTAACTTCCGACTGATTGGCTCAACGGACTTCTGCCGCGAGGTGATCAGGATCTCCGGTGATCAGATATCGAACTCGAGCACCAAGCACAGCAGAGTGATCGGCGATTCGATCAAGTGCTTGGCCTGCAACCATCGTACGGAGCGCAACCACCACGGCGTCGGGACCTTCATAGGCAAGGAGAGCTTCGACGAGATGACGAGAGGCCAGTGCCACCTCGGGTTCAGATGCGACCTGTTCGGCAAGGGCAAGATCAAGAGTTGACCAAGCCCGTAATGCGTCGCGGTACTGATTCACCGCATGTCCCGCCAAGGTCTCAAGAATGTCGAATGCGGTAGGGACTCGCGTAAGCAGTTCGTGCTCCGGCGCCAACTTGGCGATGCGCAAAGCAAGATCGCCGATGCGTTCAAGCTCTGCAGTGACTCGAAGCACCGAGACGATAAGCCGAAGGTCGGACGCCACTGGAGCTTCCCGACGAAGAAGTTCGTAGGACCGCTCCATGAGCGACACGTTCATTGCGTCGATCCGATCGTCCGTCCGAATCGCTTCTTCGGCAACACTCTGGTTACCCGTGATCAGCACCGTTCGCATGCGCTCGAGATTTTCGTCGACAAGAACACCCATCAGTTCCACCTGAAGGGCCAGCTGCTCGAGTTCGGACGTGTACTGCTGGCGCACTTGCTCCACCTCAGCCGAATCGACCGGTGACGTAATTCTCGGTGCGTTCATCGGAAGGTGCCGAGAAAATCTTGTCTGTTGAATCGAACTCGACCAGCACACCAGTGCGTGTATCGCTTTCCGAATTCACCTCAGTAGTGAAAAACGCCGTGCGATCACTAACGCGAGCAGCCTGCTGCATGTTGTGCGTCACGATAAGGATCGTGTAGTCGGACTTGAGTTCCTGCATCAGGTCTTCGATACGAGCCGTTGCAATTGGATCAAGTGCCGAACAGGGTTCGTCCATCAGGATGACCTCGGGTTCGACAGCAATAGCGCGTGCAATGCAAAGGCGCTGCTGCTGACCACCTGAGAGGCCCATTGCTGACTTCTTCAAACGATCTTTGACTTCGTCCCATAGCGCGGCGCGACGCAGGGCATGCTCAACGACGTCGTCCAGGTTTCCCTTGTTTCCAGACAATCGTGGACCGAACGCGATGTTGTCGTAGATCGACTTCGGGAACGGATTTGGCTTCTGGAAAACCATGCCGATTCGCTTGCGGACTTCGACTGGGTCGATACGGGGATCATAAAGATCAACGCCGTGATACAGAATCTTTCCATCGACACGAGCAGATTCAATGAGATCGTTCATTCGGTCGAAGCAACGAAGCACCGTTGACTTTCCGCAACCCGATGGGCCAATGAACGCTGTGATCTCATGCTGGAGAACTTGAAGGTTGACATCGCGCACTGCTCGAAACTCCCCGTAGTAGACGTCGAGTTCACGAACGTCGAACACCACGGAAGGCGATTCCGGCTCGGAGGACATTGCTTGAGCAACTACCTCTGCGTTCGGTGCAACAGTTTCAGGAGACATCGAGGAGTCCTCTGCGTCGGAGTCGTGTGTTTCAGTCACGTCTGAAGGCTAGGGCGGTCAGGCAGCGTGTCGTCGGGCAACCCTTGACGACACAACGCGGGCGAGAATGGTCATGGCAAAAACAATCGCAACCAGTGTCAGGGCAGCGCCCCAAGCACGAGATTGCGCCGCTTCGAATGGCGTTTGGGCATTTCCAAAAATCTGGACCGAGAGGGCAGTCATCGGACCTTCGAAAATGTTCAGGTTCAAATTCCTAGCAGCACCAATTGTGAAAACCAGCGGAGCAGTTTCACCGGCAGCACGAGCGATGGCGATCATGACGCCTGAGGTGATTCCACCAAATGATGCTGGAAGCACAACCGTCATGATCGTGCGCCACTTTCGATTACCAAGTGCATAACTGGCTTGACGAAGCTCGTCGGGAACGAGGCGCAACATTTCCTCGGTAGTGCGGATGATGATCGGAAGCATCAAGCAACCGAGAGCAAGCGAACCACCGAAACCGTTAAGCCCAAATGTCAGTGTCCATACGGTGTAGACGAACAGACCCATAACGATTGAGGGAACGCCAGTCATAACGTCGGCCATTAACCGGATCAAGCGCGCCGTGCGACCCTTGCCTCCGTATTCATGGAGATAGATCGCACCGAGAATGCCCAATGGGATCGCCATCACTGCAGCCCCAAGCGTGATGAGCAATGTCCCGACAATTGCCGGGCCCATTCCGCCGCCGGCTTTACGAGTGATGGTGGGCAGGTCTTCAGTGAACCATGCAACCGAAATTTGGCCGATGCCCTTGAAGAGGACATAACCGATGACGAGCGCCAACGGGACTACCGCTACAAGCAGTGCTCCAAGCATCCAAACCGACGCAAGGCGATTTTTGATTCGGCGCGATCGACTCGTTGTCGCATCAAGAAGCAACCGTTCAACATCGGGAGAGATCAAATCAGTCATCTCATGCCCCCTGGCTTCGGCGGTCGAATCGGCCCACGATGCCGCGGGCAGAAACATTGACGATGATGGTTACGCCAAACAGCACAACTCCCAAACCAATCAACGCTGACCTGTGAATACCTGACGCTTCGCCGAACTGGTTCACAATGACCGCAGCCATTGAGTCACCGGCTTCGAAAAGATGCGTAGTGATTTGTGGTTGAGAGCCGATCACGAGCGCAACCGCAATGGTTTCGCCCATTGCTCGGCCAAGTCCGAGCATCACTGATCCGACAATGCCGCCACGACTCCATGGGAGAACTGCAGCGCGAATCATTTCCCATCGTGTAGCGCCCATTCCGTAGGCAGCCTCTCGCTGCGCAGACGGAACTGTCGCAATGACTTCGCGGCTGAGTGAGGTGACGATCGGCGTGATCATGATTGCCAGAATGATTCCGGCGGTCATGTAACTGCGGCCGCTCTCGCCATTGAAAAACCACCCGAGGACCGGGATGTCTTCAACAGCACCGCTGATTGCTTTGTAAACAGGCTGGATCGCGGGGGCGAGCACGATGATGCCCCATAGTCCGTAGACGACCGATGGGATCGCAGCCAAGAGATCCATGACATAAACAACAGGCTTACGAAGCCGACGAGGTGCGGCTTCATTCGCATATAACGCGATTCCCAAGCTGACCGGGACCGCCAACACGAGCGCTATAAGCGATGACAACACTGTGCCGTAAATAAATGCAAGAGCACCGAACTTGCCCTCAGCAGGGATCCACGTGCTCGACGTAACGAAGCCAAGTCCTTCCTGTTTGAAGGCAGGCCAGGCTTCCTTCGTCGTGGAAACTGCAATCAGTCCAAGGATTGCAAGAACGACAAGGCCAGCGACAAGCGCAACGACCTTGAACGCCGAGTCGCCTCGACGTCCTGATGTTGGTTCGAGCAACGACGAAGCGTCGCCCCCACCTGCGGGGGCGACGCTGTCGTCATGAGTAAGCAAAGTCACGTGGAGTTTCTAGCCCTGAATCTGGGTGATCTGCGCAAGTGCCTTGTCACGAAGTGCCGCTGGAAGCGGAGCGAAGTCCACATCCTTGGCCAGATCCTGCGCCTCGGTGAGCAGGTACGTCAGCCAACCCTTAATTGCAGCGGTATTCGCTGAGGGAGTTGTGTAGACGATGACATAGGTCGGTGCGGTGATCGGGTAGGCCTCGGCGCCGGCTGCGTTGAGCGGGTTGTAGGTGAGGTCATCCTTGATGGTGGCACCAGCGAGTGCAGCGGTTGCACCTTCAAGCGTCGGGGCGACGTACTTGCCGTCCTTGTTCTTGATCAAGGCGGTGGACAGACCAGTTGCCTTGGCATCAGAAAGATCGACATAGCCGATTGCACCGGCGGTGTCCTTCACGATCTGGGCCACACCAGCGTTGCCCTTACCGGCTTGTGCCTTCGGCCAAGCGACGGAGTCACCTGCGGTCACCGTGAAGATCGACGGCGCAGCAGCGGCAAGATACTTCGAGAAGTTCGAGGTTGTGCCCGAACCATCGGAGCGAACCGCAACGGTGATGGCGGTGTTCGGAAGGGTGACACCAGAGTTATCAGCGGCGATAGCTGCGTCGTTCCATGTGGTGATCGTGCCCATGAAGATCTTGGCAAGCGTTTCAGGCGAAAGCTTGAGTTCCTTCACGCCAGAGAGGTTGTAGGAGACCGTGATCGGGGCTGCAACCGTGGGGAAGTAGAGGAACGGGCCCTTGAAGTTGGCCTTTTCATCGTCCTTCACGAGGCTGTCCGAACCGGCCCAGTCTGTGGTGCCAGCAGCAAGGTCTTTCTTGCCCTGGCCAGAACCGACGGCGTTGTAGTTCACGGTGACGCCAGAAGCATCAGCCTTGAAGGACGCAATTGCGTCTTCATAAAAGTTTTTCGGGAACGTTGCACCGGAACCATTAAGGGTTCCGCTGAGGGACTTGTAGTCATACTTCGACGCAGCTTTTGTGGTGCTCGACGAAGAATCTGAGGAACTCGAGCCGCAAGCGCCGGCGACAAGACCGACTGCGACAAGAACGGCGAGGAGCCAAACAAGGCCCCGCTTAGATGAACGCAAGGTAATTCTCCCTGTAACAGATGGTAACGAAGTGCCCGGTTGAGCACCCGAGAGCCAAGGTACGGATCCAAGATTGCCGGATTCCGGGCATTAGGTGTACGGGAGGTGAACGGAAAGGGAAATCCTGACTTCTTGTTTCAGTGCAACCGGGAGGCAAGCGAATCGAGACGCTCAGGCACCGCTCGGTACCAGACCCAGACCCCCCGTTTCTCTCGCTCCACCAGGCCCGCCTCAAACAGGATCTTGAGGTGATGGCTCACCGTTGGCTGCGATTTGCCAATCGGCGTGACCAAATCACACGCGCACACTTCGCCATCGGGCGCAGAACTGATGATGGAGAGAAGCCGGAGGCGGACGGGATCGGAAAGTGCAGCGAAGACCGACGCCAGCTCGGCGGCATCGCGTTCGCTGAGCGGAATGTCGCGAGCAGTGCCACAGCACACTTTCGTCTCTGACTTCGATTTCGTTGACTTCACAGTTTTCGTCGCCACGTACCCTCCAAACGGAAAACAATATTGACAACTATCGATATGCTGACGATAGTACGTATCGAAGTTCATCGATACATCGTTTGCTAGATGCGCCCAAGACATCTGCCGAGTCACCCGTTCGATGCGCCACTAGATCATCCATTGAGGAGCCCCCGTGTCCCGAGTTCAACTTGCACTCAACGTGTCTGACATCAACGAAGCGATTGCGTTTTACTCGAAGATGTTCAATACCGAGCCAGCCAAGGTTCGTGAGGGCTATGCAAACTTCGCTATCGCTGATCCCCCTCTCAAACTGGTCCTTATCGAGAACTCAGTCGCCGAACGACTCAACCACCTTGGGATCGAAGTCGAATCCACAGACGAAGTCGCTGAAGCAACGAATCGCTTCGACCAGATCGGTTTGATGACCGACGTCGAGGAACAGACCACCTGCTGTTACGCCGTTCAAGACAAGGTGTGGGTGCGCGATCCTGACGATGCTCGCTGGGAGGTTTACACAGTGATTGCCGACTCCGTCGACTTCGGTTCGGCCCCGGTCGATGGTGGAGATGCGTGCTGTGCAACCTCCTCACCCGTCGAGTCGGTGAGTCTCACCGCAAAGCCTGGCTGCTGCTGATGTCACCACTGCTCCGAAAGTGCGCCGCTGAATTTCTTGGCTCCGCATTCCTTATCGCCACGGTGATCGGGTCAGGCATCATGGCCACCAACCTCACCGACAACGTTGCCCTCCAGCTGCTTTGCAATACCGTTGCAACTGCAGGCGGACTGGTGGCACTCATCGCTGCTTTTGGATCAGTGTCCGGAGCACATTTCAATCCTGTCGTAACGATTGCCGACCGAGTCTTCCGCGGCATTCCCACACGAGAGGTGCTTCCATACATTGCAGCCCAAATCGTCGGGATGATCGTTGGCGTCATGGTTGCGAACCTCATGTTCGGTCTCACCGCCATCGACATTTCGACGAAAACACGCTCTGGCGGCGGGCTATGGCTTGGTGAAATCGTCGCCACTCTCGGCCTACTTCTCGTGATCTTCGGAGTCGTCCGATCAGGCAAGTCGACACTCGCGCCGTTCGTCGTTGCTGGCTACATCACCGCGGCCTACTTCTTCACTTCGTCGACGAGCTTCGCCAATCCAGCTATCACGATCGGGCGCAGCCTGTCTGACTCGTTTGCAGGCATTGCCCCAAAGTCCGCACCAGGATTCATTATCGCCCAGTTCATTGGAATGGCTCTTGCCCTTGTCGCCATCCGCATCGTGTTTCCCGATGCTGACGAGTTTGCCGATGAATTACTCATGAAGCACGAGGAAGACAAATGACAACAACAAACCCCACTGTCCTTTTCGTTTGCGTGCACAACGCCGGCCGATCGCAAATGGCGGCTGGATTTCTCGACCACCTCGCCGGCGATCGCATTGAAGTGCTTTCCGCCGGAAGCGCACCTGCAAACACCCTCAATCCAGCTGTGATCGAGGCTATGAACGAGGTCGGAATCGATCTCGTCGAACGCGGTGCGCACCCAAAGATTCTTGATGCTCAGGTTGTTGAACGGTGCGACGTCGTGATCACGATGGGATGCGGCGATAACTGCCCGTTCTTTCCAGGCGTTCGTTATCTCGATTGGGTGCTTGAAGATCCTGCGGGCCAAGGCGTCGAAGCCGTACGTCCAATTCGAGATGAAATCGAGCGTCGCGTTCGCGAACTCATCGCTGAACTCACTGCATAAACGCGTGCGACTTACGCGTCGTGTTCGAGCGAAAGAAATGCTGACAGCACATCGACATCGTGGTCATAGGTGAGCCGCTCCCCCGCTTCAACCGGGCTGACCCACTCAAGGGCATCGACTTCTTCGTTCGCCTCGAAGGTTCCGGACTGAACTGTCATCACCCAGTACCGAACAATCTTGGACCGGTCTTTATGGTCGCGGTAGGTCACTGACGGCAACTCGTCACCGAGTTCACAATCGAAGCCGGTTTCCTCAAGTACTTCACGATGCGCTGTCTGCTCATCGGTTTCGCCCGTCTCAGACTTTCCCTTCGGGAATGTCCAGTCGTCATAGCGAGGACGATGCACAATCACGATCTCGGGTTCAGCGAGTTCACCCCGAAAGATCACTCCGCCAGCGGCGCGCACGTCGAATGATTCAACGCCGTCGTCAATCAAGTTGCGGATCGTCATGCAGATTCAGAAACGACGTTCGAGTGCAATTGCCTCGAAGCGCCGATGGGTGTCGAACTGGTCTGTGCCGAGAACGCGACTCCATGTCGTATCGGGACCCAACGCCCATGCAAGGGAATCGTCTTCAAGGTTGACGTCAAGGATCTCGTGCAAACGCGCCTGCAGCAACGGATCTTCCACGGGAACCAAAGCTTCAACACGGCGGTCGAGGTTGCGGGGCATGAGGTCAGCGGAACCGATGTAGTACACGGGAGCGCCCGCGGCACCGTGCTTGAAGTAATAGATCCGCGAATGCTCCAGATAACGACCCACGATTGAGCGCACATGGATGTTTTCAGACAATCCCGGAACACCTGGGCGCAAGCAGCAAATGCCGCGCACGATTAGGTCGACTCTCGTGCCCGCTTGCGAGGCTGCGTAGAGGGAGTCAATGAGTGCTGCGTCAACGAGGCTGTTCATCTTGAGGACGATGTGACCCTCAGCCCCAAGAGCTGCTTCGTTCGCTATGAGTTCAGCAATGCCCGGACGAATCGTTGTGGGCGAGATCAACAGCTTTGAGAATTCAGGGTCACGAGCAAAGCCAGTAAGCAGATTGAACAACTGCGTGAGGTCTGAACCCACAGCAGGGTCGGCAGTCAGAAGGCCAACGTCTTCGTACAGACGCGCAGTCTTTGGGTTGTAATTACCGGTTCCGATATGGCAATACCGGCGAATACCGTCGTGTTCTTCGCGAACAACAAGCGTGGTCTTGGTGTGAATCTTGAGGCCCATAAGGCCGTAGATCACATGGACCCCCGCTTTTTCCAATTCCTTGGCCCAACCGATGTTCTTCTTTTCATCGAACCGAGCTTTGAGTTCAACGAGTGCAGCAACCTGTTTGCCGCGCTCGGCGGCACGCACAAGCGACTTAATAATCGAAGTGTCAGATGAGGTGCGATACAGCGTGAGCTTGATTGCGAGAACTGACGGATCAATTGACGCCTGACGAATGAACTCCTCAACAGAGGTTGAAAATGATTCGTACGGGTGATGCATCAGAACGTCACGGTCGCGGATGACCGAAAAGATGTCGACTGGTTCGTCGGGATCGGTGCTCGACAAACGTGGCTGCGTTATCGGCAACCACGGTTCGTCCTTGAGGTCGGGACGATCGAGACTCATCAGTCCGAAGAGGCCACTCAAGTCGATTGGACCAGAGAAGGTGTAAATGTCGGCCGCATCGAGATCGAGTTCTTCACTCAGAAGCTCGAGAATCTCCTCAGAAACGTTTGAATCGATCTCGAGTCGAACCGCTCGGCCAAAGCGGCGGCGGCGAAGTTCAAGTTCGATCGTTTCGAGAAGATCATCAGCGTCTTCTTCTTCCACCGTGAGGTCGGCGTTTCGAGTGACTCGGAAGGCGTAATGCGTGCCAGGTTCCATACCCGGGAACAGCACATCGAGATGCGACGCGATGACTTGTTCGAGTGGAATGAAGCGCTCACCGTCGGGCATCACGACGAACCGCGGAAGCAGATTAGGGACCTTGACGCGCGCAAAGCGATGCTCGCCGGTGACTGGGTCGTTCACCACAACAGCAAGGTTCAGAGAAAGATCTGAGATGTAGGGAAAGGGATGTCCAGGGTCGACAGCCAGCGGCGTAAGAACCGGGAAAATACGCTCTTCAAAGACGGTGTCGAGGTAGGAGCGGTCGGCATCGTCAAGTTCTTCATAACTTGAGAACACGATGCCGACACTGGCGAGCGCAGGAACCAGTTCATTGAGGAAAACGCCCTCGGCGGTGGCAACGAGGGCCGCAAGACGCTCTCGGATTTCGCGCAACTGCTGCGCAGCAGTCCGACCATCGGCTGTTTGTTTGCCAAGACCAGCGGCAACCTGATCTTTCAAGCCGGCGATGCGAACCTGAAAGAACTCATCGAGGTTCTGCGAAAAGATTGCAACGAACTTGGCCCGTTCAAGAAGGGGAACATCGGGATTCGAAGCAAGAGCGAGAACTCGAGCGTCGAAGTCGAGCCACGAGAGTTCTCGATTAAGGAATCGCTCAGGAGACGCCGCGAGTTGGGCGGGCGTGAGGTGCACCACCGGTCGCGACACGCCGAGCGACATGATCAGTCTTCCGGAATGCCGAGATCCCAGACGAGCGTGAGATTCTCTCGCTCGGCATCACGAGCGACGCGTTCTTTATTGCGACGGAACTGCGGATCGTGCGGGGGAAGAAGCAGCAGACGGGCCATCACGCGGTTACGGAACTCGTCGACCAGACCGCGAACCTCAGAATCACCTTGGACGTCCCAGTGGGGAGCGACCGGGCCGAGGTAGATCACTCGGACATGCCCACGAGGCGGCTGATCGGTTTCGATTTCGGACATCGACATGGCGACACGGCACTTTCGTCATCTGGGGCCAAGGGCGACCCCGCAAGGTGCGACAGCCTAGCGGCGACCCGCCAAGAGCCCCCAATGACTGCCTCCCTTGGGAAAAGGTTCATTTGGAGGAAACCAGCGGTTCTCCTTACCTCCGCTTTCGCCCCCCATCCGTACCTTCCGAGACATGGATAACCCCACCCCCTGGATGAACGACGGCAACTGCAAGGACCACCCTCCCTCCACCTTCTTCCCGAGCGACGGCGTCGGGGTTGAGGTTGCCAAGCGCATCTGCGCCACCTGCCCAGTAGCGGCCGAGTGCCTCAACTACGCCCTCGACAACCGCATTGACCACGGCGTGTGGGGCGGCACCTCCGAGCGCCAACGACGCCGGATGCTGAAGGGTCGCCGAACCCCCAGCCACTTGCTCACCGTCTGATCGATTCCCGATCGCGCATCCAGCGCAGCCGCTGCGTTGCACTGCCAACCACGACCTGCCCCATCGATCTCCACCTCCCGGAGTTGGATGGGGCAGGATCGCGTTCGTGATCAATCGTGATTGAGTGCGTCATCAACATCAGCGAGGGCCGCGACCTTGACCTTGTCGAGGAAATCGCGCTCTCCGCCGGCAGCGATCTTCTCGACGTGCATAGCGATGCTGATCACAATCGATCGGTCATCACCGTCGTTGGTACCACTGCTCCCCCGGCCGTCATCAAACACGCCGTGCAACGACTCGACCTACGCACCCACACCGGAGTCCATCCGCGTATCGGCGTTGTCGATGTTGTGCCGTTCGTCCCACTGGCGGGCTCGACCTATGACGATGCGCTCAGAGCTCGCAACGCAATGAGTGCGTGGATCGCCAACGAACTGCAGATTCCTGTCTTTCTCTATGGCCCGGAGCGCACGCTGCCCGAAATTCGACGCAGCGCTTTCACCACTCTTCAGCCAGATCTCGGGCCGAGCGAACCGCACCCAACCGCAGGCGCAGTTGCCGTTGGCGCAAGAGAACTGATGCTGGCTTGGAATCTGTGGCTTTCCGAGCCTGACCTGCACCTTGCGAAATCCATCGCATCGTCGATTCGCGGACCAGGCGTGCGAGCGCTCGGCCTTCAGGTCGGCGACGAGGTGCAGGTGTCAATGAATCTCATCGACCCGCTCACCGTTGGCCCTACCGAGGTCTACGACCGTGTGGCCGCGCTCGCAGCAATCGAACGCGCCGAACTCGTGGGTCTTGCACCGCAGGCGGTTCTGGATTCGGTGAATGAGAATCGCCGGGAACAACTCAACCTGTCGGTTGAAACGACGATTGAATCTCGATTGCAGCGCCGCCCAAACGGCGGCATCTGAGCTCAGGCGGTTGCAGTGTGGGCCGGTGCAGCAGCTGCGGCACGGGCCAATGCGCGCTGGCGGCGGATACGGCGACGCTCGCGCTCGCTCATACCGCCCCAAATGCCGAACTTCTCGCCGTTGGCCAGCGCGTACTCGAGACAATCGTCACGCACGACACAGCCCTTGCAGACCTCTTTGGCTTCACGGGTGGACGCACCGCGCTCTGGGAAGAAGAGATCGGGGTCGACACCAAGGCAGTTGGCCATGTCCTGCCAGGACTTGTCCTCGCCGTCGAGTTCGACGGCCGGCGTGCTCTGGGCAGAGGTGAGAGAGATCGATTGCGGCATGCTGGGGGTCCTCCTGGACTCGAACAGCTTCCCCCGAGAGCGACGGTGCCCCACGGGTGTAATTACAACGGCGTGATTCTGCCCTGTCGGCGCGACAAACGCAAGGGGGAATTGGGTTCGGGGGATAAAAACCCCGGTCCGGGGGCGAAATCAGCCCGCTCGGCGGCCTCTAAGCATTTCCCGTTTGTTGTTCAGGAAGTCCACAAGCACGTAATCGCCCAGGTTCTCTGGAGTCGTGAAGAAGGCCCTTCCGCCGTTCAATTGGCTCATTTTCTCGACGAACTCCGACAGATACGGGTTCGGATCAAGCATGAAGGTGTTGATGACGATGTCCTCTTTGGTGCACAGCATCACCTGACGGAGGGTGGCATCGCGGGTCTCGGGCCGGGTCGGATAATCGAAGAAAATCTGGCCATTCGGCATCACATGGGCGGTGGGTTCACCGTCGGTGATCATGATGATCTGCTTGGTGCCCGACTGCTTGGCCAACAGCCGCCGGGCGATCATGAAGCCCTCGTGCATGTTGGTGCCGTAGTCGAAGTCCCACGAGACCTCGGGCAATTGCTCGGCTTTGAGTTCCTCGGCCGAGCGGCTGAACCCAACGAGTCCGAGATAGTCGCGGGGGTACTTTGAGGTGATGAGGGCGTGCAACGCCATCGTGACCTTCTTGGCCGGCAGGAAATTGCCCCGCATCGGCATCGAGAGAGAAAGGTCGACCATAAGGACGGTGCTCGATCGGACGAGATGCTCGGTTCGCTCGACCTCGAAGTCCTCGGGTGTGAGCTGCACTGGAGTACCCGCGCCGCTCCGGAAGATCGCGTTGCGGACGGTTCGGCCAATGTCGAGGTTGAACGGATCGCCGAACTCGTAGGGCTTGGTGGAGTGATCGCGTTCGTGGCCAGTGCCGATGCGAGCAATTTCGTGCTGGCCGGCTTTGTCCATGTCGAGCTTGTTGAACAACTCGTCGAGCGCATTCTGACCGAGTTGGCGAATTCCGCGTGGCGTGAGTTCGAGCTTTCCTTCTTTGTTCTCGACCAGACCCGACTCTTCCAAGCGGCGTGAGAGCTCTGCCATCTGTTCGAGACTTCGGGCCGCGTCGTCACCAAGAAGTTCGCGCGCACGATCAAGATCAACTTCAGCGAGCGCACCCGGGTTGGCTGCGCCCTTCAGCAAATTCTCGAGCTGATCAATATCACCCAACTGCTGAAGCATTTGGTTCGCGTCGGCCATGTTGAGTGGTTCGTCACCGGAGAATTCATAGCGACGATTCCAGTTGAGATCGGGAAACGCTTGCGCGAGGTTCTGTCCCAATTGATCCATTTGCCAACGAAGATCCATGTCTTCGAGCAATTGATCGGACAGCGCTTGCAACTGTGCGCGCTGTTCGGGCGTCATTGAATTCATCATCGCCTGAGCAGCGGCCATGCGTGCCGCCATGATTTCAAGCAATTCATCAAGGTTCTGGGGGTTTTCTGGGAAGAAGTCGCCGAACTTCTCCATGAAGCCATCGAAATCTGGTTCCTCGCCACGCTGACGTTGTTCGAGCATATTGTTGAGCTCGGCGAACATATCTTTCATGCGGGCCATATCTTCGGGCGTCATGTTTTCGACTGCGCCCGACATTTGATCGACGTACTGCTGCATCAGTTGCTCGCGCAGTTTTTCGACAAGTTCCTCGAACTTTTCGCGTGCTTCAGATGACGTGAAGTCATGGTTCTGAAGGTCGCGCACCATCCCTGCGAGATCTTGCGACATCAGGTCGAGCGACATGTGGCGTTCGGCAGCAACTTGTTCGGTGAGTTCTTGGCGACGCGCATCACCGGAGTCACGCGCTTCTTGTGCGAGTTCATCGATTGCTTCACGTTCGGCTTCGACAACGTCGCGGAGATCCTTCGCGATCTCGTCGTAGATGCCGCCGAGGTCATTGCTTTCGAGCGTTTCGCGACGTTTGCGTCGGAGCTCGTCCATCATTTCTCGCAAGCCCTTCATGCGCTCGCCGTTGTCAGAGTCGAATCCCTCTTGCATCATGCGACGCAGCGCGGCGTTGATGTCGCCGTGGTACAGCAGATCGTCGGTGATTTCGCCGAAGATGTCGGTGGCGTCGAGGTCGAAGCCGACCTGCGTGCCATCCCATCGCGAGTACTGAACCCGATTGGCTCTGCCCATAGAGGCACCGTACCGGGAATACTGCAGTTATGACCGACCCAGCCCTTTGGGGCATCGCCACCACTGCCGCAGGGGGCGAAGGCCTCTCAGATCGAAGCGATTGGTCCACCCTCACCACCGACGGAACCCTTCCCGATTCCATGATCGGCAGCGGTTTCGGCTTTGAGTACCGCTCTGACCTTCCGATGCTGGCCGAGGCCGGCATTCGCACCATGCGTTGGACGATCGACTGGTCACGACTCGAACCCCGCCCTGGCCATTGGGACAGCGATGCGGTTGATCACGTCTCAGACATCTTGAGGGCTGCTCGAGACGCCGGCATTGAGGTTTGGGCTGTTCTGCACGATGGCCCGCTGCCGGGCTGGTTCTCCGAAGACCAGCGTGGTTTCGACGATGCCGATGGTCTTCGCCTCACCTGGCCCCGCCATGTCGACCGCGTGGCCGAAACCTTTGGCGATCTCGTGGCGGCGTGGGTTCCGATTCTCGACCCCTATACGAGGGCCCTTGAAGGCCACCTCGTTGGCACCCGCCCGCCCTACAAAGCCGAGCCCGGCAAGTTCCTTGAAGCACTTCACACGCTTCACCGCGCATCGTTCGAGGCCAATCGACTTCTTCGTAGCGGCACTCCCCCGGTTGCCGTTTGCATTGATACGTGTCCGGTGGAGCCAGGCGTGATGTCGCGTGAGCCCGACGAACGCGATGCGGCTCGCAAACGCGTTGAGTCTGTTGATCGCCTGCGGTTCGGCTCGTGGATCCGCGAACTCAATGACGGCGTCATCTCCATTCCCGGTTTGGCTGAGCGTGAGATCGATGGGCTTGCCGGTGCCTACGACCTCATTGGATTCACCTATCGCGGCGGTTCGACTTTGTTCGCCGACGGTACGACTGGGCCCTATCCCATCGACGCCCCGGTTGCGCCCGATGGCCGAGCACCTTGGACAGAAGGTCTTGGCGTGACCATTCGCCGATTGGCCGACAACTTTCCCGGCCGCAAGTTCGCACTACTTGGCACCGGGCTCACCGCACCAGAGGACGACTGGCGCGCTGAGGTCATCGCCGGTTCAAAGCTGGAAACGCAGAGAGCTGCCGATGACGGAATCACCGTGACGCACGCGTTCTGGGAGTCAGGCATTGACGGCTGGACACCCGAGTGTGGATTCGACGTGCCCGACGGCGTGTTCGACCGCAGTCGCAATCCGCGTGACACTGCGCAATTACTGCGCGCTACACCTCGCTGACGTGCGATGCTCTCGGCGTGAGCACTGAGAAGAGCCAAGCCGAACGTTCGCCCCAAGACATTGCGAAGGAAGCGGCTGGACGCCACGCTGCCAGTTACGTCACCGACGGAATGCGAGTTGGTCTCGGCACAGGTTCGACCGTGCACTGGACCATCGTCGAACTCGGCGATCGAGCGCTCGACATCGTGTGCACCTCAACATCGGTTCAAACTCACGAACTCGCAACGTCACTCGGGTTGAACGTCATCTCTCCCGATGAGATCGGTGCACTCGATATCGCCATCGATGGCGCAGACGAAGTCGACCCTGCGTTCAACCTCACGAAGGGTGGAGGCGCGGCACACACTCGCGAAAAGATCGTGGCGGCGATGTCGCCGCGCTTCATCATCGTGGTCGATGAGTCGAAGCTCGTTCCTGCACTGGGTCCGTTCGGAACGCCGCTTGAAGTGCTTGATTTCGCACCGGGCGTTGTGGCGAGCGCCGTCGAAGCTCTCGGCGCTTCAGCAGTCACCACCCGCGATCGCCGCAGCGATAACGGCAACCTCGTGATGGATGCTCAGTTCGGTTCAATTGCCGATCCCGTTGCCCTCGGCGACGCACTTGCGAAGACACCAGGCATCGTCGAACACGGAATCTTCCCCGGCTCGATGGTGGAACGAGTTGTGATCGCCGGCCTTGATGGCGTGCGCGAACTCGTCAACGACCAGCGCTAGTTCGCACGCAGTGCTCAGCCGCGGCCGCGGTACTGGGCACGAGCGCCAACTGCATCTTTGTTGAGGCGCTTGGAAAGGTGCAGACCTTCGAGCACGAACTCGACGGCGCTTGCAACGACCTCGGGAGTGGTGTCGCCGCCGGTAAGAGCGGTGATATGAGGTGCGAGCGCTGGGATATCGCCGAGCAAGGCGACATAGTCAGCAGACGAAACGTCTTCACCTGCATTCACCAAACGATCGCCATCAAAGGAGTCGACAACGTCTCGGAGATTTTCGATTGCGATGTACTCGCGGAAGATCGAAAGAACCGCTGCTTTGAGGAGCTGTTCAACAACAAGGCCTTCGCGACCTTCTTCGATCGTTTCGATTTCCACTTTGCCGATCGTCGATGCAGCGAGTGCATCGAGATCAGAAACTCGTGGAACAACGATGGTTTCGCCATGCTGCAGTGCACGGCGCATCGCGTTCGCTTCGAGCGTTTCAAGGTTGGCAACGGTGAGACGCACTGACACACCCGAACGCTGATTGATATGCGGGCTACGACGCGCAAGTTGTGAGAACTCCGCAACGATTTCTGTCATATACGCAGGCACACGCACTTCGATTCCCGGAACTTCGAGATTGCGAGCCTCTTGCAGCGCGATCGTGACTTCAGTTGCGACATCAAGCGGGTAATGCGTGCGGATCTGCGAACCGAAGCGATCCTTCAGTGGCGTGATGAGTCGACCGCGGTTGGTGTAGTCGTCGGGGTTGGCCGACGCGAACAACATGACGTCAAGAGGAAGCCGGAGTTTGAAACCACGGATCTGCACGTCGCGCTCTTCGAGCACGTTCAACAAACCCACCTGAATGCGCTCGGCGAGGTCAGGAAGTTCGTTGATGGCGAAGATGCCGCGGTTGGTGCGGGGCACAAGACCGAAGTGAATGGTCTCTTCGTTAGAAAGGTGTCGACCCTCGGCGATCTTGATGGGATCGACCTCGCCGATGAGATCGGCGATCGAGGTGTCGGGGGTGGCGAGCTTCTCGCCGTAGCGCTCATCTCGGTGCACCCAGCCAATTGGGGTGGCGTCTCCCATTTCGGCCACGAGGTCGCGGGCGGGCTTGGAAACCGGGGCGTAGGGGTCATCGTTGATCTCGGAACCGGCGACGATCGGCATCCACTCGTCGAGCAGGTTCGTGAGAGAGCGGATCATGCGGGTCTTGGCCTGCCCACGCTCACCCAGGAAGATCACGTCGTGACCAGCGAGAATGGCATTCTCGAGCTGAGGAAGAACGGTGTCCTCGTAGCCCAAAACGCTGTCGAAGAGCGGTTCGCCGGCGACGATTCGCACAATGGCGTTCTGACGAAGTTCTTCCTTGACCGGGCGGCTGACCCAGCCCGAGGCACGCAGTTCTCCGAGAGTGGTTGGCCGCTCTGACATCGTTTCCTCCCCTGCCGGACCCGATGGCCGGACGATGGACGCCTCAACCTATCGCCGCGGCCACCTCGGCGGGCGAGCCGAGTGACGAATCTGCCTTCGCACGGTTCGCCCCTCGCCGTTGCCGGTGAGTAGCGTGATCTCACTTGGTCACGGCTCTGCCCGACCAAGCCCAGTTCCAGTCACAGCCACTTCTAAGAAAGGTCTGCTAGTGACAGCAACCAAGGAACCGCCTGCGCTGACTCCGGACATTTCGTCCCCGACGATTCGCAAGGCCAACCGACGCAACACATTCCCCATCATTGATCTCTACAAGTCATCAGTGGGCAAGAAGTGGATCATGGCTCTCACCGGCATCATGCTGATGGGATTCGTGCTCTTCCACATGATCGGCAACCTGAAGATGTACGTCGGGGCCGAGGACTTCAACCACTACGCAGAGTTCTTGCGTCAGTTGCTCTATCCGATCATTCCGCCCACAGGCGTCCTCTGGATCCTGCGTCTCGGCCTTATCGCCGCATTCGCACTGCATATCCAGTCGGCCTACGCCCTTACGCGAATCAATCGCAAAGCCCGACCGGTCAATTACAAGTCACCACGTGACTATGTGGCCGTGAACTGGGCGGCGCGCACGATGCGCTGGAGCGGCATCATCGTTGGCCTGTTCCTGCTTTGGCATCTCGCGGACCTGACATGGGGCTGGGCAAACCCGGACTTCATCCACGGCAACCCCTATGCCAATGTCTCCTCGAGTCTCGACCGTGCACCCGTTGCTGCGCTGTACATCATCGCCAACATCGCACTCGGCTTTCACCTCTACCACGGGGCCTGGAGCATCTTTCAGAGCCTCGGTTCAATGAGTACCCGCTTCAACCCCCGACATAACCCGATCCGCCGTGGATTTGCTGCGGGCTTCGCAATTCTTGTCGCTGGCGTCAACATCACATTCCCCATCGCCGTGCTTACCGGCGTGGTCGGCTGAAGGAGCATCAGATGAGCACAATCACTCTCGACTCCAAGATCCCCTCCGGTCCCGTTGAGGAGCGTTGGGAGAACCACAAGTTCAACATGAAGCTCGTGAACCCCGCGAACAAGCGGAAGTTCACCGTGCTCGTGGTTGGTACCGGCCTTGCCGGTGCTGCCGCTGCGGCGACTCTCGCCGAACTCGGTTACCACGTGAAGTGCTTCACCTTCCATGATTCACCACGTCGTGCGCATTCAATTGCTGCGCAGGGCGGCATCAACGCCGCCAAGAACTACAAGAACGACGGCGACAGTGTGAAGCGGTTGTTCTACGACACCGTCAAGGGCGGCGACTTCCGTTCTCGCGAGTCCAACGTGCATCGCTTGGCCGAGGTCAGCGTCAACATCATCGACCAGTGCGTGGCGCAGGGTGTTCCCTTCGCTCGTGAATACGGCGGTCTTCTCGACAACCGTTCGTTTGGTGGTTCACAGGTCAGCCGTACGTTCTACGCCCGTGGCCAAACCGGCCAGCAGCTTCTGCTCGGTGCCTACCAGGCGCTCATGCAGCAGGTGTCGCTTGGTCGTGTGGAGCTTCACACCAAGACCGAGCTGCTCGATGTCGTCACCAAGGACGGCGTCGCTGCAGGCATCGTCACTCGCGATCTCATCACCGGTGACATCCAAAGTTGGGCGGGACACGCCACGCTGCTGTGCACCGGCGGTTACGGCAACGCCTTTTATCTCTCCACGAACGCCATGAACTCCAACGTCACGGCAGCCTGGCGAGCACATAAGAAGGGCGCACTGTTCGCGAACCCTTGCTACACGCAGATTCACCCCACGTGTATCCCGGCCAGCGATGAATTCCAGTCAAAGCTCACGCTTATGTCGGAATCGCTTCGTAACGACGGACGCATCTGGGTTCCGAAGCAGTTCGACGACAACCGTGCACCGGAAAACATTCCGGAAGCCGATCGCGACTACTTCCTCGAGCGTAAGTACCCGTCCTTCGGCAACCTCGCACCACGCGACATCGCGTCACGCAGCGCGAAGCAGGTCGTTGACGAAGGCCGCGGCGTCGGCCCGATCAAGAACGGCGTCTACCTCGACTTTGCCGAATCAATTGGCCGTCTTGGCGAGAACGTTGTGTTCGAGCGTTACGGCAACTTGTTCGACATGTACGAGCGCATCACCGACGAGAACCCGATGAAGATGCCGATGCGCATCTACCCGGCGTCTCACTACACAATGGGTGGCCTGTGGGTTGACTACAACCTCATGACCAACATTCCAGGCCTGTACGCACTCGGTGAAGCCAACTTCTCCGATCACGGCGCAAACCGTCTTGGCGCTTCGGCCCTCATGCAGGGTCTGGCCGATGGCTACTTCGTTGCTCCGAACACGATCGGCGATTACCTCGCTGGCTTGCTCGGCAAAACCCCGGTTGGCACCGACGATCCCGCGTTCGCCACTTCAGTGGCGGCGGTACAAGACGACATGCGTCGTTGGATCAGCGTCGGTGGCACCAAGTCACCGGAGTACTACCACCGTGAACTCGGAAAGCTCGTCTGGGACTATTGCGGCATGGCCCGCGACAAGAACGGTCTCGAAAAGGCACTCTCCGAGATTCCCGCATTGCGCGAAGAGTTCGAAAGCAACGTTCGCGTGCTCGGCGATCCCGATGGCGTCAACCAGTCGCTCGAAAAGGTCGGTCGTGTTGCCGACTTCTTCGAACTCGGCGAGCTGATGTGCCGCGATGCGCTTATGCGTGAAGAGTCCTGTGGTGGTCACTTCCGTGTTGAGCATCAGACCGAAGAGGGCGAAGCCAAACGTGATGACGAGAACTTCTCGTTTGTCGGCGCATGGGAGTGGGAAGGCAAGGGCTCAACCCCGACCCTCCACAAAGAGCCTCTTGTGTTCGAAACCGTTAAGCCCGTCGTGCGCAGTTACAAGTAACCAGGAGCAAATGTGAATCTCACACTCAAGGTCTGGCGCCAGAGCGGTCCTACCGATTCCGGCCATTTCGAGACCTACGAAGCAACCGACGTGAAGGACGAAATGTCTTTCCTCGAAATGCTCGACCTCGTCAACGAAAACCTCATCGACAACGGCCACGAGCCGATCACGTTCGACAGTGATTGTCGTGAAGGCATCTGTGGCACTTGTGGCCTCATGATCAACGGTCAGGCCCATGGTCCCCAAAAGGGAACCGCAACCTGTCAGTTGCACATGCGCAAGTTCCACGACGGTGAGACCGTCACCATCGAGCCGTGGCGTGCCGCTGCGTTCCCGGTGCTGAAGGACCTCATGGTCGATCGCAGTGCGTTCGACGCCATCATCGAGTCCGGCGGCTTCATCACCTCCGACACCGGTGGCCCTCGCGATGCGAACGAGATCCTCATTCCGAAAGCCGCAGCCGACACCGCGATGGACGCTGCAGCGTGCATCGGCTGTGGTGCGTGCGTAGCGGCTTGCCCGAATGGTGCAGCTCAGCTGTTCACTTCGGCCAAGCTGGCGCACCTCAACCTGCTTCCGCAGGGACAGGCCGAACGCTGGAAGCGCACCGAGGACATGGTCGAGACCATGGAGATGTTCTTCGGTTCATGCACGAACTACGGCGAATGCCAAGAGGCGTGCCCGAAGGAAATCCCGATCGACTTCATCGCAATGATGAAC
>WLGJ01000080.1 GCA_009703275.1 Actinomycetota bacterium
CGAAGCGAATTGGGCGGTTGCTGCGTTGGTGGAATTGAGTACCGATGAGCAACTGCGTTCCTGGTTGCTCACCATCGACTCCATCACCGAACAATGAAGCGCCGCGCCGCTACTCGGCGCGAACACGTTCGCTTCTGTGAAGTTGAAGGTTGGCGTCAGGTGCAGAGCGCTCGTGAGCGCACGAACAAACACCACATCACCCTTGAACTTCCACTCGATGACGGACGCATTCTTCGCACCCGAATCTCACGCCCTCCAAACAACGAGTCCTACGGCAAAGCGCTGTGGTCGCACATCCTTCGCGATCAACTGTGCGTCACGGCGAACGAGTTCTGGTCCTGTGTCAATGATGGCAACGTTCCTGTTCGCTCAACAGCAATACCGGCTCCACCATCGGCGGCACTCCCCGCCGGACTCGCCCACCAGTTGGTGCACATCTTGCAATTGAGCTCTGCCGAAGTGGCGAAACTCTCGCTTGCCGAAGCACTCGACTTGATGAACCACCACTGGGCGAACTCCGGCGAATGAAGGCTTGTCACTTCGTCTGATTGCGTGAGAGTTACTCCCTATATATAGGCGTGAACTCTTCTCGCACCCCGGGGCGGCCATCTATCGGCCCCGATCCCAAGCGCCCCTTGGCATCGGGGCGATTCTCTACACCCCTCACCACTCCCAACCGAAAGGACCATCTATTGAACGAATTCACTCCCACAACCCAGCTCATTTCCCTCGACACACTCCCCAATCCGCACCTCTATTTCGCCTACGGATCGAACCTTGATCCCGAGCAAATGCAATGGCGTTGTCCTGATGCCCTCGCCATCGGCGCTGCCCGTCTCGACGACTGGGCATGGCGTATCGGTGGCCGCGGCTACGCCACTGTTTCCCCCTCACTTGGCTCGCAGGTTTGGGGCGCGATCTGGAATCTTTCCGACGAAGACCTGCACACCCTTGACCGCTATGAAGGCGTGGCCGGCGGGCTGTACCGCCGTGAACCGATCATCGTGATTGCCAACAATCAGCCCATTGAGACACTCATCTACATCGAGAACTACGACGATGTCGGTTTGCCCAGCCCCGACTACCTCGACCGGATCATCGTCGGGGCCAAGTGGTTCGGCCTGCCCGGGGCCTGGATCAACGAGCTCGCCAATACTGAAAAGTGACGCATTGCGTTTTTGGATAGGGTGCACACTCAACCTTGGCAGAATGAGACCCCAATGACTGCTCGACGAATTCTTCTCCCCTTTGCAGCAATGGCGCTTGTCGCTGCAGCGTTCGTGCTCCCGTTTGGTTCATCGTCGAACTCCAACGCAAACGCGGTCGCCGCTCCTGCCGAACCCGTCACCGCTTTCACAATCATGGACAACGGTCAAGGCCTGTGCGATCTCTACACAATCGATCTTGCGACCGGCGCTCTCACTGACCTTCCCGCCCCTTCCTCGGAAGCAGCCTGCGCTGCAGACCTTGCGGTTTCGTCCAATGGAACGGTCTACGGAATCGCCGGCACACAGTTCTTTGTTGTCGGCTCAGTAAGCCCCGCGTATGACTCACTCGGTGGCGCGGAACTCATCACCTTCTCTGCGGACGGAACACCGAGTGGACAATCGCTCACCGTTGGCGGCGCTCCGATCAGCGGAATTAGCGGCGGGAGTATCGCCGTCGATGCGGCGGGCACCGTCTACGTCATCGCAATCAACGAAACCACCTGCGACCCGCGTCTTGCCGAGCCGGGGAGTTTTACAACCGGTGACACCTACGCATTCAGCTGCCTGTTCACGGTGAATCTTTCCAACGGTGAACTCACCCAGGTCGGCGAGGGCTTCTCACCGAGCACCGCCGTTTACGGTCTCACTTCGTGCGCAGCAACTATGTGGTCATTGATTCCTGGGCTTTCCCTCAACAGCGTTGATCAATCACCAGCCTCAATCGGAATCGCTTGGGCGTCCATTGATCCCACCACTGGAATTCCGACCGAAGCCGGCATCAGTACGCAGTTACTTGGATTTGACTGCGTGGCCACCGGCAACAAGGTCTACGCCATGTCGACAAGCGGTTTCGGACCAACTGCAAACGCCATCACGCCATCGGCGCCGGCCATTCCGGAACTGGGCACTGTTGATCCGACGACAGGCGTCTTCACCGAAACTGTCACCATGAGCAACCCCACCGGCTACATCTTTTGGTCGGCATTCGCAGTCCTTCCGATCCCGGTTGAGCCAGAGCCCGCACCGGTTGCACCGAACTTCACGCACTGAGGTTTCGCAGCCTTTTCAGCGGCGAGGTAGTGAGGCGCGTACGTTGTCGCCATGACTTCTGCCGCTGACTTCGCCGACCGCTTCCTGCTCACCGACCAGGTCGCCATCATCACCGGTGCCGGTAAAGGCATCGGCGCGGCGATCGCCACCACCTTCGCTGCTGCCGGGGCCGACGTGGTCCTCACCGCCCGCACCGAAGAAGACCTCGAAGCCGTTGCTGCCGACGTCCGTGCGCTTGGCCGGCGTGCGCTCATCCTGCCCGGAAACGTGAACGATCTCACGGTGCTAGCGAACATTGTTGATCGCACGATCAGCGAGTTCGGTCGCCTCGACATCGTCGTCAACAATGCTGGCGGTTCGGTCTCTAAACCGTTCCTTGAAACCTCAGTCGAGCAGATCGAAAAGTCGTTTCACTTCAATGTGTCGGTGCCGTTCGAACTGACACGACTGGCAACACCACACTTGTTGCATAGCGAGAACGCGTCGGTCATCAACATCAGTTCCGTCGCCGGCCAACATGCGTTACGCGGATCGCTAACCCACAGCCTCACAAAAAACTCCGAGTCACACCTCACCAAGTTGATGGCAGCGGAACTTGCGCCTCGAATTCGTGTCAATGCTGTGCTTCCTGGTGCAATCGAAACCGATGCGCTTGCGACCTACCTCTCGACCCGGGGCACCGAGATCCGCGACACCATGCACGCCAACACGCTCATGCGCCGCAACGGAACTCCGCAAGACATTGCCGACGCGGTGTTGTTCTTTGCCTCACCGGCGGCGTGTTGGATCACCGGCAAGCTGCTCGAAGTCGATGGCGGTGCAGCCGAAAACATCGTGCCTAAGACCATTGCCGACCTCGCGCCCTGACTCTCGCCGACCCACGCTCAAACTGAAAGACTCACGCCATGACTGAACTCTTCCCCGCCTACGACGCAACCCGCACTCGCATGCTTGCGCTTGCCCGTTCCGTTGGCCCCGACGCACTCACCGCAACCGTTCCCGCATGCCCCGACTGGACGGCGCTGCAACTCATCACCCACTGCGTTTCTATGCCGGCCGCACTCGGCGCGGGCGACTTCCCTACAGGTGACCACCACGAATGGATCGACAAGATCCTCACCGACCGCGCTGGCGCGTCACTCGATCAACTCGCCGACGAGTGGGTCGGTGCGAACGAAACCATTGCCGGCATGGTGAACGGTGGCGGCGCGATGTTGTTCGACGATCTCGTTGTGCATGAACACGATCTGCGCGGTGCGCTTGGCGTGCCTGACCATTCAGTGCTCGACGCAACTGTCATGGTGCCAAGCAGCCTCGCTTCTTGTGTTGCCGCTCTTGAAACCGCTGGGCTCGGCAGCATCGAAGTTCGCAGTGCCGAGGGAACCTGGCGCTCACATGACGCCGAACCCGGCTGGGTTCTTGAGGTCAGCCCATGGGAAGCAGTTCGCGTGATCTACAGCCGCCGCACCGCCGACGAACTCCGAGCGCTTGGCGGCAGCGACAACATCGAGGCCTACATCGCGGTGCTCGACGCGCATCTGCCCCTCCCCACCTCGTCGCTCGGCGAGCGCTGAAGATTTTCCCTAACGTCCCTCACACGACGCACGAAAGAAGACGCACATGACCGTTACACCTTGGGATGACTATCCCGTCCACCAGTCCTCAGACTGGATCGCACATGTCGCCACCAGCGATCGCAACTTCTACGACCGCTACTACTTCAATGTGCTCGACACCCAAGGTCGCTTCATGATCGTCATGGGTCTCGGTCAGTACCCGAACCTCGGAACCACCGACGCATTCGCAACCGTGCGTGTTGGCGACAAGCAGCACGTTGTGCGCGCATCGAAGCCACTTCTTGATCGTTCCGATATTTCTGTTGGCCCACTTCGCATCGAAGTCCTCGAACCGCTCAAGCGGTTGCGGTTCGTTGTTGAACCGACTGAGCACAACGTCTCGCTTGATCTCACGTGGGAAGGCTTTGGCCCAGCAATTCCCGAACCGAATCAGTTCATTCGCAACGGCACTCGCGTGACGTTCGATACGCAGCGTCTTGCACAGATGGGCTCGTGGACGGGCACTCTCACCGTTGCTGGCGAAACCTTCGACGTAAAGCCCGAGACCACCTGGGGTTCTCGCGATCGTTCGTGGGGCGTCCGCCCAATCGGCGAACGTGAGCCCGAAGGCATTTACCGTGACACGTTCAAACCCGGCGGCATGTGGAGTTATTTCCCCATGCGCTTTGAAGATCACTGCATCTATTACATCTGCTCTGAAGGCGCCGATGGTTCGCGCAGTCTCGAACAAGCCGAGCGTGTGTGGCTCGATGGTCGCGTTGAGCAACTTGGTCGCACTGAACACGCACACGAATTCGAACCGGGCATTCGTTTGCTCACCGGTTCGACGATTTCGTTCCCCGATTCGGGTATCGACATTCGGTGCACACCGCTGCTCGCCAACTTCCTTGCCGTTGGTACTGGTTACGGTCTCGAACCCGATTGGCGTCACGGCATGTATCAAGGACCCGATCTCGTTGTGCAGGGCATCACCTACGAGGTGCCTGAGATCCGTCAGTTGGGCGCGTATGCCGTTGTCGATCACGCCGCTCGCTTCGAATACGACGGCCACGTTGGCTACGGCCTCTACGAACATTCCTTCTCCGGCGCAATGCCGAAGTACGGGCTGGAGTAATTCGCCGATAGCGTCAGCGTCTGTTCCCCCACGCTTTCGGAGTTCTGATGACTGCTGACCTGTTCGCCCTAAACGCCGACGCGCAAGATCTGCTCTTCCGCGAGGCGCATACCGCAAAGAAGTTCACCGACGAGCCGGTATCGGATGAACAGGTTGCGGCCATTTACGACCTCATCAAGTGGGGTCCGACGATGACGAACTCTCAGCCAATGCGCATCGTGCTGGCGCGTTCGGAAGACGCTCGAACGCGAGTTGTCGGGCACATGCTTCCCAACAACGCCGAAAAGACTGCGAATGCACCGCTTATTGCCGTGCTCGCGGCCGATATGAAGTTCAATCGACATATCGAGCGCATCTTTCCTGATGCTCCGTTTATGGCCCAGATGTATGAGAAGGACGACTTCCGCGAACCCATCGCCGATAGCCAGGCTTGGATGCAGGCCGGCTATTTCGTGATGGGCATTCGCGCACTTGGTCTTGATGCGTGCCCAATGCTCGGCCTCGACCGCCCCGGTCTTGATGCTGACCTGTTCGCCGACTCAGACCTGAAGTGCATCTGCGTGGTGTTGATCGGCAAGCCCGCCGAGGACGCGTACGGTCCGCGTCTCCCCCGCCTCAACTACGACGAGGTCGTCAGCGTTCTTTGAACAGCGAGCACGCACTTCGAACCGGTCCTAGCGTGAAGACACAGGTTTGGGGAGGAACAAATGGCTGCTGAACAATCGACATCGCTTGCTGGTCAGGTCGCGATCGTGACCGGCTCTGGCCGCGGCATTGGGCGGGCAATTGCTCTTGCCTATGCCAACGCGGGCGCACAGGTTGTGGTCACGGCTCGAAGCCAAGATCAAATCGATTCGGTTTGCGGCGAAATCGGCGCAGCCGGCGGAACGGCCATTGCTGTTCGAGCTGATGTCACCAATCGCGCCGATGTCGTTGCCCTTATTGCGCAAACGCTGGAAGCCTTCGGACGGCTCGACATTGTTGTCGCCAACGCCGGCGCAACATCGCCCGAACTTTCTGTTTCACCGATCGATGACTTCGCCTATGTCGTTGATGTGAACCTCACAAGCGTTCAACATCTCGCTCTGACCTGCGAACCTCATTTGCGGGAACGGGGCGGAAAGTTCATCGTGATGGGTTCAGGTGCAGGCCGTCGTCCATTCAAAGGTGGGGCCAGCTATTCCGTTTCGAAGGCGGCGGTTTCGATGTTGGTGCGCTGCCTTGCAGTGGAGTGGCGAGAATCAGCGATCGCTGTGAATGAGATCGTTCCTGGTCCGGTGCATACCGAAATGGCCGCGAAAATTCTTGATGTTCCCAATATCGATGCGGCGATTCGTATGGACTGGCACAAGACCCCCGACGACGTCACGCCTCTTGCGCTGTTCCTGGCTCAACAACCAAACAACGGACCAAGCGGTCAGGTATTCAGTCTTTTAGGACGCGATCTGTAAGTCGGCAGCGGTGCGCGGGCTTATGCCGGTGGGGCTTGTAGTAAGGCGCCCAACCCAGATACCCGAACTGACGGGTTCTTCACCGCGCTGGTGAATGCTTCGGCCGAGCCAACGACAACCGCACTGCCACCTGCTCGAGTGAGCCCGGTGTAGAGAAGTTCGCGGGTGAGAAGCCGCGAACCTTCATTCGGCAGCATCAGCACAACGACTTCTTTGTATTCCGATCCCTGGCTCTTGTGCACGGTCATCGCAAAGGCCCGCTCAACCGGCGGCAGATCAACAGTCGAGATGTAACGAGGCTCATCGTCGACCCGGAAATACACCTTGAGCCCATCTTCGGTTTCGACAACAACACCAATGGCACCATTGACGAGACGAACTCGAGGCGAGTTCACCGTGACAAGTAGCGCGCGTCCGGGAACGAGCAGGTCTCCGGATCGCAACTGCAATCGACGGTCAATGATGTCGTTCCACTGATCAATACCCAGCGGGCCACGGCGCATGCCACACAGCAAGCGACTTCCCGCCATCTTCTCCAAGGCCTTTTCATGATCGGCAGGCTTGGTGGATCGAGCGAGGTTTCGGACTTCGCGATAGGTGGTGACTAATGCATCGATCACCGAACTCGACGGCTTTGCTCCCGCTGCCGTTTCTACGAACGTGAGCTGAGGAGCCGAGTTTCGTATCGCGGCAAGGGCCTCGTCTGCTTCGCCCTTACGAATCATTGGTGCGACAGTCGCGATCGGATTATCGCCAGTGATGCGTCGCACTTTCTGCAACTCAAACACACTGCCATCAAGTGATGCAGCCGAGGACACGAGGTCGCGTAGCACCGACCCCGACTCAACGCTTTCAAGTTGTGCGTCGTCGCCCACAAGGAGCAGTCGTGAACGCGAACCCAGCGCCTCGAACAATCGAGCCATGAGATTCAGCGGAACCATCGAGGTTTCGTCGATGATGACGAGGTCGTGGTTCAGCGGTCGTTCACTGTCGTGAGCGAACCGGGTACTACGGCCACGGGAACTACCGAGCAGACCGTGAATGGTTGTGGGCTTAATCGCTCGAAGTTGCGCCAACACTGAATCGGAA
>WLGJ01000081.1 GCA_009703275.1 Actinomycetota bacterium
ACGAGTCTCGGCGCCCGGTGATTCGAGGTAGATCGCTGGAGATTCAGGGTCCGCAAAGCGACGCGCATTCTCAGGCATCCACTTTTCATGCGTACCCCAGCCAAGTTCTGCTGGCTGCAGTCCTTCAGAAATGAAGCCGTCAACCGACCACGTGTTCCAGAACGTGTCGACCGGCTTCGGGTTCGTCACACGCTGGGTGTCGCGCTCGGCAATGTGAATACCCTTCACGCCAACCGACTGCATGTAACGCGACCAACCGTCGCGATCGGCAGGTGCAGGAGTTTCAAGCCCAAGTCCCATTTCATCGTTCAGACGAACGAGTGCGTCTTTCACGAACCACGACACCATTCCGGGGTTTGCGCCGCAGCAGGAAACTGCAGTTGTTCCACCGGGTGAACGGCGACGCTCAGCCACTGCTTGGCTGCGCAAGAACTGATTCGTGCGATCAGCGTTATCGATTGCCTGGTTGTAATAGAGGCCCGGCCAAGGTTCGACAACGGTGTCGATATACAGCACGTTGAGTTCGCGACACAGGCGCATGATGTCGACCGAACCAGTGTCGACGGAAAGGTTGACGCAGAATCCCTGTCCTTCACCGTTCGTGAGGAGCGGCGTGAGGATCTCGACGTAATTCTCTGGCGTAAGTTCCACCTGTTGAAAGGCGATGCCATATTCATCGGCGTACTGCTTGCGCTCTGACAATGGATCAAGCGCAATTGCGCGTGACTTGTCGAACGCAATGTGGCGATCGAGCAGTGGCAGTGTTGCTCGACCGATTGAACCCATTCCGATCATCACGAGCGGGCCATCAATGGCCCCAAGTTGTGCGCCACCGTGGGGCAGTTTCGGGTCAGTCATTTCAGGCACCTCGCTTGAGAGTCGGCTTCAGAGACGAAGCGCAGAACTTAGTTGTTCCTGACAACGCTGAAGCAACAACAAGGTGAACTGTCTGCGAGACTTTTGCCATGTCTCAGTTCCTTTCCGACGATCAGGTGTGCGAGGCGTATCGGCAAACTCGCCAGTCCGTTCTCGAACTTCTTGAGCAGACACCAGAATCGTTCGCGACGCTTATTGTTCCGGCGTGCCCCGACTGGACGGTGCAGCAAACCTTCTCGCACCTTGTCGGCGTACCTGAGGATCTCCTGGCCCAGCGCATGGAGGGCATTACTTCTGACGCGTGGACAAACGCACAGGTTCAACGTCACGCGGGTGACTCCCTCGAAGAACTGCGCTACGCGCTTGAACAGACCATCGCTCTCTTCGATGCGATGTTGCCTGCAATCTCGAGCCCTTCGAACTCTCAGCTTGTGATGGACGCCCTCACCCACGAGATTGATCTTCGGGAAGCGCTGGGCGTGGAGTGTGAGGAGTCGTCGCTCCCACTCGCGGTGTCCAAAGCCTGGTTACTTGACTTGATTGAACGTCGAGGTCCTTCGGCAAGCGCGGCAGTCCAGTCCGCAGAGTGTTCCGACCTTGAGTTGGTTCGGGCACTAACGGGACGGCGGTCCGTCGCTCAAATGGACGAACTGGGCCTCCCCGGAAACCAGATCGTGGCCGCCTTGGCCGGCACCCCGCTCAAGCCGCCGGTTTAGGCCCATAACCTCGACCGTGAGTCTTGACATCGCGCTATCATGATGTCATGAACAAACAGACGACGGTCCGACTCCCCGAGGATCTTGCCGACCAAGCCGAGGTCATTGCTCGAGCTCAAGGCACAAGCGTGAACCAGGTCCTCATAGATGGCCTTCTCCTCGAGATTGAGCGAGTCAAAGCCGACAAAGAGTTCATGGCGACCCTTGAACGCCTCGTTGCTCGAGACAAGGAGATCCTCGACCGCCTCGCCCAATGAGGTACCTCACCCTCGCCGAGGGGCTTCTTATCGCATCGGCAGTTACTGGACTTGAAGTGCAGACGATTCAGCATGTCTCGCGCGTCGAACTTCTCGATTCCGCTCTCCACGCGCCTCAGGCCGGATTCGGAGAAGAGGATTTCTACCCAACCCTTGAAGAGAAGGCCGCTGTTCTTTGTCTTCACCTCGCTCGAAATCATCCGCTGCCCGATGGGAACAAACGACTGGCATGGATGGCGACAGTGATGTTCCTCCGTCTCAACGATGTCGACCTGGTCGTCAGTACCGAAATTGCCGTCTCCATGATTATTGATGTCGCAAGCGGCGTCATGTCTCAATCTGATCTCACCCGTTGGATTGGCAAGCACCGAGGTCCCGACAACTCCTAACTCCCCTGTACGAGGATCATGGCCTACGGGGAGGTCGTATAGACGGTCAGGAAATGCTTGAACGGTCTGCGCTCTGGATCACTGGTGAAGAACCGCTCGCAATGAATGGCCTCTTCAGCGAAGACGCCGGTAGCGGCGCAGTGGTCACCGACCCAAAATGCATTTCATTCCTGCTTGGCCAGTCGCTAATGACTCTAGAAGTTTGAACGCAGGGATTTCGTCAGCAACACAAGAATCGAAGTTATGGAAAGTACTCCTGCCAACACAATGTAAGTAGCTCGAATCCCAAAAGCTTCAACTGAAAGTCCCGCAAGTACCATTCCTAGTGGTGGCGCGGCATAAAAGACTGCCGTTTGCACACCAAATACTCGCCCCTGTAAATGTGCTGGCACTCTTTGTTGCACCAAAGTGCTTATGAGTGGATTGTACGGACCCCATGACAATCCCAGAAGAAATCCAGCAAGCATCAACACGGGCAGTGGAGGAAGAAACGCCATTGGGATGATGCTGACTGCACTTCCCATGAGAATCATCCGTATCAGTGTTTTTCTCTTAACTCGAGCGCTGATCCATCCATATCCAAATGACCCCACTGCAGAACCGGCGGCAAGGGCCGAGATAACAAATCCAAGCCCACTGGGATTATCAACATTTTCAAAATACGTTGGAAGAACAACAGCTTCAGTTGGTAGGTAGACAGCTGCAATTATCAAAAGCGCGACACTAAGCGTCCTCAACAACTTGTCATCCCAAAGAGTCTTTGCGCCGATACGCAAGCTCTTATCTGTTTTTTCACCAGTTAGCTTGGCAAGTTCGCGGGAATCTTTGCCCGAATCTCCAACTCGCAAGAATGAAATCACTAAAGCGGCGATGAGAAACAACGCTGCAGAAAACCAAAACGAGTTCACTGCGCCGACGCTTGCAATCAATCCGGCACCAACTGCGGGACCAAAAATCCATGCGACTCCCATGGTTCCGTCATGTATTCCATTGAGATGGTCCAGGTCTGCATCAGAAGCCATCGCTACATCGGCAAGCAGAGTTTTTCGAGCTGTGTAACCGGCAGGGTCAAAGGTCGCGCCCAGCAAAGCGATGAGGAGAATGGAGAGATCAGATAAACCGAAAGTGGCGGCAACAATTGGAAATGCCGCAACGGAAACTGCTGAGAGGAGGTCTGCACTAATACTCACAGTTCGACGACCGATGTGGTCAACCATCCAACCGCCGATAGGTGAAACAAGAATTCCGGGAAGTGCCGATATTGCGGCAACCAGTCCAGCAAAGGCTGGTGAACCAGTTCGTTCAAGAATCAACCAAGGGATTGTGATCATGACGATTGAATTGCCAAGCCCAGAAGCAAAGTTTGAGATCTGAAGCAGGACAACTGGGGATTTCTTCTTCATGTTTTGTTGCCTAATCAACTTCAACGATTTGCTATTTGACGTCTACACGAAACGCATCGGCAGGTGCTTGTATCCACGAATGAGTTGACTCGTCCCAAAAGTTGGAGCACTTGTTATCCGCCATCGATCGATGTCGGGAAAGTGATCGATAAGCGACTCCCACGCAACGTGTGCCTCCAGACGGGCGAGTGCTCCACCGATACAAGCGTGAGGGCCATTGACGAATGCAAGATGGCGTCGCGAGTTGGGTCGGGTGATGTCAAACTTCTCTGGGTTCTCAAAAACAAGCGGATCGCGATTTGCGGTGGCGAGGACGGCGATGACATCAACGCCAGCAGGAATGACTTGGCCTTCTGCTATCTCAATCGGTGCAAGTGCTCTTCGCACCGTGAACTGCACGGGACTTTCGTAACGCAGTGCTTCTTCCACAGTGTTGGTGAGATGAGTTTCGGGGCTAGTAGCGAGCAGTTCGAGTTGATCTCGGTTTCCAACAAGAGTGGCTGTGCCTGTTCCGATGAGATTTACCGTGGTCTCAAAGCCAGCGATGAGTAGGAGCGAAAGTGTTCCCACGAGCTCGTCATCGCTGAGTAGTTCACCATCGACTTTTTCGGCGAGAACTGAGATCAGGTCATTGCCCGGACGGCGACGTCTTTCTGCGATGAGTGCGCGAAACATCTTGTCCATCTCGATCAGGGTGTTGTGAACATCGGTGGCATCTCGCAGAGAGCGCGGACGATCAAGTGCGATGATCAAGTGCTCGCCCCATCGATCAAATGTTGCGAAGTCGGAATCTGGAACGCCGAGAAGTCGAGTGATAACTCGCATGGGCAAGAGTCGTGCGAATGAGGCAACGACGTCGATATCGCCGTGGGTAGGGAACGCACCTATCAACTCGTCTGCTGTCTGGCGCACTAGTGCCTCGTGGTCGGCAATCGCCTTCGGAGTGAATCCGCGTTGAACAAGACGCCTGAGTCTGGTGTGGTCGGGTGCATCCATGGTGATGAACCAGGAATCAAGTGGTGAGCCGAGACTGGTACGTAACGTTGGTTCAAGAAGGCGACCAATCGCGCTTTCCGGTCGGGTCACCTTGGATGATGCATGTGGAGAAGTGAACACTGCATGACAGCCAGCGTGGTTGGGCGTGAGGTAGGCGCCGAAGCGGCTCTTCACGAGTGGTCCTGCTTTGAGTAATGCGTTGTGCAGAGCATCGCGATCAATAGGCCCGCCAGGAGCATCGAACGCAGCAAATGGATCGCCGAATCGCCTGCCTACGCGGGAGACGGTATTCAGCGCCGATGTTGCGATCGCGACTCTCGCTTGTTCGCTGACGGGAACATCCGATGCCGACATGGTGAAGTTGGTCATGCGACTAACAATACCAAGAGTTGGTCATGCGACCAACTCTTTCGTAGACTGGCGGTCGTGCCCTACATCAGTGCTGTCGACCGCAGGGAACAACTGATCAATGCGACCATTGCGGTTCTGCAGAAATCTGGCCTTGAGCTTGTTACAACTCGGTCAGTTGCTGCCGAGGCCAAGGCGCCACTTGCGTCCATCCACTACACCTTCGGGTCGCTAGATGATCTTGTGCTCGCTGCCTTCGAACGACTCATCGATGAGGTGAGCTTCTTGGTCGCCGATGGATTAGATGTGAATGCCGGATATGGCCCGTGCATCATCGGCATCATGAAGCGTGTATCCGCCCTATTGGAAGATGAACGGTACGGCGTCTTGCTTCGTGATCTCAATCCAACTGGCGACCGTCGCGTTGAGATTCTCGAGGAGAAGTACTACCGACTCGCTCAGGACCTCATCGATTCAATCGCAGATGCAGTGGGTCACGAACCTGCGATACCACGCCCTCAGTTGGCGCGCATGACAATGGCCGCAATCGACGGAGTGGTGTTGCAGTTTGCAGCAAGCAATGACATTAAGACGGCGTGCAGTGACCTTGCTCAGTTTGGTCTCGTCCTAGCTGATACATCTGAACGTTGGCACTGACAGCCACAAGTGCGGAGATCGTTGAACTTCAGAAGGTTGGCTGTAGAAATCGTGGCTCGGTAACCGGCCGAAAACGCAGCCGATCCCCCTGTGCGAGGATCTTCGCCTACGGGGAGGTCCTATGGACGGTCAGGAAATGCTGGAACGGTCTGCGCGCTGGATCACTGGCGAAGAACCGCTTGCGATGAATGGGCTGTTTAGCGAAGACGCCGGCGGCGCTGCAGTCGTTGCCGATGGCGTCGTGCTTATCGAAGCGTTCAGCAATGTCGTTGCATTCGATACCGACGAAGGCATCGTCCTCTTCGATGTGTCGCACCACATGTCTGCACCGCAGGCGATCACAGAACTGCGAACCTGGTCGAACTCACCAGTGCATACCGCCGTGTACACGCACGGACATGTCGATCATGTCACCGGCGCGCAGGCATTCGACGCCGAAGCAGCAGCGCGCGGCGATCAACCAATTCGTTATGTCGGCCACGAAGCAATCCCCGAACGCTTCGATCGGTATCAGCTGACGAATGGCTACAACGGTTGGATCAACATGCGGCAGTTCCGCCTGCCCGAGCCGGCGTGGCCAAGTGAATTCATTTATCCCGAACTCACCTACCGCACTTCAACAAACCTCACCATCGGCGGCTTGGAATTTGATCTCCGCCATGCACGCGGCGAAACCGATGATCACACCTGGGCCTGGATCCCAGAAAAGCGCGCCATCTGCGTCGGCGACTTGTTCATCTGGCAGTTCCCCAATGCCGGCAACCCGCAGAAAGTCCAGCGTTTCGCATGGGACTGGGCCGTTTCACTTCGAGCAATGGCAGCGATGAAACCGGAACTTCTGTTGCCCGCACATGGTCCAGCCGTTGGTGGCGAGGACATGGTTGCGGAGGTACTTCTCAAGACTGCCGAAGCACTTGAGTCGTTGCACGAGCAAACGCTTGCACTCATGAACTCTGGCGCGCGTCTCAACGACGTCATTCACACCGTGAAGCTTCCGCAAGAACTCGCTGATCTTCCTTACCTCCGACCCTCGTATGACGAACCAGAGTTTGTTGTGCGCAACATCTGGCGTCTCTACGGCGGTTGGTACGACGGCAACCCCGCGAATCTCAAGCCCGCTGCTGACGTTGCACTCGCGCGCGAAACCGCAGCGCTTGCCGGTGGTGCCGATGTGCTGGCCACACGTGCCGAAGCCCTTGCAGCCGAAGGCGATCTGCGGCTTGCATCACACTTTGCTGAAATGGCCGTGATGGCCGAACCGGAATCGGCTCGATGCCATCAGGTGCGCGCCGCGGTGTACGACGCTCGGCGAAAGGCCGAGGCGTCGTACATGGCACGCGGCATTTATCGGTCGGCAGCAATCGACTCAAAGGTCCAACTGAAGGACCTCTAAATCGAAGCGCTACTTCGCTTTGGTGACTTCGACCCCGACAAGCTCGCCGGCTTCACGCCAAGCAATCAGGTGATCGGCATATTCCTCAACGCTGCCCATGAACGACGCTGCTCGAGCGGCCTTCATGTCACCTGCTTGCTGTTCGCGATTCAGGTAACCAGGGGTGCATGAGGCGTTGTACATGCCAACACCCATGACCTTGCTCATGAGGACATTGAACCAATCTTCCTCAGCTTCAGCCGAAGGTTCGATCTGTGAAATGCCTTCGTCGAGACACATACGGACGATGGCGGCGCAATGCTTCGAGGTTTCGGTGAGGTAGTGAACAAAGTTCGTACCGAAGCCACCCTGCACGGTGCTGATCATCAACAAATTCGGGAAGTCGCGGGTCATCACACCGTGGAGGCTGTGCGGACCTTCGCCCCATGACTC
>WLGJ01000082.1 GCA_009703275.1 Actinomycetota bacterium
ACTGTCGGCGACAACCAACACTCCACCGGCGAGCCACACGCCAAATGAAGCGGCGAGAAGATCAGAACTCGGTGGCACGAGCATGGCGACTCGATCGCCGACCGAGAGGCCAGCCCGCACAAGTGTGCGCGCTATGTCGGTGGCTTCATTGGCAAGCGAC
This sequence comes from Actinomycetota bacterium, assembly GCA_009703275.1. GTDB lineage: Bacteria > Actinomycetota > Acidimicrobiia > Acidimicrobiales > Acidimicrobilacustridaceae > Acidimicrobilacustris. The sequence goes on from WLGJ01000082.1 coordinate 161, forward strand.
TTCCAAGAGACGGCACCATTGCGATCGGTGAATGCTACTTCGTCGTCGTTGCAACGAGATAACAATCCGTTGGTGATGGCGACAAACGAATCGCTACCGGATGAACCTTCGGCTGGTTGCTCAGCAACTGGCGTAGTACCGAGCACGTTTTCAAGCCATGTCGACGCGATTGCAGCCATTGGTTCGTCGAGCGGAACAAGATGCGCGGCCTGAGGGAATCGATGAACGTCGGCATGAGGGGCCCGCTGCAAGAGATCTGCCAAGAACCGATCGTGGAACACACGATCTCGACCACCCCAAACAAGCAAAAGCGGAACATCAAGATTCGAGAGGTTGTTCGCTGACTTTTGAAGTGCGTTCCACGACACGTCCGCCTCGGAAAGCGGGATGTCGGCAACAAATTCGGCGACTGCGGTTCGGCGTTCGGCCGATTGGTACGGAGCACGAAGCGCTTCGCGATGCCGCTTCTCTGTCATCGCTGCAGTCCCCTTCACAAAGACAGGACTACGCCGACAGGAAAGATCGACAAACCGACGCGCAGTTGCGATAAGCGGCGGCATCGGGGTGCGCGCTGGAAGCCCAACACCGGTGTTTCCAAGAATCACGGCCTGCACGTCGAGAGAAGACACAGCGCCAAGGGCAACGGGACCACCCCAGTCGTGAGCGGCAATGACCAACGGGCCTGATGTGTGCTGTTCGCAAAACGCAACCAGCTCTGCGATGCGGGTCTCGAGCGTGCGCGGCGTAGATCGTTCCGACCAACCCATACCGGTTTGGTCAACAGCAATAACTCGCCACTCGGGGCTCAGGGTTTCAAGGAAGCCCTTCCAGAGGTAGCCCCAGGTTGGATTTCCGTGAACACAAACAATGGTTCCGCGTTCGCCAACACCGGTGTCGAGAATGCTCCATTCGACATCGAGCGCGTTGGGTCGCTCGATACGCACCATTCGGTGCCACGCCGGATCAATCCCCCACCGTTCCCAGTCAGCTGCGGACGGGGTGCTGATCGACAAGGCCGACTACCAGACCAGTTCGGCGACCGAACAGTTCAGCCCAGAACCGATACCCATAAGGAGAACACGATCACCCGGCGACAGTCGATCAGCAGTTACCGACAACGTGTACGGAACCGCAGCGGGACCAATGTTTCCGAAGTCAGGATAGGTAAGCGGCACTCGCGAGGTATCGATCGAAAGCAACTCACAAAGTTTTGTGGTGTGAACTGCCGAGACCTGATGAAGGATGTAGGTGTCGCAGTTCGACCATTGCCAGCCATCGGCAAGAGCGTCGTTAAACGTCGCTTCCGCCAGATCGAGACCTGACTCAAGTAACGCCGCTGTGTCTGTGCGCATCTCGTCAAGATCACCGACGCAAAGGTCGTGATACTTCGTTGCGGCACGGGTGACTCCACCGAGGAACTGATGCGAACCGGGCCTCGGCCCACCCATCACCATTGCCGCTGCTCCCGAACCAAGCGTGAGTGAAGCGAACTGGTCGAAGACATCGCCCACAGTCGAGGACGGATCCTGCAAGCGAGCAATGGTCTGGGTCTGGGGTTGACGGCTTCCTTCACCATCAACAATCAGCACAACCTTTACCTGACCCGCATCGATCATCGATGAGGCAATCGTCATCGCGTTGATGAAGCCCAAGCACGCGTTGCCAAGGTCGAAGTTCATGGCGCTGGTTGAGAGCCCCAGACGATTATGAACAGCACACGCAATGCTGGGTTCGAGATGGTGCTTGCACACTGAGGTGGAAATCAGAAGGTCGACTTCACCCGGAGCGACTCCAGCTTGTTCAAGCGCAAGCGCACCGGCACGAGCTGCAGCATCATCGAACGTGACATCTTCGGGCCACCAACGGCGAGCCTTGATGCCAGCCACGGACTCGAGGAGCCCTGGACGAACGCCGACTCGCTCATAGGTTTCAGCAAGCTGCTCGTCGATCCAGGCTGAGGTAACGATCTCGGGAGCATCCACATGAGAGACCGACCACACATGGGATCGGCTGAACATAAACGGAGAACTCACCCGCTCAGCCTAGGGCCCGATCGGCCACTCCAGAGTCCGGTCAGCTCAATAGCGCTGGGGCAAGGCGTCGCCACGTCTCCATGGGGATAGAAGTGCCGTCCGCAGGCAGCACCTGAATGCACACGTGATCGGCTCCAGCGTCATGGTGCGCTTTGACTCGATCGGAAATTGCGGCTTCGTCGCCCCACGCCACGATCGCGTCGACCAGACGATCTGAACCCCCATCCACGAGGTCTTCGTCGGTGAAACCGAATCGCTTCAGATTGTTCGTGTAGTTGGGCAGCGTGAGATACATCGCCATGTGGCCGCGTGCAATCTCGCGAGCCTTTGCCGGATCAGATTCGAGCACCACTGCTTGTTCCGGACACAGCCAACCACGATCACCCATGACCTCACGAGCAAATGCCGTGTGTTCAACAGGAATGAAATAGGGATGCGCACCCTGCGTGCGCTCTGCAGCAAGTTCAAGCATCTTTGGACCGAGCGCAGCGAGAACCTTCTGAGGCGCTGCAGTTGCAGGCGACGCAGTGAACAAACCGTTGTCCATTGCATCGAGATAGGCCTTCATCGCTGAGAACGGCTTTGAATAGTCGTGACCACGAAGCCCAGACACCATGACCTCATGGCTCACCCCAAGACCAAGAAGAAAGCGGTCTGGGAAGGCCTCGGAAACGGTGTTCCATGCGGAATTCGCACACAACGCATCACGCGCGTAGATCGATGCGATACCGGTAGCAATCACCATCTTCTTTGTCCCTGAAAGAAGAAGCGTTGAGCTGACGAACGATTCACGTCCGATCATTTCGGGAATCCACAGCGCTCCGTAACCGAGTTCTTCGATTTCCGCAGCGGTTTCCTGCGCCTGGGAGGAGGGAACAAGATCAAGTTGAAAGGCCCACAGGCCAACGCGTCCAAGATTCATGCCCGCACCCTAGGCATCGACAGCCAATCAAGGCGAGGCCAGCCCTAGACTTGCGATGTGCTGACGAACCCCGTCGATTCGGCAAACCAAGGCCCTCCCCCGCCACCTGCCGAAACGACGCGAGTCCGGCGTGGCAAGACTGGAATTTGGATTGGGGGCGGCGTTGCGCTTGCTGGATGCATTGCTGTTGGCGTCATTGACCCCAACACGACACAGATCCTCCCCGCATGCACGTTCAAGGCCACAACCGGTCTCGATTGCCCCGGATGTGGCATGACTCGCGGTCTCCACGCACTTCTAAACGGAGATGTGCTGCGCGCCCTCAGTCACAACCTTCTCCTCGTCGTCATTCTCGCGACGTCGGTTGTTTGGTTCGGCTGGAACGCGATCGCACGACGAACCGGACGACGCGTGCTTCATTTTGAGTTCAAACGAAACGCGTGGATCGCAATTGGTCTCGCAGTTGTCGCGTTTTGGGTCTTGCGTAATCTGCCGTGGACACCGTTCAACTGGTTGGGCTCAGACGCGTAAACGCCTTGTCTAGACTTCAGTCGATGCGACGCATCTGCGCTTTATAGAACTTCCCGCGTTCGGCATAATCACGAACAGCGATTTCTTGGATGAACGACTGATTCGGCCCGACCTCACGCAACTTTGCGGGAATTCCAAGCGCCATCATGCCGGTGGGGACTTCCATGCGGTTTGGCACAACGGCGTTCGACCCCACGAGCGAACCCGAACGAACTATCGCTTCGTGCAGCACAACCGAGCCGTTACCAACAAGCGAGTTACTTTCAATCGTGCAGCCTTCGAGATGAACGATGTGGCCAATCACGCAATCGTCACCAACAAACGTTGGTCGGGTTGGAATGCAGTGAATGACGGTTCCATCTTGAATCGACGTGCGCTCGCCAATACGAATTCCGCCGTTGTCACCGCGCAACACTGCACATGGCCAAATCGTGCTGTCGGCTCCAATCGTGACGTCACCGATGACGACAGCCTCGGGATGCACCCACGCGTCGGGATGAATTTCGGGAACCATGTCGCCCAACGCGTAAATCGCCATGACTTAGAATGCCACCCGGCCGTAGCCGCCGCGGAAGAAGACAAGTGCTCCGCCTTCGTGCTTCACGTCGAGATCGGTGACGGCGCAAACGATGATGTCGTGGTCACCGCCGTCGAGAACTGAGTGAAGATCACAGTCGATGTAGGCAAGTACTCCGTTAATGAGTGGTGCGCCATTGCCCGAGTGCTTCCAACCAATCTCGGAGAACTTGTCGTCTGCCTTTGAACCGAATACTCGGCTTACATCTTCCTGATCATCAGCGAGGATGTTGACGCAGAACTTACCGGCACCGCGCAACTTGCCCCAGCTGGCCGAGGTTTTCGTCGCGCTGAAGAGCACCAGCGCTGGATCAAGAGACAACGACGTGAATGAACCGATGGCCATACCTGCTGGGCCCTCGTCGGTCATCGCAGTGATGACTGCAACACCAGTAGGGAAATGCCCAAGGACCTGCCGGTACTTGGCGCCATCGAATGCGGTGGTTTCGGAATTCTCGCTCACAAGGGCGAGATCCTAGGCGAGGGTGATGCTGAGACCCTCGAACGCTGAAACGATCGAATCGACACCCATCGTGCGACCGGTTTCTCGGGCTCCGACAAGGAGTTGGTCAAGGGTTTCATCGTCGTGCGAGGGGTCGTGATGAAACAAGACCAATTGTCCGACTCCAGCTGCTGCAGCAACACGTACCGCGTAATCAACAGTGCAATGGCCCCATGTCGGCTTACACGCGAATTCTTCGGGTGTGTACTGCGCATCGTGGATGAGGACATCAACGCCTTGACAAAGTTCAAGAACTCTTGGCTCGACGGAGACTCCGTCAGTCGGTTGCTGATGATCGCTCACGTACGCCACAGAGAAACCATCGCGTTCAACTCGATAGCCGAACGTGGTGTCTGTATGAGGAACTTCGAGCGCAGTCACTTTTGCTCCCGCGATTTCGTGAACACCTTCGGTGAGGGTGAAGAACGAAACATCGCCGGGGAGATCTTGGCGAGTAACCGGAAAAAACGGAGGACGCATCAAGTCATCGAATGCGTCGGCGAATGCGACACCGTCGTGGTCTGGTCCGTAGACCGAAAGCGTCGAACCAGGTACCAACAGCGGCTGACAGAAAGGAAGCCCTTGGACGTGATCCCAGTGAAGGTGTGTCACGAGTGCGTGCGCATGCAACTGCGCGCCGGCACCTTGGTCGGCGCCGAAGTACCGGAGTCCGGTTCCGAGGTCGAGCAGGATCGGATCAGCGCTTGCGCTGCGGAGTACGACGCTCGCGGTATTGCCGCCGTAACGAGACGTGCTTTCACCAGCACATGGCGTCGAACCCCGAACCCCGTAAAACGTGATCTCCACTGTCCACCTCCTCCCCGAGTACCAATGGATGGCGAACGCTAGGACAAGGGTCAATCGATGTGAAGGGAAAGTGACATGTCTCACACCTCTGCCTGAATCTCGCTACCTTCGCACCATGCAGATTGACTCCATCACCGTTCCGACCAGCGAACTCACTTATGGCTGTCTCACCGCTGGCGATTCCGGCCCACTTGCCCTTTGCCTTCATGGGTTTCCCGATACTGCCCACGGTTGGCGCTACCTCCTGCCAGCACTTGCCGATGCCGGATACCGGGCTGTCGCTCCGTTCATGCGGGGTTACGCCCCCACGTCCATCCCTGCCGATGGCCAGTACCACGTCGCCACGCTCGCTCGTGATGCGACTGTTCTTCATGAAGCCCTCGGCGGCGACAGCGATGCAGTGATCATCGGTCACGATTGGGGCGCACTCGCAACCTACGGCGCAGCGTCCTTTGCCCCTGATCGTTGGCGACGAGTTGTCACCGCAGCAGTCCCGCCAGCTTCGTCGATGGCGTCGGCGATGATGACTTATGACCAACTCAAACGGTCGTGGTACATGTTTTTCTTTCAAGTCGGCCTTTCCGACTTCGTCGTCTCGATGAACGATCTTGAATTCATTGAGCGACTGTGGGCTGACTGGTCACCTGGTCACGACGCGACGCTTGACATGCATCACATTCGCGAATCAATCGGAAGCCCAGAACATCTCGCTGCAGCTCTCGGCTACTACCGCGCAACATGGGGAACCGAACCCGTGTCATCCGCGTACCAAGAAATTCAAGACGTCCTCGGTACTCCCCCTCCGCAACCGACCCTCTATATCCACGGCCGCAACGACGGATGCATCGGCGTGGAGTTCGCAGAGAATGCAGCAGCCGGACTCAGCGTCGGTTCAAGCGCCGCAATCATTGAAGACGCCGGGCACTTCACTCAGGTGGAGAAGCCTGAGGAATTCAATCGACTCGTGTTGGAGTTCATTCAGACCTGAAATCAGGGCAGCGATAAGGCCCCATCGTAGCCTGCGATCGCCAGCCCATCACGAACGAGAGAATCAGCAGCGCGTACCGAATCGAGGTCACCACCCTCGCGTTCGTTCCAACCACACGCGTCGCGGAACTGTTCCGGCGCTACTTCCACACCCGTTCGCAAAACATCGAGCAGTCGAGCACGGCCCTCTCGAAACGAACCGATGAATTTCGATTGACCTTTACTTACTGCCGCCGAACCAATCGCCGGATCTGGCTCAAGCGACCCTCCGCGAAACCACGAACACGTCATCGAGGTAGGACATGCCTCGCAATTTGGCGAGCGCTTCGTGCAAACGAGAGCGCCGAGGTCAAGCAGCCCCTGGTTCCAGGACCAACCCATCCCGACCGGAACAATGTCGTCGGCAAATGTCTGGGCAACACGTGCGGTGAGCCGCTCGCCGCGTTGGCGGGCAAGGATTCGCCCGACATTGGTATCGACAACTGCGACATCGCGCTCGTAAGCAAAGGCCAGCACCGCTCGAGCGGTGTAAGGACCAAGACCCGGCAACGCAAGGAGCGCATCGAGATCGTCGGGCACTACTCCCCCATGTTGGGCAACAACAGCAACGGCAGCACGGTGAAGATTCACAGCACGCCTGTTGTACCCAAGACCCGCCCATTCAGTTACGACGTCACCAACGGGAGCCTGCGCGCACACTGAAGCCGTTGGGAATCGATCAAGAAACTGATGCCAACGCGGAACAACTCGCGCCACCTGCGTTTGCTGCAGCATCAATTCCGAGACAAGTACTGCCCACGGATCACGAGTCTGTCGCCACGGCAGATCGTCACGACGACCAGCCGACCAAGCGAGTACCGCCTCGACGTCAGGCGATCGCAGCACGAATCAGTCTTCTGAGAAAACGTCTTCGCCGTAGGGAAGGCCACG
>WLGJ01000083.1 GCA_009703275.1 Actinomycetota bacterium
AGCGACCCTGCAACTGCCAGGTGAGTTCACAAACCTGAGCAATGGCTTGTGCGGGAATTGCTTCGCCGAATGACGACAAGCCGCCCGATGCGTTGACGGGCTTCGAACCACCGAGTGCAGTGACACCGTCGCGAACAAGTCGTGCGCCTTCGCCTTCGGCGCAGAAGCCGAGGTTCTCGTACCAGTCGAGTTCGAGTGCTGTCGAAAGGTCGTACACCTCTGCACACGAAACGTCTTCCGGACCAAGTCCTGCTTGTTCGTACGCGTTGTGCGCAATCGAATCTTTGAAACCAAGAGCCGGTGCTTGCACAACAGCATTGGAGTCGGTGGCGATGTCGGGAAGTTCAAGACGAATCTGCGGGTACGTCGGCGTGGTGTTTGCCACCGCACGAATACGCACGGTGCCTTCAAGCGTTCCGAGCTTCTTCATGGCGTACTCGGGCGTGCAGATGATGACTGCAGCTGCGCCATCGGAGGTTGCACAAATGTCGAGAAGACGCAACGGATCAGAAACGATCGGCGATCCGGCGAAATCGTCAAGCGTGAACTCTTTGCGGAAACGCGCATAGGGGTTGGCAACGCCAGCCTTGGAGTTCTTGACCTTCACCATGGCGAAGTCTTCGACGGTGTCGCCGAACACGTCGATGCGACGGCGAGCGTTCAACGCAAAGAACGCGGGGTTGGTTGCGCCGAGGAGGTGGAAACGCTGCCAATCGGGATCTTCCTTGCGCTCGCCACCAACTGGAGCAAAGAAACCCTTCGGCGTGGTGTCAGCACCGATGACCATTGCGACATCGGCAAAGCCGGCAAGGATCTGCGCGCGTGCTGACTGCATGGCCTGTGCACCGGATGCGCATGCGGCGTATGACGAAGAAATCTGTGCGCCTGTCCAGCCCATTGCCTGAGAGAACGTGGAGCCAGCAACAAAGCCGGGGTAGCCATTACGAATGGTGTCGGCACCGGCGACGAATTCAATGTCGCGCCAGGCAACGTCGGCATCGGCAAGCGCAGCCTTGGCGGCAACGAGTCCGTACTCGACGAAGTTCTTTCCCCACTTGCCCCATGGGTGCATGCCTGCACCGAGAACAACGAGATCACGTTCAGTTGCCATTACTTCGCGCCTTTCGGGGCGGAAGGTGCCCATGTCCAGATCCAGTGGTCGACACCTTCGTCGTCTCGGTAGAGCACCTGCAGATCGACTTCGACTTCCTGACCAATAGAAAGGTCAGCGGCCATGACGCCCTTCGCGACCTGCCCAAGAATCACGATGCCCTCGGCTTCGAGTTCAACGGCAGCAAGCGCATAGGGCTCGAACGGTTCGGCAGCCACATACGGGGGCGGCGGTGCGTAATGGTTCTCGGTGTAGGACCACACCTTTCCTTTGCGGGAAAGGGGAGTGGGCTCGAGTTCGGTGCCATCGCAATCGGGGCTGGGGCAAGAGCCAGACCGGGGCGGGAACACAACGGTTCCGCACGCAGTGCATTTGGCGCCAATGAGGGTGTAGGGCTCGGAGGTGGTGAACCACCCCTCGACCGCAGGAATTCGTTCTGTGGTTGTCACGTTCTGCAATGTAGTGGTGCCGGGAGAGGGGGCCCGATTCCTCAGGGAAATCTCTCCCTGGTCGGACAATCTTTGAGGGTCGGCCCTACGCTTGGCTCATGGCCAGCGATGCTGCTGATTCACATCGTCCAATCGGTTCGATTCGCAGGAAACCCAAGTCAGTTGAGGGGCATGACGTTGCCTACTCTCCCGTTTGGGGGCCCGTAGCAGTCGCTCTCGGCGTGTTCATGACCGTTGCTGGCGTCATGCATTTCGTCAACCCAAGTTTCTTCGACGCCATTGTTCCGCCGTGGCTCTGGCCGTCCGAGCGTTTATGGACCTACGCGAGTGGCGTGGCCGAACTCATCGTCGGACCAATGCTGATCATTCGCCGCACCCGGCGTATTGGTGCACTAGCGGCCATGGTTGTTTTGATCGCCGTCTATCCCGCGAATCTCTACATGGTGTGGGACTGGCGCGATCGAAGCTTCGGCGAACGCTTTGTGTCGTGGGCGCGTCTGCCGTTTCAGTTCGTGTTCATCTGGTTGGCATGGATGGTGGCACGAAGTCAAGCGGTTCATTCACCGAAGGCATAACCGCAGCGAAGGAGCGGCTTAGCCAGTAAAGGATGGGGCCACGGGATCTGGGGACGGCGGGACGGGGCCAGTGAGCGACACCGCCAACGTCTGATCTTGGCCGTTTGTCGCGGAGTACCCGACGGCCATGCACGAATAACTGGCGGCGCAAGAAACGCCGGAAAGCATGTCGTCTTCAGTGCCGACATCCGCAACGCTGAGCTGCGTCCACATCGTTCCGTTCCAGGTCAGCACGAGCGGCGATCCCACATTCGAGTTGTCAACGCCCACGCCAACAACAACACACTCAGTGCTCGACACGCACGAAACCGACTCCAAATAGTTCTCAGCAGCGGGGTTAGGGCTCAGGAGGATTGTCCAATCCGTGCCGTCCCATGTCATTGCCAATGTTTCGATGCCACCGGAGCCTGTTGAGCCGATCGCAAAGCAGGATGTTGGGGACACGCAAGAAACCGAGAAAAGACGGTTTGGGTCTGTTCCGAGATTGTTATTGGGTGAGGGAATGATCGTCCAGTCCGTTCCGTCCCACTTCATTGCCAATGTCTTGATTCCGGATGTATATGGACCATCGAAATAATGGCCAACAGCGACACACGACGTAGCCGATGTGCAACTCACTGATGAGAGGAGGTTGGCGTCAGGGCCCTCGTTGGGGCTCACGGCAACCGCCCACGCACTGCCATTCCATGTTGCGACGAGAGTCTGATATTTCGTGCCATCAAAGGAGGCCCCGACGGCAACGCAGAAGGTCGCTGAAACGCATGAAACGGACTCAAGAAAATTGTCATCGGCGCCGACACTCGGCACCACTGCAGTCGTCCACGCACTTCCATCCCATGACATCGCCAACGATTGGTCGGTGCCCGCGTTGCTGTACGTGCCGACAGCGACGCACGAAGTGGGCGATGTGCAAGACACTGACACGAGGATGGCGACCGAGGATGCTACGGATGGGGTGGTCAGAACCGTCCACGAAGTGCCATCCCAGCCCATCGCCAAGGCGTCGAAATTGGTGTTGTCTGCTGAGGCACCAACAGCGACGCATGAGGTGGTCGAGATACAAGAAACCGAGTAAAGGTTGCTGGCATCGCTGACGTTCGGGCTTGGCACGACTGCCGCCGACTCGACGTAGGCCGAGGCGCGGTCAGCGACGGCGATCAACCCGATCGAAAGCGCAGCAACAGCAAACAATCCAATGATTTTTCTCACGAGAAGCCCTTTTCGTTCAGGCCCGCCCGGGCCCTCGTTCTTCGCAGGAGAATAGCAATAACCAGTTAGGTCACCAATCGGGCCGGTGGAACTCATTGTCCATAAATGACACCCACCCAGTCGGGTGCACCTGGCTCACATGGATGGTAACGAGTACCTACTCGTTTACAACGTGTTTTCTCTTGTCGTCGCGTCGATGTTCGCGGCGTTCATCTATTTTGCTTTTAACGTCTCACAGGTATCGAAGAAGTACCGCAATGCAGTGGTCGTCTCCGCAGTTGTTGTGGCAGTAGCGGGTTACCACTACTTCCGCATCTTCACTGGTTGGGCTGATGGCGAATTCAATGAGGGCTATCGCTACGCCGATTGGCTTCTCACTGTTCCGTTGCTGCTCATCGAGCTACTCATCGTGCTCGGCATCACGTCGGAGAAGCGTCGTCCGCTCACGATCAAACTGGTGGCTGCAGCCATTGCGATGATCGCGCTGGGCTACCCGGGCGAGGTATCAACCAACGACAGCACCAAGTGGATCTTCTGGGTGCTCGCAATGATCCCCTTCGTCTACATCCTCGTCACTGTTGCGGGTGAGATGAAGGCCGCCAGTACGCGTGAATCAGCCGGTGTGGCTAAGGGCATTCGCTTGGCGGCGATCCTGTTGCTTGTGGCCTGGTTGGTTTACCCCATCGCCTATCTGTTCCCGATCCTGTTCGGTGAATCGAGCGATATGGCCGAAACGGTTCGTCAGGTCGGATACTCGGTGGCTGATCTTCTGGCCAAGCCGGTTTATGGTCTCGCCATTCTGGCGGTCGCCAAACTCCGCACTGCAGAAGAAGAACCTGCCAACAGCTGATTTGTCTGGAATCCTCGGTCGCATGCGGGGCCTACTGTTACCCGCATGTCGACCGAGGATTCATGGCAGTCCATCATCGAAGCGCTGGAATTCGCGGTGTCGCGAATCGAGGGCGATCCCGATCCACTGAACGATCGCGAACGCGCTGACGGCAACTTGTATGTGATGCGCATGCTCACGGCCGTTACGCAGAGTACGACGCTTACGCTTGACCCCGATCGGCCATCGTTTCTCACGATGCTCGATGGCGTTCGGTTTGTCGGTGCTGCTGGTCCCGATATTGATTACGACGTTGCTGCCGTTCGCCCTGATTGTCTCTACAGCGTTGCGGGTGCGCGCGGTGAAGCAACCTACGTCGGCATCACCGTCTATGCGGGTGCCGGAGCAGGCGGCGCGTCGGCCGTTGTTGCATCGGTCGACGTCGACGACATCATGGATGCTGACGGCACGTTTGTCTGGGAGTTCAGTCATCCCGAGGCCGCGCGCGTCATTGTTCGTCAGTACTTCCACGATCGCGCAACGCAAACTCGCGGTTCGTGGTTAATCGAACGAGTTGATGCGGGTGCGAGCGAGGCGAATGACAGTGCTCCCGCATCACGCCGTATGGGAAGCGCGGAAATGTCGGCGCGAGTTTCCAACGCTGCAAAGTCGTTGCGTTGGAACGCGCAGCTCAACCAGTTGTGGACGCCCGAGCGGCGCTCGTTTCCCAATGAGTTCGTGCGCCAGACCTGCGACGACATTGTTGCTGCGATTCCCAACCCAGACGTTGTCTATTCCACTACCTGGTGGAAGATGGCAGACGATGAAGTTGTCGTTGTCGACTTCGTTCCGCCCACAACCGACTATTGGGCGTTGCAGTTGTGTGATCGCTGGTACCAGTGCTTCCCCGATCGCCGAACGAACATCAACAACCGCGAAGCTGTTGTGAATGCTGACGGATCAGTTCGCATCGTCATTTCCGATGGCGACCCAGGCGTGCCGAATTGGCTCGACACCAGCGGTCACCACACCGGCGTCATGTTCTTCCGTTGGTTGCACGCTGATATCGCGGAACAGCCGGTGTGTCGGGTGGTGAAGCGGTCAGAAGTTGGGTCGCTGTCGTCGTCCGTGTGATCGTCAGTTTCAGTTAGGACGGCATCGGAGTGTCGGCGTTCGGCCCTCTGCGCAACGCCACACGCATGACCTCGGCCATCATCCACACGGCAACGGCGCCCTTCGCTGTCCAAAGCCATGCTCGAATGAGATTCACGATCATCAGTTCGTCATAGGTCTGCTGGTCCCAGCGGTCGAGCAACACGCCGTGCGCGGGCGCCGAGAACGCCGCTGTATCGATGAGGATGAACAGCATCAGGAATGCGCTGATGATCGCTGCGATACGAAGTCGTTTCGAGTGGGCGAGCAGCAGCACGAGAACGCAGAGCCCTTCGATCAGCCACGGCCCGAAGAGCACTTTGCCGATGCGGTCGACATGAGCGTGTTCGTAGGCATCCCACGAGTCGGCGCCGACGAGAGGGAAGAGGTCGTAGTGGACGACCTGCACCGTCCAGATCATGCCGACCATCAACACGGTGACAACGAGCTGAACGAGCACGACCCAGTGCAAGCGCAGTCGGTCGAGGCCAGGCAGGTTGGGTGACCAATCTCCGCTGGGCGAAGGGGTGAAGGTGGGCAAAGGCATGGCGGGGACGGTAGTGACGCGCGTGTTGGCGTGACGGGTCGGGGAGGGAGTCGGGTGGAGTTGCGCCGGATGCGCTGTGGGATGCAGCGGAGTGCGGCGGGACTTCGCTGGTTGATGTGTGATGCGGTTGTTCTGGCATGGCATTGGTGCCGGATGTGAGCGGTTGTGTTTGTGGCCGGGAATGATCCGAATGACCTATTCACGTTGACACTCCGCGTCCGTAGTATCGAACACATGTTCGAGACTTCTGATGAGACCACAAGTGAGTGCGGCGGTGTCGCTGTTGTGTGCGGATCAACTACGCCTGCGCTCGCTGGGTCGAAGTTGGCTGGGTCGAAGTTGGCTGGGTCCGGGTTGGCTGGTCTGGGGTTGGCCGGATCGGGACCCGTGGCGTCGGGGTTCGTCTCGTTCGACGTTGCGTTCGCCCAATTGTCGAGTGCCATCGTTTCGATGGGTGCGTCGGGGGTTCCCGCCGATGCCCAAGTGTTGAAGAGCCTGCGGATGCAGATCGATCAACTCTCTGCGCTCACGGCCGAAGCCGAAATTCGGTTCGATCAACACCAGCTGTGGCGCGACGAAGGCGCTGGTTCGTTGCGCGCGTGGCTCGTCGATACGTGCGGCATGTCTCGGCGCGACGCAACACGCGTCGCTCGCCGAGCCGATCGGCTCGAGATTTGGCCCGAAGTTCTCGAGGGATGGAAGTCTGGCGAACTGAGTGGGGCGCAGGTCGACGTTGTCGTTGCGTCGGTGCCAGCTCGATTTGTAAATGAATTTGCAGTGCAAGCTCCCGAGGTCGTGCGTGTGCTGGCGCCTCTCGATGTCGCCCAAACCGAAGTGGCTATGCGTCAATGGGTGAGGTGTGCCGAAGCGGCAGATAGTCCCGAAGACTTTTCCGAGCGGCCATCGGGCGTCTACCTCGATTCACTGCTCGATGGTCGCGTGGTGGTGCAGGGTCAGCTCAATCGGACCGAGGCGGCAATTGTTGAAGCTGCGTTGCGAGTGTTCGATGTTCCCGACCAGGTCGACGAGAACGGCGAGTTCATCGGCGAGCCGCGCTCACTGGGCAAGCGCAACGCCGACGCATTGGTCGAAGTGTGCAAGTTCGCAATGTCTCATCGTGACGGTGCAGGCGAGTCTGGTCGATTCGTTCCGCACGTTTCGCTTGTGGTCGACGTTGCGGAGTTGCGTGCATCAGCCTTGCGCGGCGCAGGCGTGCGCTCAAAGGCCGGTCTTGAACGTGCGGCCGAGGCGCGTGGCTGGTCAGCTGCTGAACAAGCCTGGTTCACCGACGCGTTGCACCGTCATGGCGATGCAGTGACTTCTGATGGTTCCGAACTCGACGCAACTGCGGTGGCAACACTCACCTGTGATTCCGTGGTGCAGCGGGTTCTCATGGCGGGTTCGAAGGTATTGAATCTGGGCCGAGAAGTCCGAACGGCGACTGCGGCGCAACGAAGAGCAATTGTCGCTCGCGACCGACATTGTCGAGCGCCAGGTTGTCGGACGAAACCCAAACATTGCGATGTCCATCACCTCGATCATTGGATCAACGGTGGCCG
>WLGJ01000084.1 GCA_009703275.1 Actinomycetota bacterium
ACCTCGGAAACCAGCTTGACGTGAACTCGTGCCTCGTTATTTGCGTTCTTCAGATCGTGGATGAGCTGCGCCAAGTCCTCGATCGAATAAATGTCGTGATGGGGAGGCGGCGAAATCAGTCCTACGCCTGGAGTCGAGTGACGCGTCTTTGCGACCCACGGATACACCTTGTGACCTGGAAGCTGACCGCCCTCGCCGGGCTTGGCGCCCTGAGCCATTTTGATCTGCAGATCATCAGCATTGACGAGGTACTCGCTTGTGACGCCGAAGCGACCAGAAGCAACTTGCTTGATTGCGGAACGCCGAGAATCTCCGTTTGGCAGCGGGATGAAGCGCTCGGCATCTTCTCCGCCCTCACCAGTATTCGATTTGCCACCAAGGCGATTCATCGCAATGGCAAGGTTCTCGTGAGCTTCAGCCGAGATCGAGCCGTATGACATTGCACCAGTAGAGAAGCGCTTCACAATCTCGGAGATGGGTTCAACCTCATCAATCGAAACCGCCGGCCGGGCGCCAACGCGAAGATCGAAAAGTCCGCGCAACGTGGCGAGATTCCTGGACTGATCATCAACGCGAGAGGTGTATTCCTTAAAGACGTCGTAACGACCCGAACGCGTTGAATGTTGAAGCTTGTAGACCGTTTCGGGATTGAAGAGGTGGTACTCCCCTTCTCTGCGCCACTGATACTCGCCACCCACCTCGAGCGAACGATGAGCTCGCTGCGTTGGATTCTCAGGATTCGCCAGGCGATGACGCATAGCAACCTCGGCTGCGATCTCATCGAGACCAATGCCACCGAGACGACTCACCGTGCCAGTGAAGTATTCGTCAACAAGATCGTGCGAGAGACCAACCGCTTCGAAAATCTGTGCCCCGGTGTACGAGGCCACTGTGGAGATGCCCATTTTGGACATGACCTTCAGAACACCCTTGCTCGAGGACTTGATGTAGTTACCAATCGCCTTGATTGGATCGTGCATCTCTGTGCGATCTTCAGCGATGAGGTCTTCGATCGTCTCAAACGCGAGGTACGGATTGATGGCTGCAGCGCCGTAACCGATCAGGAGACACATGTGATGCACCTCTCGTGCGTCACCAGCCTCGACGATCAAACCAACTCGTGTGCGCGTCTTTTCGCGGATGAGGTGGTGGTGAACAGCACTTGTAAAGAGCAACGACGGAATCGGAGCCATTTCAGCGTCAGCGCCGCGATCGGAAAGGACAAGCATGGTTGCCCCGGCCTCGATCGCGTCCGACGCCAGGCGCCGAACATTCTGTAGTGCCTTCGCAAGACCCTCTCCCCCAGCAGCAACCGGATACAAGCATGGGATGACCACGGTGCGGAAGTCGGAGACGCCTTCGTGATCGGCGATGTGAACCAGTGTGCGCAGTTCGTCGTTATCGAGGATTGGACGTTCAATAACAATCTGACGGCACGAAGACGGCTGCGGATTGAGCAGGTTTCCTTCGGGTCCAAGCGTTCCACTCACAGCAGTCACGAGTTCTTCACGAATGGCATCAAGAGGCGGGTTCGTGACCTGTGCAAAGAGCTGAGCGAAATAGTCGAACAACAAACGCGAACGCGAGGACAGCACAGCGATAGGAGTATCGGTGCCCATTGAGCCGATTGGTTCGAGCCCGTTCTTCGCCATCGGCTCAAGGATCAGCTTCATCTCTTCGTTCGTGTAACCGAACAGCTGCTGCCGCTTCACCACTGCATCGTGAGCAATAAGCGTGTGAGGCTGCGATGCGAGCGATTGAAGTTCAATCTGGTTCGAGGCCAGCCATTCCCCATAGGGATGCTGCTCGGCGAGGTGACTCTTGATCTCCTCATCGTCGATGATTCGGCCTTGAGCCGTGTCGACAAGGAACATCCGACCGGGACGGAGACGGCCTTTTTGAACAACTCGTGCCGGATCTACATCGATCACTCCAACCTCTGACGCCATAATCACCAGATCATCGGCCGTCACCCAATAGCGAGATGGACGCAGTCCGTTTCGATCGAGCACTGCGCCGATAACGGTGCCATCGGTGAAAGCTATTGACGCGGGCCCGTCCCACGGTTCCATCAGCGACGCGTGGTAGCGGTAGAAATCGCGCTTTGCTCTCGGCATTGAAGGCTGATGTTCCCAAGCCTCAGGGACCATCATCAACACCGCGTGCGGAAGTTCGTAGCCACCCATGTGCAGGAGTTCAAGGACCTCGTCGAACGTTGCGGAATCCGAAGCACCGGGCGAACAGATTGGGAAGATTCGATCGAGATCGCCTGGAAGGAGATCGGATTGAATCAGAGCTTCACGAGCTCGCATCCAATTGCGATTGCCCTGAACGGTGTTGATTTCCCCGTTGTGCGCGATGAATCGGAATGGATGGGCCAACGGCCATGACGGGAACGTATTCGTCGAGAACCGTGAGTGAACAAGAGCGAGAGATGATTCGACTCGGGGATCGTTGAGATCAGTGAAGAACTGGCCGAGTTGGGTGGTGGTGAGCATGCCCTTGTAAATGAACGTGCGACTCGACAACGAAGGGAAATACACACCCCCTTCAGAAACAGTTCCAAGTTCGATTTCAGAACGCTTACGCGCCAGGTACACACGGCGATCTAGGGCCAGACCTTCGAGACCCGTTCCTACGACAAATGGTTGAAAGAACGAAGGCTCAACACTCTTGGCCATCGAGCCGATCATTGAGTCGTCTACTGGCACTTCGCGCCAGCCAAGAATCGTTAGACCTTCTTCTGTGAAGATCCGCTCGATGGAATCGCGTGCAACAGCTGCCTCGGAGGCTTCTGAGGGAAGGAAGGCCAGACCTGTCGCGTAGTGACCTTCCTCCGGAAGGTCGAACGGCAGAACCGCTCGGAAGAAAGCGTCGGGAATCTGGATGAGGATGCCCGCACCATCTCCAGTGTTCACCTCGGCACCAGCCGCGCCACGGTGGTCCATATTGCAAAGCGCGCCTAGACCATGACGGACGATCTGATGGCTGCGCTCGCCCTTCATATGGACGACAAAGTTGACGCCGCAGGCGTCGTGTTCGAATCGGGGGTCGTAGAGACCCTGTGCGCTGGGGAGCCCAGAGGGGCGAAGTGAGGACATGCGTCTTCCTGCGTTGCGTGGATCGGCAGATCTGCCTCGGCGAGGCGGAACCTGGGGGGATAACACGCTCACGATGGGGACGACGCTGGCCCCGGAGCGGAATTCAAATTGTACACGGCTAGAGGCTGGCATCTTCAGTCCGAGACGCCGAGTGCAGGTCGGTAGCAGGACGAGGCCCCAGCCCCACCGGTAGGGTCACATGCTGTGGAACGCCCGGACGCAAACCCTCGTCGCCATCTCAATGACCTCGCCGAGTTTGTTTCGGCCTCACCTTCGCCCTTCCACGCCACCTCAGAGGCCTCACGACGGCTTTCCGAGGCAGGGTTCGCCCCTGTCAACGAGGCCGAGCCTTGGCCGAGCACTCCGGGTTCGTATTACCTGCAGCGAGGCGGTGCCTTGGTTGCTTGGTCGACTGCCGGAGACCACCGCCCAAGCGCTGGCTTTCGTTTGATCGGCGCCCACACTGACTCGCCCAACCTTCGACTACGACCTCGTCCCGACCACCAATCGGCGGGCATGGCGCAACTCGGTGTCGAGATTTACGGCGGCGCCCTCCTCAATTCGTGGCTGGATCGAGACCTCGGCCTCTCCGGACGAATCTCGGTTCGATCGAAGTCGAACGACACGTCAACGGTTCTGTTCCGCTGTGACGAACCACTCCTCCGAGTCCCGCAACTTGCGATTCATCTCGACCGATCGATCATGACCGAAGGGTTGCGACTCGATCCGCAGCGCCACCTCCAACCCGTGTGGAGTTCAGCACCGCAGAGTGCTCCCGAATTTCGCACGTGGCTTAGCGAGCAAATCCAAGTTCCAGTTGAAGAGATCCTCTCCTGGGATCTCATGACCCACGATCTCACCCCTCCAGCCATTCTCGGTGTTGACGAGTCACTCTTCGCATCGGCCCGACTCGACAACCTCCTCTCCTGCCATGCAGGCGTAATCGCCCTCTTGAATTCTTCTCTTGAATCGCCTTTCGTTCCCGTACTCTGCCTTTTTGATCATGAAGAAATTGGAAGTCAGTCCGCGAGTGGTGCGGCGGGCCAACTCCTACCAACCGTTCTTGAGCGAATCGCTCTCTCCGGAGATTGCACTCAAGACCAATGGTTTGCTGCGTTGGCGTCTTCGATCTGCATTTCCGCTGACGGGGCACATGCGACTCATCCCAACTGGCCAGAGCGTCACGAGCCTGATCATCCCGTTTTCATCGATGGTGGTCCGGTACTCAAGTGGAACGCCGATGCGCGTTATGGAACCGATTCACCAGGCGCTGCCTATCTACTTTCACTCGCCAGAGACACAAACATTCCGACGCAAACCTTCGTCTCACGCAACGACATGCCCTGCGGTTCAACGATCGGTCCGGTAACGGCGGCCCGCCTCGGCATCACCACAGTCGATGTTGGCGTCGCCCAGTTGTCGATGCATTCGGCTCGCGAACTCACTGGCGTTCTTGATCCAGCACGCTTTGCAACTCTGCTTGAGTCATTTCTCTCCAGTCCCCGAACGGCGTCCTGATCGTTGGAACTGCAGGATGCATGTCGAGTGCTCGGGGTTGCGGTTGGCGATTCTGAGAAAGAGGTCAAGGACGTCTTTCGCGCTCTCATGCGACTACATCACCCGGATCTGGCCGCATCGCGAGCAAGCGTTGCACCCAAGGTCATCGATCCATCTCTCCTCACTGAGGCCTACTCAGTTGTGCTCGAATCCATACAGACATCACCCGATGGCCTTGTTCCGGTGCTGGGCCACCAGCCAACACCTCTTCTCTCTCCACCTTCGGCGTATCCGCCCCTCGTCGCTGAACACGATGGCGACACCATTTGGATCGAGGCTCCACCAGACGAGGCCTATCAGCGCCTTCTGGATTCGGCTGCGACACTCGGAGGCATTGGACATGTCGACCGAAATCTCGGTCTCCTCGAAGTCATCGTGCGATTCGAAGGCGGCCCCTCTTGCTCTGTACTCATGACCCTCCAGGGTCGGGCGCACGGCACAGACGTGTTCTGTGAAATGGAGTCAATCGAGGCCGACCCGACGCCATCGATTCGCCCGGTTCTCGAATCTCTTGTGGAGCAGCTCGCGTCTCGTACCTGAGCATCCGCGCCACCACGTCATTACACCGCGAAAATGACTACCTCGTGCGCGAAGAAGGAGTGGGAACCTTGGCAGTCAACAGCCAGTCTTGGATGCTCGACTCCATCGCCTTCCACCACGACTTCGAACAGCGCCTGCTGGGGCCAGAGGGTCTCGTTGCAGTTCGTGATAGGGCAGTTCAACTCTGGGATGGAGTCGATCCGGTCGTCCATTCCTATCTCGCAGCGCTCGTGGTCTCTTCACCAGAAGATTGGTATCGCGCCTGTGAGGACACTCATCTGGTCGATTGGTATCGAGTGCTGATGGCTCCGTGGCTTACACCCACTCGGTCGATTCAAGGACCTGACGCACTCCGCCGTGGACTCCCCCACCTTGGGTGGCACGCGACCGAATCTCGGCGTCTTGCACGTGGTCGAGAGCTGCTCACTCTTGCCGAACGGCACCTCAGTGTTACAGCGCTTGATCGGCTTCTTGTTCGATTCGGTTGGGGCCATAAAGGTTGGCTCGACCTCGACGACGTCACTGGCGCCCTCGACCGAATGCGAAAGCTCGACCCGCGCAAATTTCGCGAACATCCTGAACTGGTCGCGGTCGTTGAGAACGCCTTCGAGGTTTTCGAGTCAGCGGCAACCAAACCCGATCACGTTCTGCTCATCGTTTCCGACTGATCAGCCGTTAACCCTTTTACGCCGCAAGTCCACTGATCGCGGCTCGCGCATCGGGCTGCAGATCTAAAACATCAGCACCCCCAGATGTTCGGCGTGGCGTCACCGGGAGGACAACCATTTCCGGCGTTGCGTCTTTCAATGCCCATGCCAGACCAATGGCATCGGTGTAGGAGAACGTAGATCCACGCTTCATGCCCGCACCGAGCGAACCAGGAATAGCGAACAGTTGGAACGGATTGCGTTCACCGGCGACCTCGTTCATAAGTGCTGTGAGAAAAACTCGTTGACGTTCGGTGCGTCCAATATCAGCGGTGCCATCGACACGCCATTTACCATTCACCATCTCGGTGTAATTCCGACTTCGCACATAGGCCAGCGCCTCGGCGCCGTTGAGATGGTTCGGCCCAGAGTTCGCAATTGAAAGTCCGGACTGGTCGTCAACTGCCGGGTACGGGAAATCGATCGTGATCCCTCCGATTGCATCAACAAGTCTCCCAAAACTCACAAAGTTGATTTCCAGGTACTGATCCACCGGGATCCCGATCGCCTCGACTGCTGAAATCAAGTTCGAGGGACCTGACGCGAAGGTCGAATTGATGCGCCCTTTCTGACCGGTAGCTGGATCAGTCACCCAAAGGTCGCGAGGAATTGAAGTCAACCGCGTGGTTGAACCATCGACGTGGAGGACCATGATCGTGTCTGTTCTCGAGCCGGAAACTTCACCAGAAAGAAAGGCGCCCGAGTTTGGATCATTGCTCTCGATACCGGCTCGTGAATCGGTACCGACGATGAGGTAGTTGGTCCCCGATCGAGATCCACGCGGCGATAAGACCGCCGAAACATTCACGGTGGGGATCTTCGAAAACT
The DNA here is from genome assembly GCA_009703275.1 of Actinomycetota bacterium. GTDB lineage: Bacteria > Actinomycetota > Acidimicrobiia > Acidimicrobiales > Acidimicrobilacustridaceae > Acidimicrobilacustris. The sequence goes on from WLGJ01000084.1 coordinate 6,734, forward strand.
GCGACCAACCGAAAGCAAAGCAACCAACGGGCACGAGAATCACCAACGCGATCAAGCAAAGAAAGATCGTCCTTTTTCTCGGCCTTCGCTTGCGTGAATGACGTTGAGCAACAGCGGTGCCTCCAGTCCTGCCATTTCCAAGACCCTCACTAGCAAAGCCCGTACCCGAAGGAGCTGCGCCTGTTGAACTTCGTCCCAGCACCGGACGCGCCGGCAAACCGGTCGTGGAACTCACAACCGGTGGATTCTCCGATGACGATCTGCCCAGAATCTTCCGACCTGACCCGTCCCGTTCAGCCATCGGAATCTGGTCCAGAGATGAACATGACCAAAGAGTAGAACCACTCCAATCGTTGCTGTGGTCGGCGCCGATCAACGAGTCAGCACTTCGCAGTCGGTATCCTCCACCGCGTGAACGAAGACGTCATTATCGTCGGAGCTGGACTTGCCGGATTGGCCTGTGCTCGCACCTTGACTGCCGCTGGTGTTGGCGTTCAGGTCATTGAGGCCTCCGACGACGTGGGTGGTCGAGTTCGTTCTGACCACGTCGACGGCTTCATTCTTGATCGTGGTTTTCAGATTCTGCTCACTGCGTACCCAGAGTTGTATCGCTGGTTCGATCTTGATCAGTTCGACCTTCGAAGGTTTCAGCCCGGTGCGACGATCTGGACAGGCCGAGGGTTCTGCAC
>WLGJ01000085.1 GCA_009703275.1 Actinomycetota bacterium
CACCGGAAACGTTGCCAACTTCGGCATGAGACTCAGCGTGAGAAAACCATGAGCGACTGGGCCACCAAAAGGGCTTTCCTTCAAAGAACGCTCTACATCGATGTGAATCCACTGGCGATCACCAGTGAGATCCGCGAAATCGTTGATCATTTGCTGCGACACCTCGATCGATTCGCCCCACTCGCCAAATTCTTCGCTGGCAAGCGCATTAATCGCATCGATGTCGTCGAACCGAACCTCGGCCATGGACCACCCTCTCGTTCACGTGCAAACCAGGGGCTCCCAGCCTGCGGTGGGCGATAGTACCGGCAGATCCGATGGGGTTCGCCACTCCCGGACTTCTGTTCGAGAACTCCGACATCAACGATTACCGCTGGGTAACCTCTCGTCGATGAGCACCACCGACGCCACCACCATTGTTGACGAGAGAATTTCGACATTGCTCTCCGAGCTGGATCCGACCACAACCGACGAAGTCACCTTCAGGGGACGCCAGTACGACCTCGGTTTGGGATGGGTTCACTTCCCCGTCGGGCGTGGCGGCCTCGGGCTCACTCCCACACTCCAGAAAGAGATCGACCGACGTCTTCGTGAGGCTGGAGCCAAGCCCATTGAGACGCGCTTCTTTTTTGGAATCACCATGGCGGGTCCCACGATCGCTACGCACGGGACCGACGAGCAATGCGACACCTTGCTTCGGCGAATCTTCACCGGAGAAGACGCGTGGTGTCAGTTGTTCTCCGAGCCTGGGGCCGGCTCCGACCTTGCTGGTCTTGGCTGTCGAGCAGTACGAGATGGTGACGAGTGGGTCATTACCGGTCAAAAGGTATGGAACACCCTCGCCCATATCGCCAACCGCGGGATGCTCGTTGCCCGAACCGACCCCAACACCCCAAAGCACAAAGGTCTCACCTACTTCGCACTCGACATGCACGCACCCGGCGTCGAAGTTCGCCCGCTTCGCCAGATGACCGGCGAAGCAGAATTCAATGAGGTGTACCTCACCGAGGTTCGCGTTCCCGACGCGGATCGCATCGGAGAAGTCGGCGAAGGTTGGCGAGTCTCGATGACGACACTTGCGAATGAGCGCACCACCATCGGTGGAGGCGGCGGTGGAACACCACAACAGGGTTCGGGCGCAATCGCCGAAGCTCTCCGAGTCTGGGCCGACAATGAATCGGCACATAACGCGGTTACTCGCGACCGATTAATGCAACTCTGGATCAGTGCTGAGGTCCTTCGCCTCACAAACATTCGCGCTTCACAGAACCGCCGCATTGGAAACCCGGGCCCCGAAGGTTCGATTGCCAAGCTTCAGTTCGCTGAAGTGAATAAGGACATCTACGAGTTCTGTGTTGAGCTTCTCGGAGCAAAGGCACTCATTGACTACGACTACACGATGAAGCGCTCCGATCACATCGGTCTCATTGGTCCACCAGGATCGGGCCGGAAGATGTTCTTGCGTTCTCGCGCAAATTCGATCGAAGGTGGCACATCCGAGATTCAACGGAACATCCTCGGCGAACGTGTTCTTGGGCTTCCCGGCGAACCAAGAGTTGACAAGGAACTCCCCTGGATCGACGTCCCCCGCAACTAGTCACCAACGATGCGGATCTCACTCGATATTTCAACGAACCCAAGCGACTACGCATTTTCTTTCGACGTCCGCGTCCGTTTCGCAGAAACCGATGCCATGGGAGTCGCACATCATTCCTCGTACGTCGCGTGGCTGGAAGCGGCTCGAGTCGAGTTCCTACGTGAACTCGGAACCCCCTACCCAGAGATTCGGGCGCAAGGCTTCGATCTCGCCGTGCTCGAGCTGTTCACGAAGTATCGACGTTCAGCAAAATTCGACGAAGTTGTGCGAGTTCATACACGAGTCTCCTCGTTCAAGGCCGCAACCTTTCAGATGGAGTACCTGCTGATTATCGACGACGAGATCTGCGCGCTTGCTGCCACCGTGCACGGCGTTGTCGACCCCGCAGGGCGCGCAACTAGAGCTCCATCGTGGATGCGGGAACTGCTCGCAGGCGCCTGATCTCAGTCGAGAAAGACTGGCTTTCGTCCTTCGGCACGAGCAGCGACTGATTCATCCCAGTTCTTTGTCGTCAGACGCACATACAACTGTGCCGTCATCTCATTTCGCATATGAGATCGAAAACTCGTCGACTCGAGGCCACCAAGAATCATCTTCTTTGTGAGCTCAATTCCGACTCGACTCAGCCCAGCGATTTGTTCAGCAATCTCGATTGCGGTGGCGAGAAGTTCAGAACGAGGAACAACTCGCGAAACAAGACCAGCGCGCTCTGCTTCGTCGACGCCCATATCTCGTCCTGTCAGCATCAGTTCGCTCGACCGGCCGGCTCCGATGATGCGAGGGAGGATGAAACTCAAGCCAAGTTCGGTAGCAGTGAGACCGTTGTTGATACCAGCAGCACGGAAATATGCCTCAGGCGAAGCGATTCGGATATCGCATGCTGCAGCGAGGCAGAGTCCACCGCCGATTGCCGCTCCATTGATCGCGGCGATGACGGGCTGCGGCATGTCCTGAATCCCCAGAATGATGTCGTCAAGCAACTTGCCCGCTCGTTGAGCAATGACGGGCGGCGTCAATCCTTCAATATGCGGAATTGTTCCCGAGACTTTCTGATCAGCCCCCGAGCAGAAACCCTCGCCGGCTCCAGTGATGATGACCGCTCGAGTGTCGTTGTCATGAGCAACCTCTTCCAAGTGCTCACGCAACGGCAACATCACATCGAACGCCATGGCGTTCATGCGCTCAGGACGATTCAACGTGATGACGGTGACAGACGGAATGGGCTTCTCTATCAGTACGAACGACATGGCTCCCCCTCTGGAACACAGCGATAGAAGGCACCTTAGCCACCTCTTTTCAAAGGAATTCGACCAATGTGGCCCATGACCCGGCAAGGGTGCGCAGCGCAGCGCTCTCGAACCGGTAACGTCGACTGCGGTCTCAGGCCTGCCTGAACTCCCCAACGAGTCGCTGTCCGCATCACCATCACCATCACAGCGTGACTACAACGATCGACAACACCAGATCGGCGTTCTTTTGCCGGCGAAGGAGGCCCCCAATGGGTGCCCAAAGAACAAGTTTCGAAAAGCTTCAACGAGACCGCGACAAAAAGGCGAAGCAAGCCCTGAAGCGTGAACGCCGCCAGACCGGCGAACCCCGCATCGGCGCCGACGGTGAGGAAGAACTCGTTGAACTCTCAACTGAAGGCGATCTTTCTGCCGCAGAGTTACTTGCTCAGATTGAGTTGATCCATAAGCAGCTCGACGACAAAGTCATCGACTTCGACGAGTTCGAAGAGCGGAAGGCCGACCTCATGGCCCGCCTTCCGATCGACTGAATCACTCCACGTACGTAGAACCCAGGTCGCGCAAAACCTCAAGACATTCGTTCGCGCAGTTCTTGATGACATCAGCCACCGGCTCAATAGATTCGATACGACCAGCGACCGCCCCCCCGAGAGCGAGCGCTGCATCCATATCGCCCCCGAAGTAGAGCTCAGTATGACGCGCCATGTGCTCCATCGCGTTTGTACTGGTATCGAATTCGAGTGCGTTGCTTCGGTCGGTACGAAGCACTCGAAGTGATGGAGCTGCATGGCGGTTGAGTAGCACCGTGTCAGTTTCCGACGCATCGACAATCGCCTGTTTCCAGTTGTCGTGGATTGGAGATTCCAGAGTCGCCACCATGCGGGTGCCCATTTGAATCGCTTCGGCGCCCAATGCGAGCGCAGCAGCCATCGTTCGACCATCGACGAATCCCCCGGCTGCGATCACCGGGACCTTCACTTTGGAGGCGACCAACGGCAGCAGCACCATTGTCGAGACGTCACTGGGATTTTTGAATCCCCCGCCCTCTGATCCTTCGACAACGAGGCCATCGACGCCCGCATCAACGGCTTTTAGCGCTGCTCGAAGCGTCGGAACCACGTGAAAAACGGTGAGGCCACCATCTTTCAGCTGCGATGTATACGTGCGGGGATCGCCTGCAGAGGTGATGACAAACCGGACGCCTTGGTCGACTACGAACTCGACGATCGAAGGATCACGAACAAAGGCCTGAGCAATGTTGACGCCGAACGGACGCTCCGTGAGATCGGCCATCTTCGCGATTTCCTCGCGGATCGCTGTCAGGTCGCCAGAGGAGGTCTCAATAATCCCCATCGCACCCGCGTTGGAAACCGCGGACGCCAGTTGCGCTCGAGCGATGTAGCCCATTGGCGCCTGAACGATTGGAATCTCGATGCCGAGCATCCGGGTAATGCGGTTGTCGAACATGTCTCATCTTCCATCAGACTTGAAAAAGCCGAGCGAACCTGAAAACCCGTCGCGAGTCTCGTCGATCAAGTGGCCTAGAGATACGCCGAAGCGTCAGACCGGCTCGTAGATCTCGTACACAAGCTTGCCGCCTTCTCCGACCTGGCCACGGCCGAAGAGGTGCAGCGCATTGAGCCAGCGGTAGCGCTCATCGCCTGCTTCAAACTCCATACCCACATAGACCGGGGCCTTCCCCATACCTGATGACCAATCTGCCCGCCCCTTATAGGCAAGGTAGATCGGTGCGCCGTCGTCGGTCATCAGCGTCATTCGGATGTCGAACGTGCCAACACCCTGTGCATCGATCGCCAGCCAATCTGCTGCGGCATGGCCCACAAGGCTGGCGCTGAGCCGAGGACCCTCGATGCGGGCCTCGTTGATCTCTTGCACAATACGGGTGCCCGCTGGAGTGGCTCCGAGCATGTACAGGCCGTCTGCAGCGACGGCAAGGGTCAGGGTGGCAAAGGGTTGCAGTTCCATCCTTTGATCATTCCATGCCAGTGCCCACAAGGGCGGTTTCTGAGACATTGGCCTTGGGCCCAACCTGTCGATTCGTTCTTGCGCCCCCGGCGTGGGAGCGTGGAGGCCGACCGGAGCGGTCGAGGAGAGCAACTGATGGACGATCTGACCGAAAACACGACCTTCGCCGATCTGGCACTTCGACCTGAATTGGTCGAGGCATTGTCCAGCCTTGGCTATGAAGAGCCGACCCCAATTCAGCGTGAATCCATTCCGCCTTTGATCGCCGGACAAGATCTCTTGGGTCAGGCCGCAACAGGAACCGGCAAGACTGCGGCGTTCGCGCTGCCAATGCTCGAGCATCTCGAAGGCGACAACCGCTCGAAGAATCCGACCGGATTGATCCTCGTCCCCACCCGCGAACTCGCAATGCAGGTTTCTGAAGCTGTCCACAAATATGGACGGGCTCTTGGCGCTCGGGTCCTGCCCATCTACGGCGGCCAACCAATCGGCCGACAACTCCAGGCACTGAGTCGCGGCGTCGATGTCGTCGTCGCAACACCGGGACGCGCCGTTGACCACATCAAGCGGGGAACAATTCCGCTGAAGAACATTGCAATGGTTGTGCTCGACGAAGCCGACGAAATGCTCGACATGGGATTCGCAGAAGATCTCGATGCCATCCTGGGCGCACTGCCAACCGAGCGTCAGACCGTTCTGTTTTCAGCAACGATGCCAAAGCGAATCGAATCGCTTGCACGACGCCACCTCTCCAACCCCACCACTATTCGCATCGAAGCACCAGTCGTTGCGAAGGGCGATGCACCCAAGGTCCGCCAACTCGCATTCATGGTGCCGCGGTCGCATAAGCCCGCTGCACTTGGTCGGATCCTCGATGTCGAAGCTCCTGCTGCGGCGATCGTTTTCTGCCGAACTCGCCTTGAAGTTGACCAGCTCACAGAAACGCTGAACGGCCGCGGCTACCGCGCTGAAGCACTTCATGGCGGCATGAATCAAGAAGGTCGTGACCGGGTCATGGCTCGCGTCCGTAGCGGTAACGCCGATCTCCTCATTGCGACCGACGTTGCGGCTCGAGGCCTCGACATCGATCTGCTCACACATGTCGTGAACTATGACGTCCCTTCTGCCCCTGAGTCCTACGTGCACCGCATCGGGCGCGTCGGCAGAGCAGGGCGCGAGGGCGTCGCCATCACACTCGCCGAACCACGAGAGCACCGCCTGCTCGAAAACATTCAGCGAGTAACTGGCGACAAGATCGCCATTGAGAAGGTTCCGACGATCTCCGATCTTCGCAACCGACGCATGGAACTCACGCTTGGAACGCTGCGAGAAACACTGCTTGACGACGACCTCGACCGCTACCGCACCATCGTCGAATCACTGACCGATGAGTTCGACTTGTTCGAGGTTGCACTCGCTGCCGTAAAACTCACTCACGAAGCGACGACTGGAGCGGAAGACGAGGTTGAGATTCCCGAGGTTGAGGTTCGTCGTCCGAAAGATCGCAAGAACGATCGCGGCGAGCGCGGTGACCGAGATCGTGGTGATCGCGGTGAACGCGGTGATCGCGACAAGAAGGGCAAGAAGAACAAGGACCGCTCAATTGGCGTTGATTCAACTCGCTTGTACTTCCCCATCGGACGCTCGGCACAGGTGCGCCCTGGAGACCTCGTCGGTGCCATTACCGGCGAAACCGGCCTCGCAGGCAAGCAAATTGGTTCTATCGAAATCGCTGACAAATTCTCACTGGTTGAAGTCCCTGAGAAATCAGCAGACGACATCATTCGGGCAATGAAGAAAACAACCATCAAGGGCCGTAAGGTTGTTCCGCGTCGAGAGCGTTTTCAACGTTTCGAACGCTGATGAACTGAGCATTCAGCCCTCTACGCTTGCACCATGCCGGACGAAGTCATTCTTCAAACCGTTCCCGTCGGCCTGCACTGGCCCACAATCGATCCGTTTCTCTTCTGCGCGCATCACAACGACATCTATCCCGTCGGAAATTCGCAACTTGGACCCGACGCTTCACTTGAGGGCCGCAACATCGGATCGGACTTCGACGGCATCGACGGATGGCGCATGTACCACGGGACAGTCGTCCCCGGCTTTCCGCAACATCCGCACCGCGGCTTTGAGACCATCACCTATGTGCGAGAAGGAACCTGCGATCACTCAGATTCTCTGGGCGCCATTGCTCGATTCGGCGAAGGGGACGTCCAATGGCTCACCGCGGGTTCGGGCATCGTGCATTCCGAAATGCTGCCGCTGCGAAATCAATCGCAACCAAATCCACTTGAACTCTTTCAGATCTGGCTGAACCTGCCGGCTGTCGACAAGATGTGCGACCCATCGTTCACAATGCTCTGGGCGGAAAAGATCCCGAAGATCCGTCGCATCGATACTAAAGGCCGCAGAGTTGAAGTTGTTGTCATCGCCGGCGCATTCGATGACACCAGTCCCCTCCACCCACCTTCGAATTCTTGGGCATCAAAGGATTCTGCAGAGGTTGCGGTTTGGCATCTCCATCTTGACCCGGGCACATCACTCGAGCTTCCGCCCAC
>WLGJ01000086.1 GCA_009703275.1 Actinomycetota bacterium
GAAGCGGGCTGGGCTCCCATCGCAAAGTGGTCCGAGTACTTGTTCTCCCCTCGTAGCCGCGGCCCTATGGCCGATAGCGAGACCTACGCCCACCTCGAAAATCTTCGTCTTGCCGGCAAGGCCGAACGGCGCGCTGCCGAAGAGGGTTTCGACTACCGCGTCGAGTACTGACCTTCATGGCAGAAACGATCTCGGCCAAACAACTGCTACGCACTCGTTCGGTCACGCCGTTCTTGTTGGCTTCGGTGGCATCAACCATTGCCACGATGATTCAGATCACTGCACTCGGCAAGCAGATCTACGACATGACCGGACGCGATCTTGATCTTGGTCTTCTCGGTCTTGCCGAGTTCGCACCAGCGTTCCTCCTCATGACGGTGACTGGTTCAGTTGCCGATCGTTTCGACCGCCGCCATGTCGCATCGATCGGACTGGGCGTCGAAGTCCTCGCCTCCGGCATGCTCGCCTGGTACATCGCAACACAACCCACAGCCACATTGCTGATCTTTGTCATCGTGATCATCTTTGGCATTGGTCGCGCGTTTGTGAGCCCGGCAACCCGTTCCATGCCCGCCGATATTGCGCCCGATGGCAGCATCCCTCGACTCACGGCATTTCATGTGGGCTGCTGGCAAGCCAGCGCCATTGTTGGTCCGGTAATCGCTGGCTTTCTCTTTGTCGTTTCACCAACTTGGCCATTCATTGCGTGCATGGTTCTGACTGCAGTGGGTGCCGTGCTCATTCAATTCGCGCGACCTCGTCCCGATCGCATCACCCCCGGAAACGCATTGGCTGGCGATCACGAAGCATCGATGATTGACCTTGGCGATGAAATGCGACCTGCAGAAATGCTCGACGTTCTCGGTGAGCAAAACGCCGACCACATCGCTCACAAATCGCTTACTCCCAACCTCACTTCGAATGCCGAGAACAAGAAGAAGAAACGGACATTCCATGAAGCATTCGAAGGCTTCCGCGTCATTCGACGAAATCCAGCACTGCTTGGCGCGATTTCACTCGACCTCTTCGCGGTGTTGTTCGGTGGCGCAGTTGCCCTACTACCGGCAATCGCCGAAAACCGGTTAGGCGTTGGTGCTGTGGGACTGGGTTGGCTGCGTGCTGCGGGTGGTATCGGCGCAGCAGTTGTCACGATTGCACTGAGCCTCAAACCGATTCAGCGACGAACCGGGCCGATTATGTTCATCGCTGTCGCCCTTTTCGGCGTGTTCACGATCACGTTGGGAGTGACGCACAATTTCGCGATCGCATTCCTCAGTGTGATGTTGTTGAGCGCTGCTGATTCGGTAAGCGTGTTCATCCGAAGCACGCTGGTTCCGTTGGTAACGCCGTCGTCGGCTCGCGGTCGCGTCATGGCGGTCGAAGGTGTCTTTATCGGAGCCTCAAACGAGCTCGGTGCCTTCGAGTCAGGAGTAGCTGGTCAGTTGCTCGGCACGGGACGCGCGGTCGTTTTCGGCGGCGTTGCCACGATCGGTGTCGTGATCTGCTGGATCATGCTGTTCCCGGTGTTGTGGCGTTACGACCGCTTCCCCGACCACCCACCGGATTGATCGCGTCGTCAACAGCGGTCAAACAACCGACCACACACCGCGGGCGCCGTTGCCTTCGACTTTGCCTTCGTCGGCAAGTTTGCGCAGATGCGCATGAACCGAACGCTTCGCCATCGGGATGAGCACGGGATCGAGCGGAACATACGCCGCTTCGACAAGTTGCGCGATACGCGCGCTACCCATCTCAATGAGCAAGCCATGCAACTGCGCTTCGCGTTCGAGTCGATGGGTCACGTACCAATCGATGACTGCATTTGGATCAGTGATGACATGGCCATGGGCCGGAGCAATCGCCTTCAGATTCAGCGCCCGCACCTTCGCCAACGACTCGAGATAGGCCCCCATGTCGCCGTCCGGAGGCGTAATCACAACCGTTGAGCCCTGCATGATGTGATCGCCTGAGAACAGCATGCGTTCGTCCTCAAGAAAGAAACACAAGTGATTGCCTGCGTGTCCTGGCGTATGCACTGCAGTCATCGTGAACTCATCGGTGACAAGTTGATCACCGTCGCTGAGGCGACGGTCGGTGCGAAGGCCGCCACGATTACTCCAGGCCATAACTTCTGCGCCGGTTTCGGCCTTAAGGGCGGGAACACCTGGCGAATGATCGGGGTGGGTGTGCGTGCACATGATCCAACGAATACGACCCTTGGCCGCTTTCAGAATGGCTTTCGTATGCACGTCGTCTTCGGGGCCCGGGTCAATCACGAGCACTTCGTCGTTTCCAACGAGATAGGTGTTCGTGCCAGGGCCAGTCATGTGGCTCGGATTCGCTGCAGTGATCCGACGAACGAGAGGCGAAATCACCTGAGGCTTGTCGTGCACCAACGGCGGTTCGGTCGTGAACGTTGCGCTTGCGTCAGTCACGAACAGGACCAATTTCAATTGGCCCAGTTGCCGGAGGTGTTGTTGGCGTCACGTCACCAATCCATTGAACCTCGACGGTGCTACGGCGGCGAGACATGCCGACGAACGAACCGACACGCGTCCACCGACGCACAATGCGACGACCGACCGGGCGTCGTAGTGGCCCGATGAGCAACAGGAGTCCGATCGTTCCTGAAATGAATCCCGGGACGAAGCAGAGAAATCCGGCGATCGTGAGCATGGCGGCGTCGAGCATTTCTCCGCCCGGGACCTCTCCTCGATTCATCGCTTCTCGTGTGCGACGCACAACACCGAGGCCCTCGCGCTTTACCAACCAAACGCCAATGGCACTCATCGCGATGAGAGCGGCGATCGTCGGAACAATTCCAATCCAGCCTGCGACCGCGATGACAACACCCAACTCAATCAGCGGGAACACGACGAACACGCAGAACAGAAACAAGAACACGTCTGAAGCGTACCGGTGACGACCTTTCAATCGCCGTCGCCAGCGCCACTACGAAACAACATCACCGCAAAAATGCCCCAGCGCCGGGCCGGACGAACCGGACCCGACGCTGGGTCTGCAGCGAGCATTGGTCCCCCCGAACCAACGTCGCAGGCCTTCAGACCGCGTGCTGCGTGAGCAGGGCCTTTCGTTCAAGTTCATTGAGTCCACCCCAGATGCCGTGCGGTTCACGGATCGACAGGGCGTAGTCAAGACAATCGGTACGCACCGAACACTCGGTGCAGATCTCTTTGGCACGGTTCTCGCGCTGGAGCTTGTCTTCCTTGCGCTCAAACTGTGAGGGCGGGAAGAAGACCACAGCCTGTGGCCCACGACATTCCGCCTTCATCTGCCAGTCGTCTTCAATTCGCTGAACACTCATTGCAGTACTGCCTCCCTACTCCGGATGGCGAACGTACAACGGCGCCCGCGCCCATTGCAAGAAAAAATGCGACGAATGTCACATCCCGGTGAATGGGATGAAAACGGGGTCAGTCGGGGTCCTGAACCGAGCCTGACTCAGGGTCCGTGACCTCAGCAGAACCCTTGTCTCCCTTGGCATCGGAGCGAGGGGAACGATCCCGATAGTCCTTGGCTGCACCCACTTCGGGCTCTACCTCAAGAACCAGTCCATCGATGCTGACAACCCGCACTCGATCGAGTTCTTCGATCGGGGTGGAGCGATTGGTCGATGCCCGCCAAAGGGCCTCACGGATCTGGACAACGCCATCAGGGTTGATTCCCGTGACCGCTCGGCCCATCTCTCCGATCATCCATTCGCGCCCGATTGTTGGAGTCGAGAAGCGAGTACGAACCATCGACGGCATGCCGGCAAGGAAAGTCAGAACGATGCCCAGGATCGCGACCAGCAACGTGATCCACGACAGCGACATTCCGTCGAAGACGGTAAACGAAAACACGACGAACAAAACGATGCCGATACCTGTCCACACCCTCGGCACGCCAGTTTGTACATCAACTGCGAACGCGAACATCGAAACGGCAAGCAAGACAAACGCCCACCAATTCGTCGGCAACACCCACATTCCGTAACCCGCCAAGATGAATGCGCCTGCACCAACAACACCGGCAACACCAACGCCAGCGGTGAAGAGTTCAAAGAGCAGGAGCGCAAGGCCAACAGTGATCAGCAGATACGCCACCGCAGGGCTCGCAACCGTATGCATGAGATTCGAAACAAGTGAGAGTTGACCGAAACGAACCTGCGTGATTGGTTCACGTCGAGTTTCCCCGTTTTCGGCGGTGACCTCACGAGTCGCAACACCGGGCAAATTCACAAGGAAATCGCCAATCGTTGGTGCCTCAACCGTTGTGATGCCGAGGTCTGCTGCTTCTTGAGCGCTCACAGTTTTGTCAGCAATTGGCGACAATCGTTTCGTATCAAGGCCATCGATCACCGGTTGTCCGGCGTTACCGAGTCGAGAACCCGGGGCCATACCAACTTGATTGGCAGCACCAATAAGTTGCGCGGATTGGCCCGTGAGATCCGAACCCGAGGGTCCCACCCAAACATCAATCGGAATTGATGACGCGAGCATCTCGTTCAACAACGAAGCAAAGACGGACTCTTCGACAACAACACCATTTGAATCGGTTTGAAGAATGAGCGCGACCGCGCCTTCGTCATTCGCTTCTTCAATCGACGTGCGAATGAAATCGACCATGACCGGATCGAGAAGACCGCTGACCTTCACGACGGCAACGAATCCGTCGGGGCCACCTTCGTTAATGATCGTGGTGGAAGTTTCGGCCGAGACTGGGCTCGACATAGCGCTCACTACAAAGCCGATGACACCAAGCATCAACGCCACGACAGCGGTGACGGCGGCAAAGCTGGGTAGTCTGCGCATCTCGAGCCTCCGAGGGGAATATGGACCCTGCACGATTTTTCGCAGCATCACGGGTCCTCATCGTGGCCGGGAAGGGAGGCGTGGGCAAAAGCACGATGTCCGCGGCTCTGGCCCGGACCGCCGCTCGGGCCGGAATGTCCACCATGTTGGTCCGCCTCACCCCTGGTGGACCGATTAGCCGTCTCTTCGCAGCACCGGAGCTCACTGGCCTTGAGCAGACCCTCCACGCCGGGGGTGGACCATCCGGGGATGCCGATGTCCGAGGCCGTCTGGTAACCCCTGACGAGGCTCTCGCCGAGTATCTGGCTGACCATGGACTGGCCCGCATCACTCGGCGTTTGATGTCCACCGGCGCCATCGATGTGGTGACCACCGCCGCTCCGGGCATTCGGGATCTCTTGGTGCTGGGCCGGGTCAAGGCGTTCGAGGCCTCGAGAACAGCCGATCTCATCGTCCTTGATGCCCCGGCTGCAGGTCACGCAGTCTCTTTCCTGCAATCGCCCACCGGTCTGCGCGGTGCAGTCGGAGCCGGTCCCATAGCGACGCAGGCCGACGACGTACTTGAGATGCTCGCTGACCCAGAACGATGCCGGGTGATGCTCGTGACCCTCGCCGAGGAAACGCCAGTCAACGAAGTTATTGAGACCGCGTTCGCGCTCGAAGAAGAAATTGGCGTCGCCCTCGGTCCCGTGATCGTGAACGGTCTTGTTCCGGTTCCCGAAGGGCTTGCTGACGACTTCGACGCACGCATCGCGGCCAGCACAGCGAAAATCTCCGCAACCGAAATCGCCAATCTGCGCGACGCCGCCGCATTCCGACTGCAATGGGCCGCGCGCCAGAACGAACAAGTCACGCGTCTCTCACAGTCCTTGCCCCTCGCTCAGCTACACACGCCATACGTGTTCACGACCGAACCCGGTCCCCCTGAACTTGAAACGTTGTCGAATGCGCTTTCGATCGGCATCGACGCACTTAGCGAGGACGACGCATGACCTCGCTTGCAACGCTTCTTGAACAGCAAACAGTGATCGTTTGCGTTGGCGCCGGTGGCGTTGGAAAAACCACAACAGCTGCGGCGCTCGCACTTGAAGCGGCCCGACGAGGACGTCGAGTATGCGTTGTCACCATCGATCCAGCGCGTCGACTATCTGACGCAATGGGCTTCGACCCCGATCGTGCAATCGGTAACGAGCCACAACAAATCGACGTCGCAGCAACGGGCGAACTGTGGGCCGTCATGCTCGACACATCGACAACGTTTGATGCGCTGATTCGTACCTACGCTCCAAGCGAAGAACAAGCACAAAACATTCTCACCAATGATTTCTTTCGAAACATCGCCGATTCGATGTCGGGCGCACATGAATACATGGCGATGGAGAAGCTGTACGAGCTGCACAACGACGAACGGTTCGATCTAGTCGTTGTCGATACTCCCCCAACAAGCAATGCCATCGATTTTCTTGAAGCCCCCGATCGCATCACACGCTTTCTTGATCATCGGCTCTACAAAGTTCTCGTCACCCCAACTGGTGGACTTGCACGGGTCGTGAACTTTGCGGCCCAAGGTTTCCTTCGCACAGTCGCTCGTATTGTGAGTGCATCAGTGGTCGATGATGCAATCGAGTTCTTCGCAACGTTCGATGGCATGGAAGAGGGATTCCGAGGCCGGGCTGTCGCCGTACACGATCTCCTCATTGCCGAAGACACCGCATTTGTTCTCGTGACAGTTCCTCGCAATGACACCGTTGACGATGCGGCTGCATTCATCGAAACGCTCGCCACTGCCGACATTGCCGTCGACGCGATCGTGGTGAACCGCGTGCATCCCTCCTTTGGATCAGAGCGTCTCGACGGCCTCGCCGACGGACCTCTCGCCCCCTTCATCACCGTGCTGCACGACTCACAAACTGTGGCCGTGGGACAGGACACCGTCCTTGCGACACTCACCAATGAATTGCCAGCAGGCGCCGTTGTGAAGATCCCCTTCCTCGACACCGACGTCCACGACCTCGAGGGCCTCGCGTCCCTTGCCCAGTGGCTCACCCCCGAGGGCACGCCCTGACCCGATGGTTGGGCGAAACCGGTACCAGCCGGTACTGTCTGCGCCGTGCCCACCATCCTTCTTGCCACCGATGCCGACTGGATCCTCGAAGAAGTCGACGCCGCTTTGGCCGACGATTCGACCAACGTCTACCGAGTGCGGGCAGGCATCGATGTGCTTCAAGCCATCACCCAATTGGGCCCCGATCTCGTCATCATCGATGAGCAGATCGGCAACATGGGCGGCATTGCCACCTGCATGGCCATTCGCAATGCCGAGGGAATGGATGCCATCCCGATCACGGCCGTTCTGATGCTTCTCGACCGGGCCCACGATGTGTTCCAGGTGCAGCGTTGCGATGCCGACGGCTACCTCGTGAAGCCCCTCGATTCGCTGCGTTTACGCAAGGCCGCTAACGCACTTTTGGCCGGCGATGC
>WLGJ01000087.1 GCA_009703275.1 Actinomycetota bacterium
CCAGCCGGCGTCGGCGGGGTTGGGGGTTGAGGTGGCATTGCGGGGGGCTGGTTATCCCAGGTCATTTCGAATCGGCTCCTGCAACAGTTTCGGATCGAATGGTACGGACACCTTGAGGTGAACGTGACTGCAACGTACTGAGAGGCAGCGAAAGCCGAACGAAAGTCGAAACTTCTTCGGCGAGAAACGAAATGTCTAGGCCATCGCTATCGGTGGAGGCGGGAGAGGCGACTGTGGTTCTGCCGGCGTTAACGCTGGGAGCCAGAGAGCAAAAGCTGATCCGTGATCTAACTGCGACACCAACTTCACTTCGCCACCATGGGCCTCAGCGATCTGCCGGACGATGGTGAGGCCAAGCCCACTTCGCCCCTGTTCGCGACCTGCCCTGGGGTTACCACGCCAAAAACGCTGGAAGACCCGATCTCGGTCAGACGGATCAATGCCCGGACCTTGATCTTCGACTGCCATCCAAACCCAAGGGTCATCGAGTCCACCTCGAAGTCGAACCGTGCTGCCTTCGGGCGAATAGCGAATGGCATTGGCTAAGAGATTCCCGAGTGCTTGGCGAAGCGCCAAACGATCTCCGATCACCCAAAGCCCGGAGTCGGCGTGGTGCATGAGGTGAACGCCAGCAGCAACTGCAGGCGCATTGAATTCTTCGGCGGCTTCATCGATGAGCTGCGCAACATCGACTGGATCGCGCTCGAGAGACAGCGTTCCTTTACGCGCATAGACGAGTAGATCATCGACAAGTCGAGCCATGCGCTCCGAGGAACGTTCAACGACTTCTGCCGTATGCCGGAGATCCTCTGCGCTCGCATCGGGATCAGAAAGCGTGACTTCAAGGTTGGTGCGAATCACCGCGAGGGGATTGCGAAGTTCGTGGCTCGCTTGGTGAATGAATTGACGTTGGCCTTCGAACGCTTCGTCAAGACGACCAAGCATGTCGTCGAAAGTATCGGCGAGTTGCCGCAACTCATCGTTCGGTCCGCCCAGATCGATGCGCTGTTTGAGGTCACTGGCTTGAATTTCACGCACCGAATTTGAGATCTCTCCAAGCGGTCGGAGCATTCGGCCACTAACGATCCAGCCGACAACCAAACTGGTAAAAAACAACGCCAGCAACGACCAGAACGAATACACCCGCAACGCGTCGAGAGCTCGTTCGTTCACAGACCGCTGCACTAATTGCGCCTGATCGGGCTGAATAAACGTGATGCCACCAACCTGGAATGCAGTCGCTGAGATCTTCTGATTACTGAGCGAATTGTGAAGACCCAGATAGATGCCACCAACAACAAGTGCGGCGAGCCCAAAAACGAGGATCGACCACACTGCGGTCAGGCGAAATCGGATGGAGCCCATCCATGCAGGCAGACGCTTTGAGGCCCGGTAGCTACGTGAATGAAATCGCGTGCGAACAGCGCTATTCGACCGCGTTGGTTCCGCAGCCAAGTCCGGCTGATCGTGGTCTGCCCCAGAAAGATGCGGATCAATCATGGGTCGAGCAATCGGTATCCGGAACCGATGACGGTTTCGATGAGCGGCGTTTCGTCATCAATAGAGACCTTGCGGCGGAGCGTGCCAACCGTTACGCGAACCGTGTTGGTGAACGGATCTGCATGTTCATCCCACACGTGTTCGAGCAGAGTCTCCTGCGATATCACTTCGCCTGCGTGCAACATGAAATAGCGAAGAAGTGCAAACTCTTTGGCGGTGAGATCGAGTCGACGCGATCCGCGCTTTGCCTCATGTCTCGCGTCATCGACTTCAAGTTCGCCAACCACCGTGACAGATGAAACGGCCCGGGAATCGCGGCGAAGCAACGAACGCACCCGCGCTAAGAGTTCTGGAAACGCAAATGGCTTCACGAGATAGTCATCGGCACCGTCGTCGAGACCGGCAACACGATCCTCAAGCCCGTCACGAGCCGTGAGCATCAGGATTCGGGGTTGAGGATCGGCTTCAGCCCGCACCCGCCGGCACACCTCGCGGCCATCAATGCCGGGCATGGTGATGTCGAGGCACAGCAGGTCGTAGGTCGTGACCATCACTTTGTTCAGCGCATCGGCACCATCGTTGGAAACGTCGACTGCGTACCCCTCGCGACGCAAACCTCTCGCAACGGCCTCGGCCAAATCGACTTCATCATCAACGACAAGCACTCGCACGGGGTTGACGGTACCGCCCCAGACTCCCCTCCCCATTGCACTCCCCACCGAAAACCGGAAGAGCGCGGCCAACGACAAAATTCATTCTCGGCTTTATGGTGGTCTTCGGTCCGATGTGGTCCCCTTCGCTCCATGACCGCGACCCATAACGTCCCAACCTCCCCACATTCCCTCCAGGAGCCCCTGATGTCCGATCCGTCGTTCCCTTCCTCCCCAGCCCCGACCCCCGCCGACACAACCGCTGCCTCATCAGCTGATGCGGCGCTCCTCGAGGCGGCACTTATGGAGATGAAGAAGGTCATCGTCGGCCAAGACCGTGCCATCGAGCGACTCTTTGTCGGCCTTCTTGCTCGCGGCCATGTCCTGCTCGAAGGCGTGCCCGGCTTGGCCAAGACGCTCGCTGTGGAAACGCTTGCCACGGTGATCGGCGGTAACTACAACCGCCTGCAATTCACCCCCGATCTTCTTCCCGCCGATCTCATCGGTACTCGAATCTTCCGTGCGTCAAACGAGACCTTCGATATTGAGTGGGGTCCTGTCTTTGCCAACATCGTTCTGGCCGATGAAATCAATCGCGCTCCAGCCAAGGTGCAGTCCGCTCTCCTCGAGGTCATGGCTGAGCATCAGGTGTCTATTGCCGGCACCACGAAAAAGGTTCCCGAGCCCTTCTTGGTGCTTGCCACCCAGAACCCAATCGAGAGCGAAGGCGTGTACCCACTCCCCGAGGCCCAGCGAGACCGCTTCCTCATGAAGGTTGTCGTCGGCTACCCGACTGCCGCTGAAGAAGCCCAGATCGTTGCTCGCATGGGCGTCGGTGCACCCAAGGCCCAGCAGGTACTCAGTCTTGAACAACTGGTCGAACTGCAGACATCGTGCGATGCGGTGCACGTTGCACCTGCGGTTGCCGATTACGCCGTTCGCCTTGTTCTCGCTACTCGCGAACCTGCGGCCTATGGCCTTCCCGAACTCGCAGAGCTCATCTCATGGGGCGGAAGCCCAAGAGCTTCGCTTGGCCTTGTCGCTGGCGGTCGTGCGCTCGCCCTCATGCGCGGACGTTCCTACGTCCTACCGCAAGACATCTTCGACATCGCTCCCGATGTGTTGCGTCACCGCGTTGTGCCGTCCTACGAAGCGCTTGCACAGGGACTCTCCGTTGAACAGATCCTCGCCCGACTTCTGTCGACCGTGCATGCGCCCGTCATTGCTCCGTCGCAGAACCCAACCGCAGTTACCGGCCGGTGAGTGCCAAAAAAACTGCGGCCCCCTCAATAGATGGAACGCCCGCCGCAGAGATTCTGCGTCGCCTTGAAATCAGTGTGACTCGTCGACTCGACGGACTCCTCCAAGGTGACCATCGCGGACTGACTCCGGGTCACGGTTCTGAACCCGGAGAAATTCGTGCCTACCAACCAGGCGACGACGTCCGTCGGATCGATTGGAACGTGACCGCACGACTCGGCGAAACCCATGTTCGCGACAGCGTTGCTGATCGCGAACTTGAGACATGGATGCTTGTTGATGCATCCGCATCGCTTGCGTTCGGAACGGCGACCTGCGAAAAGCGTGATCTCGCTCTTGCGGGGGTTGCGGCGACTGGTTTTCTCACCGCCCGAACTGGCAACCGAATCGGTGCAATGACGATCGGTCCCAACGGCGCATCGCCACCCATTCCCGCACGATCAGGGCGCGTGCACATGCAGGCACTCCTCCGACAGGTACTCACTGCGCTCGACGATCCTCAGCCTGGCCGCACCGATCTCACCGCCGGCTTACAACGCATCGCCGGCACGGCCAAGCGACGCGGACTCATTGTTGTGATCTCCGACTTCCTCGACCCCGGCCCGTGGGACGCTGCTCTTCGCACTTTGGCTCTGCGACACGACGTCTTATGCATCGAGGTCGTTGATCCCGTCGAACTGGAGCTTCCCAATGTCGGAATGCTGTTGCTCCACGACGCCGTCACCGGTCGCGAAATCGAAGTGCCCACAGGTAACGCAAAGTTTCGTGAGCGATATGCCCATGCCGCTGCCAACCAACGAGCCACAATCGCAACTCGCATCCGTGCAACGAGTGCCGATCACTTAGTGCTTCGAACTGATCGCGACTGGTTGCTAGACCTCGCCCGATTCGTTTCTCGTCGACGCGACCGCATTGATTCACTTTCTCGTTCTGCTGCGCATGGATCTGGGAATGTCGGAGCAATTGCGGGAGCAACCCTGACCACTGGAGTCACCCGATGATGGGTATTTCATTCCTAAGCCCATGGCGATTGCTTCTGCTTTTCGTCGTCGTTGCCCTCGGCATCATCTATGCCTTGTTTCAAAAGCGCCGATCGAAATACGCAGTGCGGTTCACCAATCTCGAACTGCTCGAGTCCATTGCACCGAATCGCCCGGGCTGGCGACGCCATATCGCCGCTGCGGTGCAGCTTGTTGCGCTCGCTGCGTTGGTGTTGGCCTTCGCTCAGCCTGTGCACGACGTGAAGGTTCCGCGCGAACGAGCAACCGTCATGCTTGCGCTTGACGTCTCGCTCTCGATGGAAGCAACCGATGTGAAGCCTGATCGCATCGAGGCAGCAAAGGCCGCAGCGACAGCATTCCTCGACGATGTTCCAGCTCAGTTCAATGTTGGCCTCGTCACCTTTGCCGGAAGCGCAAAGATTCGTGTCCCTCCAACCACTGATCGCCAGCAAGTTGCCAACGCGATCCAGAACGCTCAACTCGCCGATGGAACAGCAATCGGCGATGCAATCGATGCCAGCCTTGATGCGCTCGGAGATGTTCCACCTGCCCCCGATGGCGCAGCGGTTCCCGCAGCAATCGTGCTGCTGTCCGATGGCACGACAACAATGGGAACGCCGAACATAACTGCCACGCAACGTGCGGTCGATGAAGGTGTCCCCGTTTCAACGATCGCTTTCGGCACGCCGACAGGAACTGTCACGTTGCCCACGGGCCAGAGTGTCAGTGTGCCTGTCGATGCACCCTCGCTTGAGGCGATCGCAAAGCAGTCTGGGGGCAACTTTTACGAGGCATCCACGCAGAACCAGTTGACTGACGTCTACTCGAAGATCGGATCCTCGATTGGATACGACGAGGTGGAGTCATCGCTCACACAGTGGTTCGTTGCAGCCTCGTTCCTCACGCTCGTTCTGGCGTCAGGTCTCGCTCTGGCTTGGTCGAACCGGCTGCCGTAGTGCCGGCGGTGCAGAACGCCAACGGCCCACCGACTTCTCGGTGGGCCGTTGTTCGTTTTCCGAACGGTGAAATCAAACTCGCTAGGAAGAAACCTTTTCGCTGACGACTCGCGATGAGCCACCAGGTTGCATCGATACGCCGTAAAGGCAATCAGCGGCTTCCATCGTGCGCTTTTGATGGCTCACAATCACGAGCTGGGCATCGTTGCGGAATTCCGCAACGAGACCGAGGAACCGACTGAGGTTCATGTCGTCGAGGGCGGCCTCGACTTCGTCCATCACGTAGAACGGCGATGGACGACTGCGGAACACCGCGAACAGGTAGGCCAAAGCTGTGAGCGAACGCTCTCCACCAGAGAGCAATGAAAGCTTTCGAACGTTCTTGCCAGAAGGCTTTGCCTCAACCTCGATGCCGGTCAGCAGCAAGTTGTCTGGTTCGGTGAGCTTCAGTCGACCCTGACCGCCTGGGAACAGAGTCTGGAACAGTGCTTCGAAGTTTGCGGCGACATCGGCGAATGCAGCAGCAAACACGCTGACAATTTCGCCATCGATTGCTCGAATCACTTTGGCGAGTTCACGACGACTTTCCTTGACGTCTTCGAGTTGCTGCTCAAGGAACGTATGCCGTTCCTGCAGGGCATCGAATTCTTCGAGCGCCAATGGATTGATTGGACCCATGAGGCGGAGGTCTCGTTCAAGCTCGCGAGCTCGACCGGCAGCGGTCGCACCTTCGGCAAGTTCGGGACATTCGCTGGCGATTGCGACATCGGGTTCGCAGTCGAGGTCGCGTCGAAGCGCTTCAACTGCTGCTTCGATACGCATCTCGATTTCCGCATGATCAATTTCGGCTCGCTGCAATCGTTCGCGAACCTCGCCAAGACCGCGTTCCTGATCGGCTCGCTGACGACGAAGGCCATCGAGTCGACCGGCAACACCGCGAGCAGCCTCAGACTGCTGACGACGACGCTCACGGAAATCGCTGAGGCGACCCTCAATGAGGGCAGAGCGATCCTGGACGAGCGCTGACAAACGATCGAGTGCCGTTTGAGCCCGATCGAGCTCAAGGCGGCGAGCTTCGGCAGCCTCGCGTTCTGCAGCGGCACCTTCGAGACGGGTTTCAACCTCGGCCAATCGACCGGTGAGGAACTGGCGTCGTTCGACAACCGCAACGCTTCGAACTTCGAGATCGCTGCGCCGCGAGCCAACTTCCGCTGCTTGCTCTTCGAGCCGAGCACGAGACTCAGCCATACGTCGGGCCGACGCGGCGAGTTCGTTATCGGCTGCTTCGAGATCGGGAAGCATCCCTTCGAGTTCCGCGATACGTGTGTCCTCACGAGTCACACGGTCGGTGAGTTCGCCAAGATGATCACTAAGTGCTTCGGCCTCGGTGGCCGCATCGCGACGGTCGGTCTCGGCTCGCTGCAGACGGTCGCCTGCTGCAGTGAGTCGTGAATCGTTTGCGTCGAGATCGCGAGCAAGACCAGCTTCAACACTTGCGGCTTCGGCCAGTTCGGCTCGTGCCGTTTCGAGCACGCCCGCTGCTTCAGCAGCGACGAGTACCGCTTCGTCGGCACGGCGAGTTGCTTCGTCAAGAGCGGCACCAGTTGCTCCAGCACCAGATGAACCGACTCGCCAACCGCTTACGCCGAATCGATCACCGCTGCTGGTGACAACTATTGCGTCGGGATGAGCAAGTGACGCGTCGACTGCCTGCACCCAGCCGCCATCGATAACAACAGCAGCACCGATGAGCGCATCAAGAAGTGGTTCGACATCGGGGCGACGAGCTCGAACGTGTCCACGCAACGGTGCGCCAACAGGCGGAGCGGTGCGTGTGGAGCGACCGGCACCCAAAGCGAGCACGGCGCCGCTGAGCGATTCCGCGCTAAGCGCTTCAAGCG
>WLGJ01000088.1 GCA_009703275.1 Actinomycetota bacterium
AAGCGACTCGAACGCGACGAGGTCAAACTCGCATTCGTGCACCGCGCTGTTGGCGGCATCACCCAGAACGATGTCCAGTTGGCGGCAACGTCCAACGCCACGATCATCGGCTTCAATGTCCGACCCGATCGTCAGGCTCGCGAACTGGCCGACACCGAGCACGTTGAAATTCGTGCCTACGAAATCATCTACCAGGTGCTTGAAGATATTGAGAAGGCCATGCTTGGTCTTCTCAAGCCTGAGTACGAAGAAATCGTCACAGGTGAAGCCGAAGTTCGCGAGATCTTCCGTGTGCCCAAGGTCGGCGCCATTGCCGGCTGTTACGTCACCAACGGTCAGATCACTCGTGGCACCAAGGTTCGCTTCCTTCGTGAAGGAACAATCATCTGGAAGGGTTCGGTCGCATCGCTCCGTCGCTTCAAGGACGATGTCCGCGAAGTTGCGGCTGGCTTCGAGTGCGGTATCGGTCTTACCGATTTCCAAGACCTCAAGCCTGGCGACATCATCGAAACCTACGAAGACCGCGAGATTCCGCGCACCTAAGTTGTGTCCGGCGGTTCGCCGTTCGGATTCCTTAGGGTCAACCAGGAGGCGTTTGCATGAGTCGACGAAGCAACCACGGCTCGGCCCGTCAGTATCCGCGTACCGCTCGACTCAACGAGTTGTTACGCGAGATCATCGCGGGCGAACTCGAGCGCATGGACGACGATCGTCTCCATCTCGTGACTATTACCTCAGTTGATATCGAAGGCGATCTTCGCCACGCCAAGGTGTACTTCGATTCGATCCAAGATGAAGAAGGCGATCCCGAGGTTCTCGAAGCATTCGGAGAGGTTCGCTACAAGTTGCAGTCGGCGATTGGCCGTGAAGCGCGCATGAAGCGCACGCCGGAACTTTCGTTTGCGCCCGATCCTGCGGTTCGGGCCGGCGCGCGAATCGAGTCGTTGTTGGCCGAAGGCCCCCGACCGGAACCCGACGCCACCGAATCGTGAGCGCGAAGAAGCGTGACGACGGAC
Source organism: Actinomycetota bacterium (assembly GCA_009703275.1). Taxonomy (GTDB): domain Bacteria; phylum Actinomycetota; class Acidimicrobiia; order Acidimicrobiales; family Acidimicrobilacustridaceae; genus Acidimicrobilacustris. Next base: position 1,017 of record WLGJ01000088.1, read on the forward strand.
CAGACGGGCTCGTCGTCGTCGACAAGGACGCGGGCTGGACCTCGCACGATGTCGTTGCGAAATCTCGCGGCTTGCTGGGCACGCGCAAAGTCGGACATTCGGGAACACTCGACCCCGACGCCACCGGTGTACTGCTGCTGGGTGTTGGCCGCGTTACGCGTCTATTGAAATATCTCACCGCGTTACCCAAGACCTACACCTGCGAGATCGTGTTCGGAACCGAAACGTCAACTCTCGACGCGGCTGGTGATGTCACCGCAACGCACGATATGTCGGGCCTCACATTTGCGCAGGTTGAAGCGGCGGTTCCGCAACTCACCGGCGACATCATGCAGATTCCTCCGATGGTGTCGGCCGTGAAGATCGACGGAAAACGATTGCATCAACTCGCGCGTGAAGGAATCGAAGTTGAGCGGGCGCCACGCCCGGTCACGATCCATCGCTTCACCGTTGCGCCGACAAACGATCCGCTTGTCATCACTGCCGAGGTGGAATGTTCCTCGGGCACGTATGTGCGCACGTTGGCCGCAGATCTTGGTCACGCCCTTGGCGGAGGAGCGCATCTTCGCGAACTCCGACGCACTGCCATTGGATCGTTCACTCTTACTGAAGCGCACCCGCTCGAAACGGTGTCGCCCGACGTGCTCTTAACCCCAGCCGAGGCCATGCGGGATAACCCCATCGTGGTGGCTTCCGAGGCAGAACGGATCGATGTTGGCCACGGAAAGGTGCTGACGATCGATGAACGGTTCGTCGGCGAGGGTCCCTGGGCGGTTACTGATGGTGAAGGTCGCCTGCTCGCGATCTACATCGCCCATCGGGGTGGCACTGCCAAGCCCGATGTTGTCGTTGCGCCGGTTGACGGACGGTAGCGTTCGATCGGTCATGGACGTCATCTACGACAACGACGAAGCGCATCTCGACGGGCAGGGTTCCGCTGTGACTATCGGCGCGTTCGATGGCGTCCATCGCGGTCACCGTCAGGTGATTGCCACGTTGCGAGGGCTTGCCGCTGATCGAGACCTTCGAACGGTGGTCGTCACCTTCGATCGTCACCCGGCGTCAGTCGTTCGGCCCGAGTCTGCGCCGCTCCTCCTCACCGATCTCGACCAGAAGCTTGAGCTACTTGCGCAATGTGGTGTCGATGCCGCATTTGTTGTGCGCTTCGATGAACAACGTGCGCAGGAAACAGCGGCCGAGTTCATTACGGCTGATCTCGTCGGAACGCTCAACGCAAAGCTGGTAACTGTCGGTAGCGATTTCCACTTTGGCAATAAGCGCGCCGGGAACGTGGAACTCCTTGTCGAGATGGGCGGCGATCTTGGTTTCGAGACACTGGCTCACGAACTTGTTGACTTGAACGGACAGCCTTCGAATGAGTCCGTGTCGTCAACGCGAATCCGCGCCGCCTTGCGCGGTGGCGATCTCGAATCGGCAAATGCGATGTTGGGTCGCCCCCACGAGGTGCGCGGTGTCGTGGGTCATGGTGATGGCCGGGCACGCGACCTCGGATTCCGTACGGCAAATCTTGCGATCCCTGAAACGATCTGTCTTCCCGCCGATGGCATCTACGCCGGTTGGTGTCGCACGCCCGATGGCGTCAATCGGGCCTGTGCCATTTCGCTTGGTCGCCGTCCCACGTTCTATGAATTCGCTGATACCTCGCTGCTCGAGGCACATCTCATCGACTTCGACGCTGACCTTTACGGACAAGAACTCGCAGTGCAGTTCGTCGCTCATCTTCGAAACGAACTGAAATTCGATTCGGTCGACGCACTCATCGCCCAGATGGGCAAAGACGTCGATCAGTGTCGGACACTTTTGCTGGGTTAATCAGCGGAGCGACGAGGGTCGTTACCAGGGCTCGTCGGGAATGCCGAAGTGCTCGCTGTAGGCGCGCATCTGCTCGCGGCGAGCCGGCACATCGATGCCGATCTGATCGACGTCGTAGATGACCTTGCCGAAACGGTCGCGCTCGTGGGTGGCGCCGTACTCGGCCAACGCTGCTTCGGCCCTTGCGTCCATGGGTTGTCCAGCGAGTTCGTAAATGCGACGAATAGTGCCGAGATCATCGGCCATGAACTCGTCGAACCGAATGTCCATCGACTGCTCGGGCCCACCGAGCAGAGCGCGATCTCGCATGGCGGCATTCAGCATGTCGTCGAGGCGGTCGGCCCAATAGTTCGAAACTACAACCGGGTCGACTGGCGACAACGATGTACGCGCTGAATACGACACCATCGTTCCCATCGAAACCATGACGGAAATCGGATCACGGTGCGTGACGAGGAAGGTGGCATCGGGAAACGTTGTTGCAAGTGGACCGAACTGTTCCAGATGCTGTGGTGATTTCAGGATCCAACGTTCGCCACCGCGCAAGAACTGGCACGCTTTCAACACGGTCTTCATGTACTCATAGTGCGGCGTCTGATCGTGTGACTTGTAGTAGTCGCGCCAGGTTGGCATTGGTGCCATGGTTTCGAACATCATCGTCGAGAAGTCGATGGCAAGAATCTGAATCTCTTCGTGAACATGCCATGTCGTCATCTCATGCATGCGATTGAAATCCGGCATGATCATGTCCATGATCTGGAGCCCGGCTTCTGTCCGTTCCAGCCGTGGATCTTCGGGGGTGTTGGCCAACGAGGCTTCATCAAGCGAAGGAACTGGTTGGATGCTTTCCCAGTAGGGAAGTGAACGAAGCGCGGGATCGCAAGCAATCAAGTTGTGCAGATGAGTCGTGCCAGTGCGGGGGAGTCCAGCGATGATGATCGGAGCCTTGATTTCGATATCGTGAATCTCTGGATGTCGAGCCAGTAGGTCGGCGAGCAGCAAACGGTTCTTTAGCAGCGTGCTCATGAATGAGCCGGCAGAGATGCGACCCATTGGTGAGAGCGGAGCTTCGGTATCGAGTGCGTTGAGCAACACTTCGAGGCGCTCCACGAAATCCATTGGACCGAAATCGTCAAGACCGGTTTCAGCCGCCGCTTGTGTCATGAGTGCGTCGGCGTTGAGTTCGATCAAGTCCGCGAAAGGTGCGGCGCCTTCGAAGATTGCCTGGGCTTCGGGCGAGAACTGTGGGTCGGCAAGATCATCAAGGCGCTTTGGCGCCGGTCGTTTCGAAGCAGACATGGTTCCCCCTTGGGCTCATCCCCCGACGAGCGAACCCGCATCGTAGAGCCGGAATTCCCTAGGGGTGAAAGGAATCTCGCCGAATCGGCCAGGAGAGGTCGAAATGTCGAATGTGGGCGCGAACGCCCTCGCTGGTACCGTGACTGGGTCGGTTCGCACCCTGTGAGCCGTGAAGCCCCTCCCGATTGCGCCAGGAACACGTTCCAGCGGATCACGGAGCTGGGTCCAAAACCCACCAGAAAGAAATTGCATGTCTGCTGAACCCGCAAACCTTCCGCCGAAGGCTGACACGATCGCCGAACACCGGACGCACCCTACCGACACCGGGTCGCCCGAAGTTCAGATCGCACTACTGACCGACCGCATCAATCACCTGACTGAGCATCTCAAGTCACATAAGAAGGACCACCACAGCCGTCGTGGACTTCTCATGCTCGTTGGTCGTCGTCGTCGCCTGCTCGATTACGTCAAGAAGAACGACGTCGAGCGTTACCGCTCGATCATCGCAAAACTCGGCCTGCGCCGATAGTTGCGAACCGGGGGACGACCATCGTGGTCGTCCCCTCGCTGTTCCTGTCTGGGAACAGCTCCCCGGCGATACTGCGTTGTCAGTTGCCGGAGGTGAGTATCGGATCACTGCTCCGATGTTCACCTCTGGGAACTGGTTACGGGGTCGCCTCCAACTGACGGACCAATGTCCGTCTCACAAAGGAGACACACGTGGCTGATGCCATTTCCGTCGACGCTGCCATTCCCGGCAACGCCGACAAGACCATCACTTTCTCTGCCGGCAAGCTTGCCGGTCAGGCCGACGGTGCAGTGACCGTCCGTATTGGTGACACCGTCATGCTCGTGACCGCAACCGCGGCCAAGAGCGCACGCGATGGTGCCGACTTCTTCCCGCTTACCGTCGACATCGAAGAGCGCATGTATGCCGCGGGCCGTATCCCCGGTTCGTTCTTCCGTCGAGAAGGCAAGGCTTCAGACCAGGCCATCCTCACCTGTCGACTCATGGACCGCCCGTTGCGTCCGTGTTTCCCCGACGGTTTCCGCAACGAGGTGCATGTTGTCGGCACCGTACTTGCTGCCGATCTCGTGAACCCGCACGACGTTGTCGCCATCAATGGCGCATCAGCGGCACTCACCCTTTCCGGCATTCCGTTCGACGGCCCCATCGGCGCTGTTCGCCTTGCGTTCAGCGCTGACGGTCAGTGGATTCCGCACCCCACCTACGAAGAGGGTTCGGAAAGCCAGTTCGAAATCGTTGTTGCTGGTCGTGCACTTGGCACGAACGACGTCGCCATCTCGATGGTGGAAGCCGGCGGCACCGAAGCTCAGTGGCCCGCGATGCAGGACGGTGCCCCGAAGGTCGACGAAGCCGAACTCGCCCGAGGCCTTGAAGCTTCGAAGCAGTACATCCTTCAGTCGATCGCAGCACAGAACGAACTTGTTGCCAAGGTTGGAAAGAAAGAGCCGATGGCCTACTCGGTCAGCTCTGACTACTCACCCGAAATCCTTGCGGCAATGCAGGGCAAGCGTGAGCAGATCCTCGCCACCCAGATTATCTCGGACAAGACCGCCCGCCTTGAAGCTGAAGCAGCGCTTCGCGATCAGCTTGTTGCCGAACTTGCTCCGCAGTTCGCCGACGTGGATGGTGCCGACAAGCAACTCAAGGCTGCGTTCCGTTCGGTCACCAAGGCTGTTGTTCGTTCACGCATCGTGAACGAAGGTGCTCGTATCGATGGTCGTGGACCCAAGGACATTCGTGCCCTTTCTTCCGAGGTCGGCATCCTTCCTTCCGTTCATGGTTCCGGTCTGTTCCAGCGTGGCGAGACCCAGGTTCTCAACGTCACCACGCTCGGCATGCCCCGCATGGAGCAAATGATCGACGCGCTTGGCGATGTCACTCGCAAGCGTTACATGCACCACTACAACTTCCCGCCTTACTCAACTGGCGAGACCGGCTTCATGCGTGGACCAAAGCGTCGCGAAATCGGACACGGCATGCTCGCTGAGCGTGCACTCGTTCCGGTTCTTCCTTCGCCAGAAGAATTCGCCTACACGATTCGTACCGTGTCTGACGTTCTTTCATCGAACGGTTCAACGTCAATGGGTTCCGTGTGTGGTTCAACCCTTTCGATGATGGACGCCGGCGTTCCGCTGCGTGCACCTGTCGCTGGTATCGCCATGGGCCTCGTGTTTGCCGATGGCAAGTACACGACCCTTACCGACATCCTCGGAGCTGAAGATGCCTTCGGCGACATGGACTTCAAGGTTGCTGGTACGTCTGAGTTCGTGACGGCACTGCAGCTCGACACCAAGATCGACGGCATCCCCGCCGACGTTCTTGCACAGGCTCTGCAGCAGGCCAAAGAAGCCCGTCTTGCGATCCTCGAAGTTATGGCCGGTGCCATTTCTGCTCCTCGCGAAGAGGTTGGCGAAACCGCACCGAAGATCATCAGCTTCGAAATCCCGATGGACAAGATCGGTGAAGTTATTGGTCCGAAGGGCAAGGTCATCAACGCCATCCAGCAAGAAACCGGCGCCGACATCAGTGTCGACGACGATGGTTCTGTTGGTCGCGTCAGCATCGGTTCGACCGATGGTGGTGCAGTGCGCGAGGCCGAGCGTCAGATCCGTCTCATTCTCAACCCGCCGACCGCTGAAGTTGGTCAGGTGTACCAGGGCCGCGTTGTGAACGTCACCAAGTTCGGTGCATTCGTGAACATCCTCCCGGGTCGCGATGGTCTTCTTCACATCTCCAAGATCGGTGGCGGCAAGCGCATCGACAAGGTTGAAGATGTCCTCGACCTTGGTGACGCGGTTGAAGTGCGCGTCGACGATGTCGATCCCAATGGCAAGGTGTCTCTCTCAATGGCGAGCACCCCGGTGGCAGACGCTTCCGAAGGTGACGCGACGGAAACCGAAAGCGCACCTCGTGAATCCGCGGCTGCTCCGGCTGCCGCAGCTGAAGCAGCCGATGGCACCGAGCGCGAGTACGTCTCGTTCGAAGATGCCTTCGATGCAGAAATCAGTTCGGAACTGGGCGACCTTGGTCCCGCCAGTGAAAACCGTGGTGGCGGCGATCGTCGCAACGGTGGACGTCGAGGCGGCAAC
>WLGJ01000089.1 GCA_009703275.1 Actinomycetota bacterium
GTTTCACCCTGACGAATCACCAACATCTGGTCGGCATATTCCGCAGGATTACCGAGGCCATAGATACACGACACCGACGCAACCACGATCGTGTCTCGGCGAGTCAACAGCGCCGAAGTTGCGGCGTGACGCAATCGCTCGATCTCATCGTTTACTGACGAGTCCTTCTCGATGTAGGTATCGGAGGCCGGCATGTAGGCCTCAGGCTGGTAGTAGTCGTAATAGGAGACGAAATACTCAACACGATTCTCGGGAAAGAACTCGCGGAACTCGTTGGCCAACTGGGCGGCCAACGATTTATTTGGCGCCATGACCAATGTTGGGCGCTGCAACTTTTCAATCGTCCACGCAATCGTTGCGCTCTTACCCGAACCAGTGATTCCGAGGAGGGTTTGGAAGCGATTTCCCGCTTCGATGCTTGCCGTTAGTCCCTCGATCGCCTTGGGCTGATCCCCAGCGGGCTGAAAATCGGAAACAAGACGAAACGGCGGCATCCGAGGAGTCTACGAAGGGCCGGGGCCATTGCTCCCGGCACTTCGGCAGCCGCCGTCTAACCTTGACCGAACGGCCCGTAACCCTGGAAGAGGAACGACACACATGCGCGACGCTTTGGGTTCGGTGCAATCGGTACTGGTTCTCGGTGGAAACTCCGAAATTGCTTTGGCGATCGTCGACCGGCTTGTGGCCAGTCGATGCAAAAAGGTCGTGCTCGGCGTTCGCTCGCCCGCTTCGGCCACCACCACCCTTAATCGTCTCCGTTCTGCCGGAGTCGATGCCGACACGATCGTGTTCGATGCGCTTGATCCCGCCTCACACACCAAGGTCATCGACGCTGCCGCTGAACGTATGGGCGATATCGACATGGTCATCCTCGCCTTCGGCATTCTCGATGGTCATGCCGAAATCGATACCGATCCGGTCTTCGCCGCTCAGGTCGTACAAACCAATTTCGGTGGCGCCGTTTCCGCCGGTCTCGCCTCGGCCGTGCAACTTCGCAAGCAGGGTCACGGAACGATTCTTTCCATCACGTCAGTTGCCGGTGTTCGCTCTCGTGCCGAGAACATGATCTACGCCTCATCAAAGGCGGGGATGGATTCCTTCAGCCAAGCCCTCGGCGACGCCCTCATTGGGACTGGCGCGCGATGCGTTGTCGTTCGTCCTGGTTTCGTGCACACACACATGACCGAAGGCATGAAGCCAGCGCCGTTTGCAACGACTCCAGACAAAATCGCCGACACCGTCATCAACGGCCTCCAGAAGAACAAGGAAATCATCTGGGCGCCTTCGATCATGATGCCGATGTTTCTCACCCTCCGTCACCTTCCTCGATTTCTGTGGCGCAAGATAAGCGCCACCTGAGATGACAGTCGCGACTTCCCCCCGCCCCTCACTTCTCGGAGGAGTCATCCGAGAACTTCGCCCCAAGCAGTGGATCAAGAACGTCCTCGTTTTTGCTGCTCCGGTCGCCGCAGGACTTTTCGATAGCAGAGCTACCGATCTTCAGGCGCTTGGCGCCTTCGGCTGCTTCTGCGCTGCAGCAAGCGCCACATACCTTCTCAACGACGCGATGGACATCGAGTCCGATCGCCGTCACCCGGTAAAGAAGAACCGTCCTATCGCCGCAGGCATCGTTCCGGTCGGCCTCGCGTACGTTCTCGCTGCCGTTCTGCTCGCCGTGGCCATCGGTGGCTCATTCCTTATCCGCCGCGACTTTGGATTCACGATCCTCGCGTACCTTGCACTGACCACTGTTTATTCACTGTGGCTCAAGAGCATGCCCATTCTTGACATCGTCGCTGTTGCTGCCGGATTCGTTCTTCGTGCAATCGGCGGAGCGACCGCGACTGGGCTGCCGATCTCAGAATGGTTCTTCATCGTTACGAGTTTCGGCGCGCTCTTCATGGTGACAGGAAAGCGCGCTGGCGAGCGAGCTGAACTTGGCGAGGACGCCGCAATGATTCGTCCTGCTCTCGCGGCCTACACCCCGCAGTATCTCAACTACTTGAAAGCCGTGTTCTCTGCCGGAACCGTGATCACGTACTGCCTGTGGGCGTTCGCTTCGGCACAGGAATCGACAAGCGGCTCGGTTCTTTTCCAGATCTCGATCGTTCCGTTTGTCATTGCGATCCTTCGCTACGCGCTCCTACTTGAACAGGGAAAGGGTGCCGAACCCGAGAACCTTGTTTTCTCCGACCGAACCCTTCTCGTCGCTGGTGCAATCTGGGCCACCATCTACGCCTGTGCCGTCTACGCCTCCTGAACCCGCGGCCGTTCGGGCCGTTCCCTCTTCAGTCGAACTCTTCGGCTGGGGTCGAACCGCACCTTCAGGCGCGGATGTGCGACGTCCCACGTCTCCCATCGAACTGCAGCGTGCGCTTCCCACCTCATTCGAACGCGGTCTGATTGCGCGCGGCCTTGGGCGCAGTTACGGCGACGCAGCACAGAACGCCGGCGGAACGGTTATCGAAACCACCGATGTTGCTGCGTTCACAATTCATGAGTCGGATCCGAACTCCGACACCGTGCTCGTGACTGCCGATGCCGGAGCAAGTATCGATCGACTTCTGCACGCACTCGTGCCACAGGGTTTGTTCGTACCCGTTACACCTGGCACTCGCTATGTAACCGTTGGCGGCGCAATCGCTGCGGACATTCATGGCAAGAACCACCACCTCAAAGGTTCGTGGTGCAATCACGTCGTGTCGCTGCATCTTCAACTCGCTGATGGTTCAGTTGTCGAGATCGGTCCTGATCGCGATCCGGAACTGTTCTGGGCCACGGCCGGCGGCATGGGTCTGACCGGCGTCATCCTCGATGCCACCTTCCGGTGTCCTCGCATTGGTTCAAGCCAACTTCTTGTCGACACTGATCGCGCCGCCGATCTTGATGCGGTGTGCGAACTCATGCGTAGCGGTGACCATCTCTACGACTATTCGGTGGCCTGGATTGATCTCATGGCAACTGGCGCCAACATGGGCCGCTCAGTCCTCACGCGTGGGCGCTTCGCCAGTGCCGAAGAAGCAGCACCCAAGATCGGCGCCGATCCATACAAATACAGTGCCAGCGAACTCGTAAGCGCACCGCCGTTCATGCCCGCCGGCCTGCTCAACAAACTTTCGATTCGCGCGTTCAACGAATTGTGGTTCCGAAAAGCTCCGGTCGAGCGACGCGACGAGATCCAGTCGATCCCCACGTTCTTTCATCCGCTCGACATGGTTCGCGGTTGGAATCGGATCTACGGACCAGCAGGCTTCCTGCAATGGCAGTTCGTGATTCCGTTCGACGCCACAAGGACACTCTTCACGATTGTTGAAGAGATCAGTCAGTCTGGCTGCACATCGTTCCTTGCGGTTTTGAAATCATTCGGCGAAGGAAATGCTGCGCCTCTGTCCTTTCCTGCAGGCGGCTGGACACTTGCGCTCGATATCCCCGCAGGCGTCCCCGGACTCGGGCCGCTCCTCGACCGCCTCGACAACCTTGTGGTTGGCGTTGGCGGACGCATTTACCTCGCAAAAGACAGCCGCGTTCGCCCTGAACTCTTGCCACAGATGTACCCACGACTCGATGAATGGAAAACCGTTCGCGAACGCGTCGATCCCAATCGACGAATGATGAGCGACCTCGCCCGGCGCCTCGGCCTCTAAACCGTCTCAGCCAGCGTTGCGTTTGGACTGAATCCAGGTCCAACAGTCGTCGATGTGTGCCATCAGATCTTCTTGTGTTCCGTCGTTGGGAACGATGAACGCCGCCACAGCGCGTCGTTCTTCACGCGTTGCCTGAAGCTTCATACGTGCACGCGCATCATCAGCATTGAAGCCACGGAACTCGACGAGGCGCTGGACTGCAATCTCGGGATCGGTGTCGACGACGATGATTCCCTCTGTCTCATACGCCTTTGATTCCACGAGCAGTGGCACGTCAAGGATCACGACATTGTCGGTATCGCGTTGCGCCTCAATTCGCCCGTCGATTTCCGCGCCAACCTTCGGATGCACGATCGCGTTGAGTGCTTTCAACTGCTCAGGATCGTTGAACACGATGTCAGCAACGGCCTGACGATTCAGTGTCCCGTCGGGGGCAAGGATCGTGTCGCCAAAATGTTCGACCATCGCGGCCAGAACGGCACCACCGGGAGACTGGAGTTCGCGAACGACTAAATCAGCATCAATGACAATCGCGCCACGGCGAGCAAATTCCGCCGAGACCGTTGACTTTCCCGAACCGATACCGCCAGTGAGACCAAGTAGGAGCATCGCCGGAACGTACCAGAGCGCGTCTCAATGTTTTTCCGCGTATTTCGCTCACACTTTCGCCGACCTTGCCGACAGGTAGTGCATGACCAACACAGCGATGCATCCAACCCGTCCCGCCCTCACCGATTGGCGGGGTTACCCCATCACCGTCACCCGTCGAGAGGAAGAAGTCCTCCAGGCCATCTGCGATGGCTGCTCGACACCCGAAGTGGCCTCACGGCTCTATCTTTCGCAAAAGACCGTGAAGAACCATCTCGCGTCGATTTACCAAAAGCTCGACGCGCGCGACCGAACGCAGGCGGTTCTCACCGCACTGCGTTTGGGGATCGTGCGTCTCGATTGATCACCGGCCATGGCCGGTGAGACTCACTCGGCGGCGTCGGCCTCGGGAGCGACTGCCTCGGCAGCGGCTTCAGCAGAGGTCGGCACCGGCGGGATCGAGGTATCGCCCTGCTCGGCGTAGTACTCGGCCCACGCTTCCTGAGCTTCAGTGGTCTCGCCACCGATGTAGTTGCCCTCGGTGTCATACGCGTGCTCGCCGAAGTGCTCCTGGTACTCAGCGGCAACAACGCCACCTTCGGCAGCCTGCTTGATGGAGAGGCTGATGCGACGACGCTGAAGGTCGAGGTCGATGATCTTGACCCAGAGTTCTTCACCCGGCGTGACGACCTGCTCGGGAAGATCGACGTGATGCGCCGACATTTCCGAAATGTGTACGAGGCCTTCGATGCCGTCGCCAACCTGCACGAAGGAACCAAACGGAACGAGCTTGGTGACACGGCCGTAGACAAGTTCGCCAACCTGATGCGCAGTGGCGAATTCCTGCCATGGATCCTGCTGGGTCGCCTTGAGCGAAAGGCTGATGCGCTCGCGGTCGAGATCGACCTCGAGGACCTGAACGTCGATTTCGTCGCCAACCTGCACAACGGAACCGGGGTGGTCAACGTGCTTCCAAGACAACTCGGAAACGTGGACGAGGCCGTCCATGCCGCCAAGGTCGACGAATGCACCGAAGTTCACGACTGAAGACACAACACCGCGACGGTTTTCGCCGGGCTTGAGGTTGGCAAGGAAGTCCTCGCGCTGTTCCTTCTGAGTCTCTTCGAGCCAGCCACGACGCGAGAGCACAACGTTGTTGCGGTTCTTGTCGAGCTCAATGATCTTGGCTTCGAGGGTGCGGCCGACGTAGGGCGCAAGGTCGCGAACGCGACGCAGTTCAACGAGTGATGCGGGAAGGAAGCCACGAAGGCCGATGTCGATGATGAGACCGCCCTTGACGACCTCGATGACCGGGCCGCTGACGACGCCGTCTTCTTCCTTGATCTTTTCGATCGTTCCCCAGGCACGCTCGTACTGTGCGCGCTTCTTGGAAAGAACGAGACGACCTTCTTTGTCTTCCTTCTGAAGAACAAGTGCCTCGATGACATCGCCCATTGAAACGATCTCGGAGGGATCGACGTCATTGCGAATCGAAAGTTCGCGAGAAGGAATGACGCCTTCAGACTTGTAACCAATGTCGAGAAGAACTTCGTCGCGGTCAACCTTGACCACGGTGCCTTCAACGATCTGTCCGTCTTCAACCTGCACCATTGATGCGGTGTAGGCATCGTCGAGCGACAATCCACCAAGATCGTCTTCGATCACCTGACGCGGAACGTAGGTGCCGTCGGCTGCGAACGTTCCCATATCTGCGGGAGGTTCAACGACGGGGGCGGCGGCCGGTGTGGCCTCTTCAACGGTGGACTGCTCGGACACGGGTGTTCTCTCTTCGGTGGACAGGAAGTAGGGGATGGGACAACTCCCCCACAGGCGCGAGGAAGAACGGCAAGGCTAGACCCCTGTCCACAGGGGCCGCCAGCCCGCAAAAGGCAGGTCAGGCCGGTGGACGGGTGGCTACGAGCAGAAACTCGGGCCGATCGATCTCGGGAGTCCGGCGGGCATACTCCCCAGGGGTCACCGACCAGACCGCATCGACCAGTAATCCAGCCCGAGCAGCAAGCAATCGCAGTTCCCGAGGCGTGAAACAGGTCGTCCAAAGGTCTCGACTGGTTTCGGTGCCATCAGGAGCCCGAAGCGGAGCCGATTCGTGATTCACGCCGGCATCGGCATCGAAGGTGTCGATGTCTTCAAGCCAGCGAATCTGGAAATAGGACGAAAAGGCCGAAACCGCGATACGGCCGCCGGGCCGAAGGGCTCGGGCCATGCCGTCGAGCACGACGCCGTCGGGGTCGGGACCAACCGCAGCTGCTCCCCCGGCGAGGCCAAAGGCACCTTGGCAGAGCGAGATCACGGCATCGAACTCGCCGTCGAAGGGAAGGGCTCGAGCATCGAGTCGCTCGAAGGTGGCTCCTTCGGGCGCTCCGTCTCGGGCAAGGTCAATGAAGGTTTGAGCGATATCGACCCCATGGACGGCAATTCCACGCTCGGCGAGCGCATACGCGTGACGGCCAGGGCCGCAACCAACATCGAGAACCCGCATGCCGGGCTTCAGCCCAAGTTCATCGACGAGGAAGTCAACTTCGTTGGCCGTACCCATCGTGAACGAATAGCGCAGGTACGAGGTCCCGAGATGATCGGCGATGCCTTCGAACCAATGACCTTCCGCTCCGTCGGCCACATCAACCCTTCGCAGCAGCCCACGAGTCGCCGTGTGAGAGGTTCACTTCAAGCGGAACTCGAAGATCAAATGCCCCTGACATTGCTTCGAGGACGATTGCAGTAACCGCATCAAGATCAGTCGGCGGAACTTCGCAAATGACTTCGTCGTGTACCTGCAAGATGAGACGACTGGTTGAGCCACCAGCATCGAGCGCGCGGTCAAGGCGAATGAGTGCGACCTTGAAGATGTCAGCAGCAAGACCTTGGATGCCGGCGTTCATTGCTTGACGCTCGCCGGCTTGGCGAATTCGGAAATTGTCCGACGCAAGTTCAGGGATCTGACGACGA
>WLGJ01000009.1 GCA_009703275.1 Actinomycetota bacterium
AGGCGGGGCCATTGGAACAAACGGGGATGATGATCAGGAAGGAATGATCACCACGCGACGACGAGGTTCGTCGCCTTCGGAAATCGTCGATACGCCATCAAGAGCATTGACGGTGTCGTGCACGACCTTGCGGTCGGCCGAGCCCATGGGCTCGAGGGCCTTCTGCACACCAGAGGAGCGGACTTCCTCAGCCACGCCCTGGGTGAAGCGCTCAAGCGCCTCGCGGCGGCGTTGGCGGTAGCCAGCGACATCGAGACGAACTCGGCCAGCGGCGGTGCCAGAAACCTTGCGGTGGATGACCGTGCGAGAAAGTTCCTGAATGGCAGCAAGGGTATTGCCCTTGGGTCCAACCAGGATTCCCAGGTCACGTCCTTCGACACGAACTTCGCTGGTGTCGTCATCAATCGACACCGCTTCCACGCGGCCTTCGAGGTCAAACGCATCGACGAGGCCATCAAGAAACTCGGTGACGATGCGGGTGTGTTCAGCAAGATCGACATCAACAGTGTCAGTCACGGTGGTGTTTTCCTTCTCGGTGGGCGCAGCCTTCTGAGCGCCACGGCGGCGATCAGGGCGTTTGCCATTGGATGCTGGTGCTACCGGAGTTTCATCAGCGGCGGGGGTTGAAGGACGCTGCGACTGCTTGCGTCCGCCACCGTTGCCACTGCCCTTCTTACGACGATCTCGTCGCTCAACCTTCGGTCGGGGACTGGTCGGGGCGATACGAGCGCGAACCCGAGCCTGACCCTTCATCTTCCCAAACAGACCCCGAGATGGTTCTTCGAGGATTTCAAATTCGGCATCGACCGTGTCGACGCCCAATTGATCAAGTGCCGCGTCTTTCGCTTCTTCAACGGTGCGGCCGGTGATTTCCACCCACTCCATGTGGTGCTACCTCTTCTTTTTGCGCACCCGAGGTTGCAACGGCTGCGACGGTGATGCATCGCTGGCGTCGGTCGAGGGGGTCGACGTTGTCGACGCAGCGCGATCAGAACCGGTATCGGTTCCTTTGGAAGAATCGCTGCCCTTGGTATCTCGGGAACTGGTGGTGGTGCGACCGGTGGTCCGGCCGCCCTTGGAGGCGCCAGCTTTGGCTGGTGCCTTCGTCGAGCCCTTCGCAGCGCCACCCTTTGCGCCGGCATTCTTCGCCGGACGTGAGGTCGCGCTGATCGACTTCGACTTTGACTTTTTTGCCTTCGGGGCAGCCTTGGGCTGCACACCGAAACCAAAGAGATGCTTCCAGGACTTAGTGCCATCGGGGGCACTGATGCCATAGATGCTCTTCGAGATGAACGCCTGCTGACCGATTCGGTAGATGTTCGACACCGCGAAGTACAGGACAAGGCCTGCGGGCAGACCAAACGAAATGACCGGCAAAAAGAACGGCATGATCTTCATGATCATCTGTTGCTGGCTATTGGTCTGTGCTCCAGTCGTACGCCCCTGAATCTGGCGTTGCTGGATGAAGCCCGTGATTGCAACGATCACAATCAGAACCAAGAACGGCAGTGCATGCACAATGCCTTGGTTCATTGCTTTGCTCGCACTCTCCGAAAGATCAAGGCCAAAGGCCTCCATCTGATAGGAGCTTGAGAGATCTTGGTACATCTTCGTCGTCGGGTTGATCCAATTGGGATCGAACACGCGTTCGAATGCTGGGGCCTTGGTGGGGGTGGTGCCAGAACTGAACTGGCTCGACACCCACCCAACGTCGGCACCGAGGTCAGTGGCTCGGCGCGTAAGGCCGTGAAGCACTTGGTACAGCACGAGGAAAACGGGCATCTGCACCAAGAGCGGCAAGCAGCCACCCAGAGGATTGATGCTGTTTTCCTTATAAAACTTCAGAAGTTCTTCGTTGAGCTTCTGACGATCGTCTTTGTACCGGGTCTGAATTTTCTTCATTTCCGGCTGCAATTGCTGCATCACCATCATCGAGCGCGTGCCCTTGAGGGTCAGCGGCGTCACGATGATCATCACGACCAACGTCAGCAGGATGATGGCAATGGCATAGTTCCCGGTGACGTCGTAGAAGAACGCCAAAACTGACGCGAACGCTTTAAAAAACGCTTGAAACGCATCCATTGACTAAGCGGCCTTCCTATCGGGAACGGGATCCCATCCGGAACCACCCCAAGGATGGCACCGACCCAATCGTCGAACGGACAACCAGGACCCCCGCACGAACCCATGAACCTCGAGAGCTTCGAGGGCGTAGGACGAACAGGAGGGGACATACCGGCAGGGCGAAACCCTGCCTGCGAACACCCATTGATAGCCGCGCACACCCCTTGCCGTCAGACGCGCAGGAAGAGAAAGGCGACGCGCAGGGTCAGTTGCGGGCAAAGAATCGTGATTGTGCTGACAGGCCCCATTCATTGGGGGCTCCCAACAAGCCGTTCGAGGCAGCTGTCGACGTCTCGCAAGAAGACGTCGCGCTCAGCAGTCGCTGCACTGGGCTGAATCGCAAAAAGCCAAGCGCCGGAGGGGAAACGGCTCGGATCCTGGGCTCGAACCTCGCTCAGATACGCACGGACTTGGCGGCGCAAGCGATTGCGAACCACCGCAGTTCCGACGTTGCGGGACACTGCGAACGCGACACGCGGCGGCTCGTCGCCGCTCAGTGAAGATGGAGCCAACATGGTCACCGCCACGGTGCCACTACGGACCCGACGGCCGCGGCGCCGCAGTTCTTGGAACGTGCGGCGGTCACGAACTCGCCAGATCAGGCCGACAGACGTCGACGGCCCTTGAGCCGGCGCGACCGCAGAACATTGCGTCCGGCGCGAGTGGACATGCGGGAACGGAAGCCATGCTTCTTCGCCCGGCGGCGGTTATTGGGCTGGAACGTACGCTTCACGAGGGGCCTCCGCGATCTACTGAACCCAGAAGGGGTCCACAGATCGTTGCTTCATAGACAACGGTTGTGGTGTGGAAACGGGCCCGGCCTGACGCGTGCGCAAGGAGCCCGACACCTGTTCGGGGGACAACGCTAGAGCGTGGAGGCCTGATGCGGCAACACCGGCGAGGTGCTACGGTCCCACGCCCGTCCACAGGGCCTCGATACCGACGCTCTTGAGCGGGGCATACCTGTGCAGAACAGTGGCGGACCACACCGTGTGGACAGACGTCGGGTTTTCCACAAGTGTGGACGTTGTTGTGGAACCAAACCCAGTGTCAGGGGCCGTCGTGCAGGTGGACCAAGCCGAACAGTTGTGGATGAAGTGCACGGTGGCGCTGCGCGAGCAGGTGTCCGAGGCCGTGTGGCTCACAACGTTTTCGATGGTGACCCCTCTTGATCTTCAGGGCACAGCTCTTTCTGTTGCGGTCCCTAGTTCTGTCGTAAAAGAACGGATCGAGACCCGCTACTTAACCCTGGTGAATGGCGCCTTGGCCGATATTGGACAAAGCGGGGTCCGCCTCTCTATCGAAGTTCAAACCGACGTCGCTCCGGCCTCCTCAAACTTCTCCCCAGCCCCATCCACAGGTTTTTCTGGAGATGTCCCCAACGACACACAGAATCTGTTGACAACCCCGTCAGATCTGGGGACAACGGCTGCGCCAGAGCAGGAACTGGGTCTGCCGGTCAATCCTCGGTACACCTTCGATGCCTTCGTGACCGGCACCTCGAATCGATTCGCTCATGCCGCTGCGCTGAGCGTGGCCGAGACCCCGGCCAAGTCCTACAACCCACTCTTTATCTATGGCGACGCGGGGCTCGGCAAAACTCACCTTCTGCAGGCCATCGCCAATTACGTCCGCGAGATCTACCCCGGCCATCAGGTTCGCTACGTCTCCACCGAACAGTTCCTGAATCAATACGTCGATGCGATTCGCCAGAACACGATGCCGGCGTTCAAAAAGCGCTACCGAGAAATCGACGTGCTTCTTCTTGATGACATCCAAATCATCGAGGGCAAAGAAGGCCTCCAGGAAGAGCTCTTCCACACCTTTGAATCCCTCTATCAGGCCAATGCCCAGATCGTGCTTTCTTCTGATCGCCCGCCTGATGCCATTTCTACCCTCGAAGACCGCCTGCGAAGCCGCTTCAAAATGGGGCTCATCACCGAGATCAACCCCCCTGAACTCGAGACCCGTCTCGCGATTCTGCGCAAGAAGGCTGAGCGCGAACCCATCGCGCCTCCTGCAGATGTCCTTGAATTCATTGCCTCGAATATCACCAACAACATTCGTGAACTCGAAGGCGCGCTCATCCGGGTCTGTGCCTTTGCCAGCCTCACCGGCAATCCGCTCACCGTGGAATTGGCCGAAGGTGTCCTCAGCGACATCCTCACCAACACCCAGCCTCGTCCAATTACCCCGGCGCTCATTCTCGAGAAGACCTCAGAAATGTTTGATTTCACGATTGATGAAATCCGAGGCCAAAGCCGTCGTCGCCCACTCGTGACCGCTCGCCAGATCGGCATGTACGTCATGCGAGAGATGACTGACCTCAGTTATCCGGCCATTGCTCGCGAGTTCGGCGGCCGAGACCACACCACAGTCATTCATGCCGTCGAGAAAATCAGCGGTCTGATGAAAGAGCGCCGCCAGATTTACGACCAGGTCACCGAGCTCACGCAGCGAATCAGGAACAGTTGACGCCCGTGACCCTCAACCACCACTTGACCCGAACGTCCGCGCGCAGTTTCGAACGCTCGCGCGGTGGACAACCCGGTGGACCAAGGCGCGCGCGGTACTGCATGAAAAGTGGACGACCAGTAGGTGATCCCCCGCGCTGTCACTCCCACCGTTCAGACTGTGGATCACTGTGGATGACGCAGGGACAACAAAACTGCCATCACGCTGGGTCTTTGCCTGTTTGTCCACAATCCACAGCTCTTATTACAACTACTACCAATTTCTCATTCTTTTTTACAACTACAACAAGCACCACCGTCTGTCAGGAAAGTGAGCCGACGTGAAGTTCCGTTGTGAGCGAGATCCACTCGTCGAAGCCATCTCCGTAGCGTCTCGTGGTGTCACCACGCGCAGCTCTGGCCGTCAAGCCCTCATGGGCCTCAACCTTGTTTTGGTTGGCGATCAACTTCAGGTCACCGGAAGTGACCTCGATCTCACGATCATCGCAACGGCATCTGTTTCTGGTTCCCGTGATGGAACTGTTCTCGTTCCTTCAAAGCTCCTCACCGAGATTGTTCGCAACCTTCCCGAAGGTGCGGTCACGTTTGAAGCTGACGACAACGAAGTCCGAATTGGTTCTGGCCGTTCACAGTTCGCCGTGAAAACCATCGCGGTCGACTATCCGCCAATGCCTGAAGCCCCCGAAGCTGCCGTCACGATCGACGCAGCTCTTCTACGTGATGCCATCTCGCAGGTCGTTTCTGCTGCAAGCACCGACGAGTCCCGGAAGTTTGAACTCACCGGTGTTTCAATCGCAGCGCACGGCACCGGCATTCGTTTGGTTGCCACCGATACGTATCGCCTAGCGATTCGTGATCTTCCAGGCACGTCGATTCTCACCGAAGGACAAAAAGTCCTTGTTCCTTCATCGGCACTTAAAGAACTCAACCGACTTCTTACAACTGCCGAGAACGTCACGATCCGACTCGCTGAACGACACGTCTCGTTTGAAGTCGATGGCGTCCGCCTGGTGAGCCAACTTCTCGACGGAAGTTTCCCGGATTACGAAAACCTTCTTCCGAAGTCCGCTGATTCACATCCGAACCGACTCACGATTGAACGCGAAACGTTTCTTGAAGCGCTCAAGCGTGTTGGTTTGCTGTCGAAGGAAAACACCAAGATTCGTCTCGACATCAAGAACGATTCCGTGGAACTCATTGCGGAAAGTTTCGATGTTGGTAAGGCTGACGAAGTCATCGATGCTCGTCACGTGGGTGAAGAACTCGAGATTTCGTTTAACCCCGAATATCTGCGCGCGGGTATCGAGGCTGCTCCTTCTGATGAAATCACGATCGAAATCGCCCGGCCGACAAGCCCGGTCCTCATTCGCGGCAACGAGACCGACGATTTCCTGTATCTGTTGATGCCGATCCGCAACTGACGTGCGTCTCGCTCGTCTCTGGCTCACTGACTTCCGGTCCTACGCCAGCGCGGATATTGCTTTTGCACCAGGGCTCACCGCTCTTCTTGGCCAAAACGGCGAAGGCAAAACCAACGTCATGGAAGCCATTGGCTACCTGGCGACGTTGTCGTCATTTCGTGGAGCGCCAAGCGATGCTCTCGTTCGATCGGGTGCGTCTTCGGCAATCGTGAGAGCTGAAGGCGAACGCGAAGGTCGACAACTCCTCATCGAAGCAGAGATCGCGGCAACAGGCCGAGGGCGAGTTCAGGTCAATAAACAGAAATTGGCGCGAACACGCGATCTCCTTGGTGCGTTGCGTGTTTCCGTCTTTGCCCCCGATGACGTGGAGTTAGTCAAAGGTGGCCCGGCGGAACGACGCCGTTATCTCGACGACGCGTTAGTTGCTCGGCGCCCAGCGTTCGATTCATTGCGCTCGGATCTCGACCGCATCCTGCGACAACGGAATGCCCTACTGAAACAGTCCGGCGGTCGTCTCAGCCCAGAGGTCGAGGCAACGCTCATGGTGTGGGACGCGAAGTTCATTGAAACTGGTGAAGCGCTCGCCGATGCTCGATACGAACTCGTGCAGGAACTTGGCCCGGCGCTCGACCTCGCTTATTCGCAAGTTGCTGGTCGGCCAGTACCAGTGACTGTTTCGTACGACGCACCATGGCGCGAACAGGGTTTGGCAGCAGCCCTCGAAGCCGCTCGTCGCGACGAACTCCGCCGGGGCGTCTCTCTCGTTGGTCCCCACCGCGACGACCTTGTCTTGCACCTCGATCAATTGCCATCACGAACCCATGCCTCGCAGGGCGAACAACGCTCACTCGCATTGTCACTGCGTCTTGGTGCTCATCGAGTCGTGACTGACGCAACTGGGTCACCGCCGATTTTGTTGCTCGATGACGTGTTCTCCGAACTCGATCCCGATCGGAGCGCGGCGCTCCTCGAACATTTGCCACCAGGCCAAACCGTGCTTTCGAGCGCGGCAGGGTTGCCGCCTGGGGCCTCACCGGAACTGGTGTTGCGGGTCTCGAACGCAACAATCCGCCCCGAGTAACACAACGAACACACCCCAACCACCGGGGTGTTTCGATGCAGGTTCCCTACACTGCTCTCATGCCGTGGGAACCATTGCCAGATGCCTCAACCGGCGATCCTGTTTCGATGCACGCAAGCCTCGATCGCATTGTGCGTCACCTTGGTGGACCTTCAGCAGATGTCACGACTGGCATTTTCGGCAGGTGGTCGGAACTTGTTGGAGAAGCGGTAGCGGCACAAAGTCGACCAGTTGCAATGAAGGGAACGACGCTTGTCGTTGCAGTCTCCGATCCTGCGTGGGCAACGCAATTGCGCTTTCTCGAACACGATCTCATCGAACGACTCCAAGTCGAGCTCGGCCAAGACGCGATCGACACCATCGAAGTTCGTGTTCGACCCGAACAGGCCGGTTGACCCTTTCGCCGCGACGAGCGCGCCGATCATGATTTGCGCGTCGTAATACCCGGAAAACACGCGTGTCGCTGGTAGGATTGTTCGGCTGTGACAGACGCAGTTCGAGCGTCGAATTCGCAGTTTGTACCTGTTGTTCGCTCAATCAAGACACCGGCGAAGTACCGGTAAGGGGAAGCCCAAAGCGTGGCGAAAACCACCGAAGAGTACGGCGCAAAAGACATCACGATCCTCGAGGGTCTCGAGGCGGTGCGCAAACGACCCGGCATGTACATCGGTTCCACCGGTCCTGCCGGTTTGCATCACTTGGTCTACGAAGTCGTCGATAACTCTGTCGATGAAGCAATGGCCGGTCATGCCTCTCGCATCGAGGTGACATTGCTGCCCGACGGCGGCTGCGAGGTTGTCGATGACGGCCGAGGCATTCCGGTCGATAAGCATCCCGACCCCAAGATGAAGGGCATGAGCGCGGCCGAGGTCGTGCTCACCGTCCTTCACGCCGGTGGCAAGTTCGGCGGTGGCGGATACAAGGTCTCCGGCGGTCTGCACGGCGTGGGTATTTCTGTCGTGAACGCGCTTTCAGAGCGTGTCGAGGTCGAGATCGATCATTCAGACAACCGCCACTACATGGATTTCACCAACGGCGGAAAGCTCACGACCAAACTTGAGGTTCGCGGAAAGGCTCCGAAGGGCCGTACAGGTACGACCGTTCGCTTCTGGCCAGATCCCACAATTTTTGACGAAACCGTTTTTCGTGCCCAGACCCTGCTTGAGCGATTCCAGATGATGGCGTTCCTCAACAAGGGCCTTGAGATTCGTTTCCAGGACAAGCGTCCCGACGCGACGAATTCCGACGTCATTGTGTTCAAGTACGACGGCGGCATCATCGATTTCGTGCGTCACCTGAACTCTTCGAAAGAAGCACTCTTCAAGAAGGTCGGTTACTACGAGCAGGCGGAAGAAGACCAGGAAGTCGAAATCGCGTTCCAGTGGAATACGGGCTTCAACGCCGACGGAATGCATTCCTTCGCCAACGGCATTGCCACCATCGAAGGCGGCATGCACGAAGAAGGCTTCAAGAAGTCCATCACGAACGTCGTCAACAAGTACGCCCGTGCGAAGTCCCTTCTCAAAGAGAAGGAAGAAAACCTCACCGGCGACGACATTCGTGAAGGCCTCACCGCAATCATCTCGGTGAAGCTGCGCGAACCACAGTTCGAAGGCCAGACCAAGGGCAAACTCGGCAACGTCTCCATGCGTTCACTGGTTGAAAAAGCCACGAACGAGCGCCTGGCCGATTGGCTCGAAGAAAATCCCGCCGAGGCTCGCAAAATCGTCGGGAAGGCAACCCTTGCATCACGTGCACGCCTTGCCGCCCGAAACGCGCGCGATGCAACTCGGCGAAAGTCGGCGCTTGAGGGCGCGGGCATGCCCGACAAGCTCAAAGATTGCGCGAGTCGCAATCCGGACGAGTGCGAATTGTTCATCGTGGAAGGTGATTCCGCTGGTGGTTCCGCGGTGGCTGCTCGCGATCCGCGCACGCAGGCGATTCTTCCCATTCGAGGCAAGATCCTCAACGTCGAGCGCGCTCGCCTCGACAAGATGCTCAAGAACAACGAAGTTCAAACACTGATCACCGCCATCGGCGCCGGCGTTAGTGCGGAATTCGATGTTGAAAAGATTCGCTACAACAAAGTCATCCTTATGTGTGACGCCGACGTCGACGGTTCACACATCCGCACACTTCTGCTCACGTTCTTCTTCCGTCATATGAAAGAACTCGTTGAGCAGCAGCATGTGTACATCGCACAGCCACCGCTCTATTCAACGGTGGTCGGTAAAGAAAAGATCTACCTCAAGGACGACACCGCGAAAACCGCGTTCTTGTCCGAAAAGCCGGACCACAAGAAAGAGTTCCAGCGACTCAAAGGTCTTGGCGAAATGGATTACGACGAACTTGGCGACACCACGATGGATGCCACCAAGCGCACCCTTCTCCAGGTCACCGTTGAACAAGCGGCAATCGCCGATGAAATTTTCTCGGTGCTTATGGGTGACGACGTTGAATCCCGCAAGCACTTCATTCAGACAAACGCGAAGGACGTGCGCTTCCTCGATATCTGAGGAAGCCGCCCGACGACAGGAACCACAGGCATCAGATGGCGAAGAAGAAGGCATCGGACGACGGCGAAAACACCGGAGGAGACGACACCGGTTCAGGTGACGCACCGCCGGCAACCTTCGGCACTATTGAGCCAATCGAGATCCAGGAGGAGATGGAACGCTCCTTCCTCGATTACGCCATGTCCGTCATCGTTTCTCGTGCACTTCCCGACGCGCGCGATGGCTTGAAGCCTGTTCATCGGCGAATCCTTTGGGGGATGTACGACCTTCGTGCCCTTCCTGATCGTCCCACCATGAAGTGCGCGCGAGTTACAGGCGAAGTCATGGGCAAGTACCACCCTCATGGCGACTCCGCGATCTACGACGCGTTGGTTCGTATGGGCCAATCGTTTTCGTTGCGCCATCCACTCGTACATCCGAAGGGAAACTTCGGCTCACTCGATGAACCACCGGCTGCTGCGCGTTACACAGAATGTCGTCTTGCGGCGATGGCGCTCGACATGCTCGCTGACATCGACGAAAACACTGTCGACTTCGTCGACAACTACTCCGGTGAGTTCCAAGAACCAGTAGTTCTCCCCAGCCGTTTCCCCAACCTGTTGGTAAACGGTTCGCAGGGCATCGCTGTTGGTATGGCCACCAACATTCCGCCGCACAATCTTGGTGAAGTCATCGACGCGGTGAATCACCTTCTGCAAAACCCGGAAGCAACACCCGACGACCTCATGGAATTCGTCAAGGGTCCCGACTTCCCGACCGGCGCGCTCATCATGGG
The DNA here is from genome assembly GCA_009703275.1 of Actinomycetota bacterium. Classification (GTDB taxonomy): domain Bacteria; phylum Actinomycetota; class Acidimicrobiia; order Acidimicrobiales; family Acidimicrobilacustridaceae; genus Acidimicrobilacustris. The sequence goes on from WLGJ01000009.1 coordinate 10,392, forward strand.
ACGCCAAGGAATCATCGACGCGTACCGAACTGGTCGAGGTTCAATCAAACTTCGCGGTAAAGCCGAGATCGAAGAAGGAACACGTTCCGATTTCATCGTGATTACTGAGCTCCCGTATCAGGTGAGCCCGAACCAGTTCATCGTCAAGGTGAAGGAACTGGTCGACAATCGCGAACTTGAAGGCATTGCCGAACTCAACGACGAGTCCGCCAAGGGCAAGATGCGCTTGGTTCTTCGCTTGAAGCGTGATGCGCCTGCGCTCGTCATTCTCAACAACCTCTATAAGCGCACACCGCTGCAAACGAACTTTGCGGTCAACACTGTGGCGCTTGTCGACGGCATTCCTCGCACGCTCAACCTCCGCGACGCGCTTGTTGCCTACATCGATCATCAACTCGAGGTCATTACCCGCCGCTCGCAGTACCGCCTCGATGAAGCGCAACGTCGCGCCCACATCGTCGAAGGTCTCCTCAAGGCCCTCGATCTCATCGACGAAATCATCGCTGCTATCCGTGCATCAGCCGATAAGCAGGCTGCTCGCGAAGCGCTTATGGCTGCTCCATTCGAATTCTCGACCGAACAGGCCGAACACATTCTCGATATGCAGCTGTCTCGTCTCACCCGACTGGGCCGCTCGCAACTCGAAGAAGAAATGGCGAAGCTGCGCGAAACCATCGCTGACCTCGAAGCCATTCTGGGCGATGAAGGCAAGAAGCGAGCAGTTATCGCTGAAGAAATGGGCAAGGTTCGCGAAACCTTCGGACAGCCTCGACGTAGCCAGATCACGTTCGACGTCGGCGACCTCGACATCGAAGATCTCATCGATGACGAAGACCTTGTCGTCACGATGTCGGCCAAGGGTTACATCAAGACCGTCTCTTCCGACGCGTTCAAGGTCCAGGGTCGCGGCGGTCGTGGAGTCGCCGGGACGAAGCTCAAGGATGAGGACTACGTCCAGCACATCATCCACACCACGGCACACGCGTATCTGTTGTTCTTCTCAACTCGCGGGCGCGTGTATCGCCTCAAGGCGCATGAAATCCCAATGAAGGAACGCACCGCGCGCGGTACTGCGGTCGTCAACCTTCTCCCGTTGCAGCCCGATGAGAAGATCCAAGCAATCATCGACACGCGCGATTACGAGTCGAACAAGTTCCTCTTCTTCTGCACCAAAAATGGTCAGGTCAAGAAGACCAAGTTCACCGAGTACGACTCTTCGCTTCGTGCGGGCATCATCGCTATCAACCTCAAAGACGGCGACGAACTCGTGCGCGTTATTCCCACGAATGGCGGCGACGACATTCTCGTGGTCACCAAGGCCGGACAGGCAATTCGGTTTGCCGAGGACGAAGTTCGGGCCATGGGTCGCGCCGCTGCTGGTGTTCGCGGCATGAAGATGCGTGCCGGCGACGAAGTCGTTTCCTGCGATGTCACTCGTGACGATGCGGCGATCCTGCTTGTCACCGATGGTGGGTACGGAAAGCGCACGCAGCTCGACAAGTTCAATCGTCAGGGCCGCGGTGGTCAGGGTGTGCGTGGCATCAAGATCAACGAAAAGAAGGGCTCCGTTGTTGCGGCCTTCATGGTCGGCATCGACGACGAAATTTTCGTGATCAACAGTGTCGGCACCGTCATCCGCATGGAGGTTCGCGAAATCTCCTCGCAGGGCCGCGACGCAACTGGCGTCAAGGTCATGAACGTCGCCGACGGCGAAACCGTTGCGTCTGTTGCTCCGGTGCTTGGCACTGACGACGACGACTGAACCTCTTTCCCAGACTAGGAACAACACGGCGGCTCTCGCCGTTCCCGTTACTTCTCCCACTGAAAGTTCTTCACCGATCTCGTCGTCCGCTCAGCGGATCGGACCGGTGATTCACAGCAGGGGAGTGCGCCATGTTTCGATATGGCTCAGTTCGGTGTGGCTCAACTCGAAATGGTTCCGTGCGGCGTTGTCGACACGAGGCGGGTCAGATCGTTCCGATGGCGGCGCTCGTCCTCGCCATCGTGATGCTCATGGGGCTCGTTGTGGTTCGGCTTGGGTTCCAGGTTGATGAGCGGGCCCGAGCACAGTCAGCGGCCGATGCCGCCGCGCTTGCGGGTGCGACCGAGGGCGAGGACGTTGCCGGATCCGTCACCGAGGCCAACGGGGCCGTTCTCGAATCCTTCGTGGTCCGGGGCTCTGAGGTCGAGGTTGTGGTCCGATACGGCGACGAACGAGCCACGGCCCGGGCAAAGCGACAATGGTGACCCTGTCGGTCGCGAAGGGTCATGGTGCGTACACTTCGACGATGACCGTCGAGCAGACGCCCGGAGTGACCTTCTCGGCGCCCCCGGCTGCCTCCGCCCCGCCACCCCCGCCAAACCGGGCCCGACGGGCACAGAGCAAGGCAGTGCAGGCCCGTCAGGTGCAACGCGTAGTCACCCGACTCGACCCATGGTCGATGCTGCGGGTTTCGCTGTCGTTCGCCTTCTGTCTCTGGATGATCATCGTGGTTGCTGGCGTGCTCCTGTGGCAAGGGGCGGTCGTCACAGGCAGCATTGGCAAAGTTGAGGACTTTCTGGCCCAGTTGTTGGCCGAAAGTTCCTTCACGATCGACGGAATCAAGGTCTTCGAGGGCGCTGCGGTCGCCGGTTTTGTGCTTTTTGTAGGCGGAGCGCTCTTCGCCGTCGTGACCAGCGTGTTGTTCAATCTCATTGCCGGAGCCTTTGGTGGACTTCGGTTTACGGTGGTCGAACTCGAGACGGCACAGGCGGCCCCCGACCAACGATCCTGAACCGGTTTTCCCGGCTGCAGGGGGGTCCGGTATGGTGACGCCCCGGCCAGTTCGGGGCTATAGCTCAGTTGGTTAGAGCGCACCCCTGATAAGGGTGAGGTCGCTGGTTCGATTCCAGCTAGCCCCACGATGAAAATGTTCCGACGGGCCATGATTGCCATCGGCATGGGGGCGCTTGTCGCCGCCGCCGTTCGGCTCCGCGGATCGGGTGTTGCTCCGCCCCGCTCTGGCGGTTGGCGAGAGCTCTCCGGACCCGGTCTGGACTGACATGGCTCGCATCGGAATCTTGGGCGTTGGCGCAGTCGGCGCGCGTCTCGCGCGCCAACTTGTGTCCACCGATGATGACGACGTCGTGCTTCGTGACGAACGATGTAATCGCGTTGAATTGGTTGCAAACAGTCTTGGTGATCGCGCAAGCATCGACAGAGGGCCCTTGGACGATCCGCTCGATGTCGATGTCGTCGTGTTGGCCGGTCCAGCTCGAACCCAAACACAGGTTGCTGAACAGTTTGTTCGTCGCGGCATTCATGTCGTCAGCACAAGCGATGATCTGACCGATGTTCGGGCGCTTTTGGCGCTTGATCAGCAAGCACGCGAACACAACGTGCATGTAGTGATTGGTGCCGGCTTTGCCCCCGGACTGACGTGTGTGCTCGCTGCGCATGCTGCAAAAAAATTCGAACAGGTCGACGAGGTTCACATCGCGAAGTCGGGAACCGGTGGCCCTGCGTGCGCGCGTCAACATCATCGTGCTCTTGGTCGCGGCGCGATCGACTGGCGTGACGGGTCGTGGGATGCACGACCGGGTGGCTCTGGTCGAGAACTCTGCTGGTTCCCTGATCCCATTGGTCCGCAGGATTGCTACCGAGCCGAACTTCCCGATGCACTCGTGTTGGTTCCTGCATTCCCGGGCGTGCGCCGTGTGACCTCTCGAGTGTCGGCCACCCGCCGCGATCGCCTCACGGCTCGACTCCCGATGTTGTGGCCCACTGATCCCGAAGGCGGGCCAGGCGCCGTGCGCGTCGAAGTTCGCGGCCGCAGCAATGGCCGTGGTTCGGTGCTCATCTATGGGGCAATGGACCGGCCCGCGGTTGCCGCCGGGGCAGTTGCTGCAGTTGCGAGCCGATTCATCGTCAACGGCTCTCTTCGTAGATTCGGAGCGGCGGGCTTGGCCGAATCGGTTGATTCCCGCGCGTTCCTCGCCGAATTGGCTCGCCGGGGTGTCCGAGCTGCGGTATTTGAGGGTGAAGCCGGGGCCTAAGGCCCTTGTGCGATCGGGTCACCAGGAAATCTGGGCTGGATGACTCAGAAAAAAGGGCCGGGGTGACCAGAAAACTGCTCGAGCGCGTTCCTAGGGTGTCGACCCGGCAATCAACCGGTTGCGGGGATGGGCGGCGGAAGGGGAGGTTTCGCCGAACTCTGGGAGCGGGAGCGTGCGCACGCACGAAGGGGGAGTCACATGAACGGGCAATCAATGGATCCCGAAGTTGCAGCGTTGGTCGAGAAAGGGCTTGAGGTCGTCCCCAAAGTGGTGGCCTCAATTGCCGCAAACTTTCCTCGACATGTTGAACGAGCAGAACTGATTCGAGCCGGAGCGCTTGGAGTTGTCGAAGCGGCATGGAGATTCGATTCGACTCGGGGTGTTCCATTCGAACGATTTGTCGCAACGCGCATCCGTGGCGCTGTACTCGATGCCGTGCGTGCCGACGACTGGGCGCCGCGATCATTGCGCGCTGCAGCGCGTCGTATTGAAATGGTTGAGAGCTCGCTTACGGCTCGCTATGGACGTCGCCCGACGATTGAGGAACTCGCGGCCGAAGCGGGGACATCTCCCGAGCAGGTCCGTAAGGTCAAAGCACTTCTCGACACCAGTGTTGTTGGGCGACTTGATCAAGGCCAGAGCGACGAGACTGCGGCGGGATTCCGAACCGAAGAACTCGCTGATCGAGGGCAACGAGACATCGTTGAGTTACTCGAGCACGCTGAACTTCTTGCCTATCTCCGCCAAGCACTCGACGAACTGCCGCAGCGCCAGCGCCGGGTGATCCTCGGCCATTTCGTTGATGGCCAGACAACAGCCGAGTTAGCGGGCGAACTAGGAGTCACTCGTTCAAGAGTGAGCCAACTTCGCACCGATGCCCTGCATGAACTTCGCCGTTCCATTGCCGGACACTACGAACCAGTTCCAATGCGTAAGGACCGACCGATTCAGGCGGGGCCTGCGACATTCCCGCTCTCGACAACTGCGTGATCAGCGACGTCGGTGTCGGTGTCGGTAAAGCCTCCGCTGACAACGATCGTCACAGCGACACCAACGACGATCCCTAACCCGAGTCCGACGGTGAATCGGACAATCGCGGCGTCAAGCGAGTTCGGAATGAAGACCGCGGTAAGTGAGCTGAAATTCAGCGCGACCCACCAGGCCAACGCTGCAACTGCTCCGACCATGGAGACAACTTTCAACCGTCGCGAAGAACCACGAAGCACAACGCACGCGACAGCTAAGACTCCGGCAAGCACCGACGCGAGGAGAGACAGCCGCGGAGGAGTGAAGCCGCTCGGGGTTGCTGTCCATCCACCGATCGCCACGATGATCGCGAGTGCTGCCCCGACAAGCAGCGCCGAGCTGCTTGCGGTCCAGGCCCGGCGGAACCCAAGGGTCACGATTGCTGCGGCAGCGACGATGGTGAGAAGGAGCTCAAGAAGGGGGCCGTGGGAGGGGAGTTTGGTGAGTTGTCCCCGAATCACCATTGGCATGTCATCAACTGTCACTAGGACGGTCCAGTTGGTGTCAGCGGGGACCCCATTCATGGCGTGGAGGCGGTGGTCATGCCATGACACCGATCCATTGTTCGCGATCTTTGACCATTCCGGTTCTGCTGCTGGATCCGCCGATTCGGGAATGGCACCTGATCCCGTCATGTTTTTATTGGTCCACCACGTGGGCGACTTCAGGTTCGCCTGCACCTCGCCGGTGGCGGTGACGCGGAGGTATGGCTCGTTTCGATAGCCCGGAATGAGTGCGGTGTGACCGGGTTCGGTCGTCAGTTGGATGACCTCACCACCGTTGTGAACGGCAACGGTGACAGCGTCGGTCGACGGTGCAATCGAGATGATCGATGATTGCCAATCGGTGGGAGAAAGTGAAAGCGAACTTGCCGCTGTTGCGCTTGCACACACGACCCCAGTCGCGATCGCAACAACAAGAATCATGCGACGCACAACAGTCATGAAGAGACTTAACTCTTTGTCGGATGCTTGCGATATTTGAGAAACAGAACTCCAGCACCGATCACAATGACGGCACAGACACCAAGAAAGACGTAGCGACCGGAAGCGTTGGTTTCACTCCCCGCATCGGTGACAGCGTTTGATTCCGTCGCCATCCGAGCGACTGCAGTGGTTGACGAACCACCTGCAGCGGTGACTGCGGTCGTTGCCGGAGCAGCCGACGTGCTGTTCGCGGGCACCACAATTTTTGGCGCGGGCTGGGTCGCTTCTGACTTTTCGCCACCGGCGGCTTGAATCCATGCGATTTCGGTGTTGTTCGTGCAGGTTTGGATGGTGGGAAGCGTGACGGTCTCACCAGCCGGTTGCGCCAACACGAGACTGAAGTCGAAGTCTGCAGAAGAGTTTGCTGGCATTGAGCCGCCAGTCCACGAGATTTCCGTGGCCGACACGGTGGAGGTCCAAGCCCCCGAATTGGTGCCGGTGACAGCAGTTGCTCCGCTCGGAAGTGCAACTCGAACACCAGTGACGGGATTGCCATTGCAACCGTGTTCAATCGAAACGGTGATTGCCGTGCGGCCGGCTTGTTCGGCTTTTGCGCTGGCGTTCGCGTGAGCAAATGCGGGGCCCGCTAACGCCACAAGCGCGGTGAGCGATGCAGCAGAAGCGATGAGAAAGCGTCGGGGGAGGGCCATGTGCATCCTTGACTGTGGTTAGCGACGGACGGGAACTTCGAATGAGGTGCGTTGTTCAGTGAAGTCGCTGGTTCGAACTGCGATCGTGATTGTCCAGGTGCCAGGAATTGAGAGTTCGTTTCCTTGAATCACAAAGACTCCGGGCTCTGAGGCTGGCACTTGCCGGGTGATTGGCTCAAGTCCGGCCGATGGTTGCGAGAATTCAATGCTCATGCTGTTGGCCACATTGACTGGTTGTCCGGTCCCATCGGTGTATCGGACGGAAACGGTATTTGGTCCGACAATCGCTGGATCAACAGAAAGTTGGACGTTGCCGGTGTCGACCCGTTGGGTGATATCGACTCGGTCGGTCTTCGCGACGACTGCGGTTCGAGCGGGGGGAACGTTGACAACAATCGCGGTCAGCGCGAGTACTGCAACGAGGAGTACCGCTTCGGTTCGGATCGTGCGGAGAAGAGTTGCCCACCGAACCGCTAATTCATTGGTGTTCTCGGTTGGGCTGGTGAGTGAGGGGACGAGCGTGCGTCGGTTCCATGCAGCGATGAGCGCGACGATGAGGGTCAGGCCGATTTTGGCGAGAACGAGCTGACCCCAAGTTGTGGTGAGGATCGAGTTCAGATTCGCGTCGGAGCCGGTGATGGTGAGAGTCAGACCGGCGATGGTGAGAGCAATGACCGACCAAAAGGCCATCAGCGAAAATCGACCGATGATCCCAGCGGTTGAGCGAACCGTTTCGGGCGTGCGCAGCGAAAGCACCATTACCAAACCAACGAGTCCGCCAAGCCAAAGCGCAGCCGCAGTGGCATGGATGGCATTGGCAGCGAGCGAGATGGCTTCGGGCGAGAGTTCAGTCGCGTGGCCCCACACGGCAAACGAGACGGTGACAGCAAGGCCGCCATAGAGGGCGAGTGACTGCGACACCACCTTTTTGGAGATATCGGTTGAGAGGTGGACTGCAGCCAAGCCAATCATCAACAACGCGAGCGACCAACCCAGGTTCTGGTTGAGAACATCACGAAGCACGTTGGAGTCGGTGACGGCCCCGGCGCCCTTACCCGTGAGGAGCGCGGCCTGGCTCATCACGATGCCGATCGCGCTGAACAGAGCAAGGATCGAACCAATGCGAACAAACGGAACAATCCGCCAACGATCCTCAGCGCGATCGTGAATGAAGGCCAAGAAAAACGCGACACCTGCGGCGACGAGCGCGGCGAGGTACATGATGAAGCGAGAAATACCGCCAATGATTTCCCAAAGCCGATCGCCGCTTGAACTCGGTTGCGCGCTTCGGTCAAGCGCCTCGTTTCCCACACCAAAGAGAATCGAGCCGCTTACAGGGTGACCATCGGCAGAAAGAACCCGATACGTCGCGACGTACGTGCCGTCTGACAAGGTCTCACTGATTGGTGCAACAAGTGTCCGACCGCCGACAATTTCGCTGTTTCCGGTACCGACAGTCTTGCCATCGGCATTGAGAACACTGAGCCCGCCCGAAATCGTCGTTACTGCTTCACTGAAGGTGATTCGGATCTCGCTCGGCGAGGTGAGAACGGATTGTCCGTCGGCGGGGGAAGAGCTTTCCAGCGTGGCGTGAGCCGACGCAGCGGTCGTGCCAAGAGCGAGAACTCCAACCAGAATCGCGAGTGCGGCGACGAGTTGTCGGGCAATACGGGACATGTGCTCTCGTTTTCCGCGGGTTGGGCAAGACTGTGGAAGTGTCCAATCGTATTCCCATCCCCGAAGCATCCCGTCGCGGTCATCCCAATGTCTGAGCGCGAGTTAGCGATTGCTGTCGAGGGGCACAACGTGACACTCGCGTATGGCCGGCACCCGGTCCTGCGCGACGCGTCTTTCGCGTTGCCGACCGGTGCGGTTACTTCGTTGGTTGGTCCCAACGGTGCTGGGAAATCCAGTTTGTTGAACGCGATTGTGGGTTTGCTGCCGGTTGAGTCAGGAACGCTGACGGTCGCTGGTGGTTCACCAAACGACATGCGCCGCCGTGTTGCCTATGTGATGCAATCGGCAAAGGTCAATGATCAATTGCCAGTCACAGTTCGCGAAGTTGTCTCGATGGGACGATTCGCAACGCTCGGCGCCTTTGGTCGGATGACAGATGATGATCGTCGCCTTGTTGACGAGGCGATGGATCGCCTTGAGTTAGGTGACCTCTCCCGACGCCATCTTCACGAACTTTCTGGTGGTCAGCGTCAACGTGTGTTTGTTGCTCAGGGTTTGGCACAAGGAGGCGACATTCTTCTCCTCGACGAACCGGTGACGGGTCTTGATGTCGTAAGTCGTCAACACATTCTTGATGTCGTCGACCAAGAGCGTGATGCAGGACGCACCATCGTGATGACGACACATGACCTTTCTGAAGCAGCCGAAACCGACCACGTGGTTTTGTTAGCTGGCCGAGTTGTTGCGAGCGGCACCGCTGACGAAGTCCTCACTGCAGCGAATCTTGCCGAGGCCTATGGCGGGCGCTTGTTGCGTTTGGCCGATGGAATTGTGCTTATTGATGACCCGCACCATCACGCGCATGGACACGACCACACGGTGTGTGAAGACGACGACGAGCGTTAGCGGTTATTGAATGCGGCAATGACCGCGTCGTGTACAACACCGTTTGATGCAACGCCCGAGACATTGGAACCCGGGACGAGTGAAACTTCCTTACCGTCGGTGCCGGTGAATTTTCCGCCGGCCTCATCGAAGATCACAGGCATTGGCGCAATATCCCACAGCGAAACCTGGGGATCGACCATCGCGTCGAGGGCGCCACACGCAACCATGGCGTAGCCGTAGCCGTCGCCCCAAGTTCGCAGTTCAAATCCTGCTCGCTTCACGCCGAGTAAAGAATCTTCTTCCCAAGTACCGAAGCCACTGGTGGAAAGGACACAGCTCGACGGAGTGTCTCGGTTGCTGACGCGCACTGGACGGCCATCGCGGAAACATCCGAGACCGCGACCGGCATACACGGTGGTGTTGAGTGCTGGGAGATTGATGACACCGATGAGTGGTCCGTGTTCGTCGACCACGGCAAGAAGGTTCGAATACAGCGGCACTCCGCGAGTAAATGCTTTGGTGCCATCAATGGGGTCGACAATCCAAGTTCTCGTGCTGGTGCCGATGTAATCGTCGAGCTCTTCACCGAGGACGGAATCCTCGGGATGAAGAGCGGCGAGACGATCTCGAACGATTTGTTCGGCACCGCGATCGGCTTCAGTTACTGGTGTGCCATCACTTTTGGTGGTGATGTCCAAGGCGGGGTTATCGAACCACTGCATGGTGAAGGCGCCAGCGGCGCGCAGGATGTCGACAGCGTTGGCGAGCATGGTTTGGTCAGCGGGCGGACCCGGGGGGAGAAGAGCCACGGGTCAATGCTGACACGACAGCAACGCGAATCGGTGCCGCTTTTGCTACTTCGTCCCTTGGGGCATTGCGCCGAGATCGACTAACTGGTCGAACCATGCACCGGCCACAACTTTTCCAAGCATTCCGGCTGCGAGATCCTCGGGCATGGTGAATTCGACGACATGATCGATGCCATCGATGGTCATCGTGAGTTGGGGGCGCATCATTGTTGGTCGAGGGCCAAGAACAATGTCGCTTGGCCATGAATCAAAGATTGTGGTTCCCTCGAGGTTCTCGTCAGTCTTCTTCGATCGAGATTTCGGGTTCGGACCAAAGGTGAACGAAAGTTTGCCGCCGACGAAGTGAAGCGTTCCGCGTCGACGACCTTTCTCACGACGGTTAGGTGCCCGGGTGACAGGAACCGAGACGGGATCATCCTCGGCCGTTGCTCGGACAAGTCGACCGGGCTCAATCGCGTGTTGTTCCGCGCCGTCGCCGCGAACAACCTGAATGGTGTTCGTGACGACGAGTGCACCGATGACGAGCAACGGAAGAATCAGAACCCACGGTGCACCGGCAGAAAGCACGAAAAGCAGCAGTAGTGCAATGCCCCACCACAGAACCAGATTGATGTTCCGTCGAGCACGAGCCTTGGCGCGCGTCGGATTTGGATCGGGAGTGTGATTGATGCGAGCCATGTCAGGAGGCTCCGAGTTCTCGCAACTGCGCGTACCACTCGCCGGCAATGGTTGGCCCGACAAAGGTTGCGCCGAGATCCCAGGTCGGGAAGAACCGCACGGAATGATTGACGCCATCAATTGACAGATCGAGTTGCGGGCGCATGAAGCTCGGCACAGTGATGACTTCGACGCGATTGATTGGCGCATCGAAGCGCACCTCGTCTTTGAGGCACTCGAAACGAAGTCGTTTGCCGTCGCAAATGAGAAAGCCCCGCTGCGGAGGTTCGCCGCGAACGCGAGCGCCGGGGGACCACACGCCATTTACCGAGACTGGATCATTCGTTGTTGCTGCTCGAAGTTCGCCTTTTGCAAGGGTTTCAGCGTCGGGGCCATCGGGTCGACGAGACAAGCGAATCGTCGAGATGAGAAGAACCGTGAACAACACAGCGGGAATCACAAACAGTGGGTTCCCGAATCCGATTGGTGCAACAAAGAACACAAGGATGAACAACCAGGTGCCAATTACGGACCACACCCGCTGACGTCGAACCAACGCTGGGGCGTCGGGTCGGTTGGGTCCGAATCGCTTTGCGTTCTTCTTCGCAGCAGGCATCGGCGAGACCCTACGAGGTTTGGCTGGTACTTCCGATGCGCAGTGACTCAGGCGCTGGTCGATCAATCGGGGGAGGATCGCCAATGGGCCAGCCGAGATAGAGCAGCCCCACGAACGTGTCGGTTTCGTCGAAGCCGCAGAACTTGCGCAATCGAACTGAGGTCATTGCCGCTCCGGTGGACCAATACGAAGCGAGACCAGCAGCGGTGGCTCCAAGGAGGAGCGTTTGGATGGCAGCCGATACCGCATCGCGATTTTCGGCAGTCATTGTGGCGTCCTCGCCGTCAATCGACGCCACCGCGATCAGCACTGGTGCTCGGAGATATTTCGACCGCGCCTTTTCGATCTTCGCTTCGGGTTGCTGGGCCTCGACAAGATCCTGGGCGAGGGCTTCGCCGAGGTCAGCCCGACCAGTGCCAGTGATTATGCGAAACCGCCAAGGGAATGTGCGCCGGTGATTGGGTGCCGTGGCCGAAATCGCAATCAAGCGGTCGACAAGCTCGTCGGGAATGGCTCGGTCAGGGTCAACCCGAAGCGAGGATCGCCGAAGTGAGGCAATGGCCTCGAAGGAGGAAAGGGGATCTTGGGATCCGGCCGGGTCGGTCATGGTCTGGACAGTACCGCTGACTCTTAACGGACCAGACGGGTGTGGTGGCCAAGGTTCTCCACAGGGTTTTCCACAACTGAGACCCAGTTCGTCCCCAAATCTGTCCACAAGTTTTTCCACAGGGGTTGACCAAACCGGGGAGACCTGGAGTAAGGTAACGAGTCCTCGGGCGGATACCGGGCCTTCCACGATTGCGTCATTGACGTGATCAGACGAGGAACCATGGCCATGACATCCCCCCGCAGTGCGAGTCCGCAAAGGTTGCAGCAGCGATCTTGGCGTTGGACCGCGTTTGCTGCGCTGGCGCTTGCAGGCACCTTTGGGATGGCCATCGGTTCGTCGCTCGACGTCGGGGCAGTCGCAACCGACACCCGGACGCAACGGTCGAATGTTCGATCGGAGCAGGCCAAGGTCGCGGCCAAGGTCAACGCGCTCGAAAGTTCGCAGGAGCAGGTCATGGCAGCGCTCCAGGCCATGGAAGAAAACGTCCGCGGCCAGCAAGCAGTGCTTTCCGAAGCTCGCCGTCAAGCCGAGGTCAGCGCAGCAGAGGCAGCGCAAGCCGAGAGAGATGCAGCGCAGACCACCCGCGATCTCGATGCACTTCGGGCTCGAGTCGCGAAATACGCCGTGAAGGCGTATGTGGAACCTCCGGGTGAGGAACTGATGCGCCGATTCGAGGCGGCATCAGCGCAGGAAGACGCAACTCGGAACGCGTTCTTGAACATGCAATCGCGCAGTGATTCCGACGTCATCGATCAACTTCGGTCAACAAAGGCGCGCCTCGAAGAAGAACTTGCTCGTGCTCAGGCGGCCAAGAGTGCTGCCGAAACCCATGCAGCCGAAGCCGAGGGCGCACTGCAGTCTTTGTCAGTTGCGCAGTCCCAGCAACAGGCATATGCGAGTCAAGTGCGCCAGCGACTTGATGAGACGCTCTCCGACGCCGCTTTCCTTTCACGTATGGACGCGGAACTCGGCCGACAGATTGCTGCCGAAGCCGCTGCGCTTGCCAAGGCAGTCGGCGGTGTTCCGAGTTCGGGATCAGGATCGGGATCGGGTTCGGGTTCTTCGAACACCACCGCTCCACCCTCAAGTGGCTCGGGAACGACAACAACAACGCCACCAAGTGGCAACAATCCGTATCCGACTCCATCGCTCACGACGGTGAATGGAATCACTGTTGCATCGAGCGTCGCCGAACGGGTCCGTGGGTTGATGAACGCTGCCGCCGCAGACGGCATCAACCTGAGTGGGTACGGCTACCGAGATTTCAATGCCCAGATCGCGTTACGTCGTCAGAACTGTGGAACGACTCAGTACGCCATTTGGGAGATGCCCCCCGACGCGTGCTCTCCCCCAACGGCCCGACCTGGGTACTCCTATCACGAGCGCGGTTTAGCCATTGATTTCATGGCCAATGGCCGGTTCATCAATTCTCGGAGCAATCCCGGATTTGTGTGGCTCGCGGCGAATGCGGGTCGGTTTGGGTTCTACAACCTCCCAAGCGAACCGTGGCACTGGGACACGCGGGGAACCTGACCCTCGGCACCTCTTGCGCGGAGCGGTACGCTGAAACTGTGAGTAGCACCGCAGTTCGTCTCTCGATTACCGAATCCGATGTCAGTGAACGCCAAGACACTCGGCCGTCTGATCCTGGTCTTGAAGAGGGCAAAGTCGCGCACATCATTCGTAAGGACGATCAAATGCGTGGCTATGTGCTTGGCGAGGAAATCACTGCACTGTGCGGCGAGAAGTTCATCCCCACCCGCGACCCCTATCAGTACCCCGTCTGCGAGGGCTGTCGGGCCGCACTCACCATGATGAACGGCAGCGACTAACTCGATCGGGCCGATGCTCATCGACAGAACTCCGCTACTAAGGTCCGTTTCGTTGAAGCCGAGGGCAGTTCGGGCGAGGGGGAGTTATGTATCCGGGAGAGTACGGGCGTACAACGCCGAATAAACCCGCAGTGATCATGGGATCTTCGGGAACGGTCGTGACCTACGCCGAACTCGATGAACGTTCGCGGCGACTGGCTCGCTTACTTCACGACCGCGGTCTTGTCGCCGGAGACATGGTGGCGTTGTTTGCCGAGAACCATCCTCGCTACTTCGAAGTCGCCTGGGCTGCGCTGCGTTCCGGGATGTACCTCGTCACCGTGAACCGCTATCTGCAGGCTGAAGAAGCTGCCTACCTCATTACCGATTCAGGCGCGAAAGCATTCATCTCGACGACGCAACAGTCGAAGGTTGCGACCGAGATGCTGGAGTTCATCCCGGATTGTCAGGTTCGGTTGATGATGGACGGAACCGTCGATGGTTTCGAGTCCTACGAAGACGCGATTGCCGCAGCGAGCGATGAAGTCTTTGCTGAACAACCTCGTGGCGACTTCATGCTCTATTCCTCAGGCACGACCGGTCGGCCGAAGGGAATTAAACGCGAGCTTCCCGATCGAACGATTGATGATGGCCAGGGCGGAACGATTTCGTTGCTCCTGCAGTTCATGTTGGGGATGAACTCTGAGTCGATCTACTTGTGCCCGGCGCCGCTGTATCACTCGGCGGCAATTATTTGGTCGTGTGGTGTGCACGAAATTGGCGGCACGGTTGTTGTGCTCGAAAAGTTCGATGCCGAAGAGTTCTTGCGCATCGTTGAGCGAGATTCGGTGACACACGCACAGGTTGTGCCCACGATGATGGTGCGAATGTTGGCGCTTCCTGATGAGGTTAAGTCTCGATACGACTTGTCGAGTCTTCAGTTGATGGTGCATGCCGCAGCACCGTGTCCGCCCGAGGCCAAACGACAAATGATCGAATGGCTTGGCCCGATCGTGAGCGAGTACTACGCAGGCACCGAAGGCACCGGAATGACATTCCTTACGTCTGAGGAGTGGCTGGCGCACCCGGGTTCGGTCGGTAAGCCAATTAACGGCATCCCGCATATTTGCGACGATGAAGGCAACGAACTCGAAGCCGGTGGAACTGGTCTCGTCTATTTCGAACAACCCCAAGCAAATTTCGAATATCACGGAGATCCGGAAAAGACGAAGAACAGCCGGCATCCTCACCGCGATAACTGGATGACGCTTGGTGACATTGGATATCTCGACGAGGACGGTTTCCTCTACCTCACCGACCGGCGTGCGTTCACCATCATTTCGGGCGGCGTGAACATTTACCCCGCTGAAATTGAGTCAGCGCTGATCATGCATCCCGACGTTGCCGACATTGCTGTCTTCGGACTTCCCGATCCCGAGTTCGGCGAGTACGTGCACGCGGTTGTGCAACTCGAGCCCGGGATCGCCGCAGACGATGCCACTGTTGAGGTTCTGCGCGCGTACGCCCGTGAACACCTTGCTGGATTCAAGGTTCCGCGCATCTTTGATTTCCGCGACGAGCTGCCCCGATTGCCAACCGGCAAGCTCTACAAGCAACAGATCCGCGACGAGTACCTCGGTCGGTGACAACCTGCCCGTCCTCGGTTCGCTGACGGCCGAATTATGACGGAGGACGCAGTGGACCTGGTTGCAACAATTCGAGGAACGGGTTCGGTCCGAGAGTTCACTGACGAATCAGTGGACGACGAGGTTGTTGCCCGGATTCTGGATCACGCGCGGTTCGCCCCCAATGGCGGTAACCGCCAGGCGGGGAAGGTCGTGGTTTTGCAAGACCCGTCCGTGCGAACAGCAATGCGCGACCTCTACATCGGACCTTGGCGCGACTATTTCTCGCAGTCCGTTGCTGGCGTTACTCCGTGGGCTCCCATTGGGGATCGCGATGCCGAAGACCGAG
>WLGJ01000090.1 GCA_009703275.1 Actinomycetota bacterium
ATAGCGGGTGTGAACTCTTGTGCCTGTCGCGTCGGTGCACCCGAGCATGTAGAACTCGCCGCGAACGGGGTTCACCGGACCAGAGGCCCAATCCACGACGGGAGTGGGGTCGAGTACCGACATCTGCGGTGCGACGACTGCGTAGTAGCCGCATCTCCAACGAGCGCCGCTCGATCCACTTGATCGCCACGAGCCCAACGTCCCGTCCCTGGTCACAACGACGATGGCCTCAGGCGTTCCGTTGGCAATGCGGCCGAGTGCCTGGCCACCAGCCTGGTCGACAGTTGACGCAAGTAGTCCGCTCAGAACCACAACAACGGCGACGACGCCATGCCACTTACGCGCACACCACCTATACCGACGACTGTGCATCTCTGCCACCCCCAGTTCGAAGGTCGCGCAGGGTACCGAGCTGCCCAAGAGAATTCGAGAGGCGCTCGATCATTCAGTTCAAATTGCCTAGGACATTTTCCTCAAGCGAGAAGTGCGTTCGCCGCAGTCCATGGATCCACATGACGCGCTGCAACCTCACTACGCGCTCGTTGCCAAGCATCGCCGCCAGAGAGTTCTTCCACCTTTGCTGCCATCAGTGCGTTGACAACGCGACGGAGTTCCTGATCGAGTCGAAGCGAACGGCGACGTTCAAACTCTCCACTTTCGAGTGACCACGCATTGTGCTGCTGGATCGCTGACCACAGCTCACTGGCGCCGCGACCTTCGGTAGCGATTGTTTGCACAACTGGTGGGCGCCACTCTGATCCCGTTCGAAGCGACAACATGCGTTCAAGATCAGCAACCGTTTCCTCGAGGCCAGAACGGTCAGCTTTATTCACAACAAAGACGTCGGCGATTTCCATGAGTCCCGCCTTGTTGGCCTGAACGGTGTCGCCCCATCCCGGATTGACCACAACGATTGTTGTGTCGGCTTCTCCGGCAATCTCAACCTCGACCTGCCCAACTCCAACTGTCTCGATGAGCACCCATTGCATACCTGCAGCGTCGAGAACTCGGGCCGCATCCGGCACCGCCACCGAGAGCCCTCCAAGGTGTCCGCGCGTCGCCATCGACCGAATAAACACTTCTTCGTCGAGCGCGTGTTCATCCATTCGCACTCGGTCGCCCAGGATCGCACCACCAGTGAACGGAGATGACGGGTCAATCGCGAGCACACCAACGCTGACATCAGAGGAGCGCATCTCGCGGACCAGCGCCGATGTAAGCGTCGACTTGCCGGCCCCGGGAGCTCCGGTAATTCCAACCGTCGTTGCGGCGCCGGCTAGCGCGTGCGTGACTTCGCTCACCGAACGCGCGTCATCACCACCACGCTCAACTTTTGAAAGCAGCCGCGCCAGTGCAGATCTATCTCCAGATCTCGCCGCAGCAAGGAGTGCTGCAGCGTCCGCATCAACGGGAGTGGTCATGGCCCCACGCTAGGACAGCGAACGGCGTCACGATCGATTGCTCAGAGAGAGACTGGAGTTTCGCCGATCACGTGGTTCGCCGCACCAGCATCGATGACTTCGGTAACACCAGGGACACGGTCGATGAGAATGCGCTCAAGACCAGCCTTGAGCGTGACCGTTGAGGCGGGACACGAGACGCAGGCACCAATGAGTTCCACGGTGACCAAACCGGTCTCTTCATTCACATCGTGCAGAACGACGTCGCCATTATCGGCCTGAATTGCCGGGCGAATGACCTCGATGACTTTTTCGACCTGTTCACGCACGGAACGAGTCTATGGATTCATCGGCCCTCTGCCACACCCGAGCCTGCGAACCATCTCCACCGTGCGAGACTCGTGCCGTGATAGCTGCCATCCTCGGACACCAAGGCGGTTGGGACGAAGCACTCCTGGTGCTCGTGCCTATCGCCGTTTTCGTCGGACTCCTTATGCTCGCAAACAAACGAGCGAAAGCGATTCAGGCCAAGCGCCTCAACGGCCAAGCCCACCCCGATGCAAGCGATCCACCCGCCCCCGAGGGCGATTGATGGCGATCGAGTCGGTGCACTTCTTCGGAGATCCCTGCTGCCCGTGGACCTGGAACACGAGCCGCTGGCTTGTCGAAGCTGCCGACCATTCCGGCGTTTCAATCATATGGCGCACGCTCAGCCTGGCGGAACTCAACAAAGACCGCGAGGTTCCCGAACACTTCCGGCCCAAGCTGACATGCAGCCGACGGATGGCTCGCGTTCTCGAAGCGCTTCGCGCCGAAGGCCGCAATGACGAAATCCGGGCGATGTTCACTGCATACGGCTCGCGTCTTCATCATGACGACCACGATCCAAGCGATGACCTCATCACCTCTTGTGCGACTGAGTGTTCCGTCGACCATTCATTCGCCACCGATGCACTCAATGACGAATCTTGGGACACAGCAATCGCTGAATCGGTGGCTGAAGCAATGGAACTCGCCGGACCCGAGGTTGGTTCACCAATCATTGCGGTCCCCGAGTTAGGCCGCGGCTTCTTCGGACCAATCGTGTCCCCACCTCCGACTGGCGACGAAAGTCTCGCCCTGTGGAACGTCCTCACTGCATCGTTTGAACTTCCTACCTTCTTCGAACTCAAACGAGGGCGGCGCGACGCAGTTGCGTTCGGCCCCCGTCCGTGACGAGGCTCCAACATCGACACCGGGTTCCTCACGACTCGGCAAGAGCGTGGCTTGCGCCACGAAACGATGTCGTCGTCGAACGACGAACTCACGAGACTTCAACTTCTTCAACCTTCGAAGCACACGTCGGGCCCTTCCACGAATGGCAGCGAAACGTCGAACTCAGTGTCGATACTGATGGCCACACGATTGTCGACGAAGTTGTTACTTACCGACTCGCTGTACCGGTGTGGGGAATCCTCTTTCGACCTGCACTTCGTCGCCATCTTCGCCAACCTCCACGCGCAGAGCAGCACCAACCCTGGTGGGCGCCACCTGAAGCACTCGACGCACGCGCGGCAACGGTGCTCTCCGTCCTCTGCGCTTTTGCAGTCATCAGTGGCTACTTAGGCACACTCATCACTCAAACCCTCACCTACGCAGCCGATCAATTCGGAGCAGGTACAGGCGAACAAGGAACGCTCCTGGCGATTGTGCGCATTGGCGTACTCCTTTCTCTCGGCATCGTTGCGCTCGCCGACAGACATGGACGCAAACGCGTTCTCGTTGGTGCACTGATCGGCGCATGCCTCATCACTGCCGTCGGCGCAGCATCGACAGGAATGGTTTGGCTTGGGGTATCCCAAACGTTCGCGAGATCACTTTCGACCGTCGTGGTCATCCTCATTGCAGTCATGGCTGCCGAGGAGATGCCAGCAGGCACCCGCGCTTTCGCTGTTTCTGTCGTGACAATGACCGCAGCACTCGGCGCGGGATTGTGTGTCCTGAATCTTGTTTATGTCGATGTCGCACTAGGCGCATGGCGCGTTGCGTATCTCGTTCCATTGATTGCCATCTATCCATGTCTCCAGATGGCTCGTCGACTCCCGGAAACGAAACGATTCGAATCTCGCCAGCGCAGATTGGCCGCAGCAAGCGGACGCGCGCTCAAGGATCGGATTCATTGGCGACGATTCGCATTGTTGGCGACAGGCGCGTTTCTTTGGTCCCTCTTCCTCGCCCCCGCTGCCCAATTCCTCAACGAATTCCTTCGAACTGAACGCGGATTCTCCGGCATTCTCATCGCCGTCTTCGTTCTTGCCACAAACACACCGGGCGGAATCGGCATCGTTGTTGGTGGAAAGTTGGCCGACCGTCACGGACGACGCGTCATTGGAGCAATCGGCATTGCCGGAGGCGTGTTGTTTACCGTCGTGTCGTATCTCTCATGGGGCTGGCCGTTGTGGCTTGCATCGGTTACTGCTGCAGTTATCGGCGCAGTCGCGGTACCGGCGCTGGCGGTCTATGGACCCGAACTGTTCCCCACAAGCCAACGCGGAACTGCGAACGGTGGCCTCCAAGTTGTTGCCGTAACAGGAAGCAGCCTTGGTCTGCTCACTGTTGGTTGGTTGGCAGATCAGTTGGGCGGACTTGGTCAAGCAATGGCGATCGTCGCAATCGCTCCAGCGCTGCTTGTCCTTGTCGTGTTGATCTGGTTCCCGGAGACGGCACGTCGCGAACTTGAAGATCTCAACCCGTCGGACCACGAACACGGCCGATGAGTAACTCGCGTACTTAACGCAATGCGCGCATCCAGATCCGGACCTGTTCAGCGATGACCTCGTCTTGGCCACGCGGATCATGAGCTCCGGGCACAACGATGAATGTGACATCGCCCGGGATCTTTTTCAGATGCTTCGCGAATTCGGCAGGAGTTCCGAACGGATCTTTCTCACCACTGATGAACAAGCACGGAACATTGAGAGCGGAAAAGTGATCGACCCTCAGTACCTCGGGTTTGCCAGGAGGGTGAAGCGGGTAACTCAGTAGGACGAGTCCCGCTGCCAGGAGCCCATCGGCAACGGCCATCGAGCACATGCGACCACCAAATGATCGTCCACCCACAACTAAACGATTCGCTCGGATCTTTGCGCCAGAAACAAGTTGGGCGGCTTCAGTGGCAACCGCAGCTACCGCCACAGGAGCGCGGTCAACTCCTTTGCGCCCGGCCTTACGAGCAGGAAAATCCATTCGCTCTACTGGAAGCGGCGAAAGAGCATCGGCAACAGCGCACAACGTGTGGTGGTTTCGGTCGGCACCAGCACCTGGTGCAAGAAGAAGTGCTCCCGCAGAACTCATCGTCCGATGAGAATACGACGAGCCTCGGAGAGTTCAGCGATTCGCTGAGCCGCCCCAACGACCTCAGCCCCATGATCGGGATGAACCTCGCGCAAACGTTCTCGATAGTTACGTTGCACGTCGCGAGATGACGGCGCGTTTGATCCGCGAGCAAAGCCAAGTCGCTCCAACGCCCACTTCACGGGATCGCCAACCGCGCTTTTCGAACCGGTGACACCACCACGAAAACCGCTGAGTGACGCGATGAGTTCGGGACCAACCGGGCCGCCCCAAGAAATGGCGCGCCGAATGATGGACATGACCGGCCGACGCTCCGACGGCGGAAGCAAGCTGGCCGAGTACGCCGCCCCAAGAATCTGCTGCTCTGGCGCACCACGGTCATCGAATTCGAAAGCAAGCGAATCACCGTTCTCGATCAACCGGTGGGTCACAGCGTCGAGCCCAACGGTGTCGACCTGCAATCGGAACCGAAGTCGAGGCTGCGAAACACGGCGACCGGCTTCAAGTTCGTGAGTGAGCGCCTCAAGGTCAGGAACCATGTCCGGGTCGATCTCCGCCACAAAGCGGGCCGCGACCCCTCCGAGAAGGACTCCACCAAAGCCTGGGGAGGGCGCGCAGGGAAGGTGGCTGGTTCCAAGGGCAACCCGTCGCGTGGGCGCGTGAGGGCGAGAGCAGAAGATTTCAAGTTCAGCCAGCGCCACCACGGAGCGAGGGTATCGCCCTGCCTGTCTGAGGATCCGGTCGGGCGGGGCCGAGGCAGTATCGTCTGCCCCCATGACTGACGTGCCCCTTGACCGCAACATTGCCCTCGATCTCGTCCGTGTGACCGAGGCCGCTGCCCTCGCCGCCAGCCGTTGGATGGGCCGTGGCGACAAGGAAGGCGCCGATGGCGCCGCCGTCGATGCCATGCGCCTCGCCCTTCGGACCGTCTCCATGGACGGCACCGTCATTATCGGCGAGGGCGAGAAGGACGAAGCCCCGATGCTCTACAACGGCGAGCGCATCGGCGACGGCTCACCCCCCGAGTGCGATATCGCAGTCGACCCAATCGATGGCACCACCCTGACCTCAAAGGGTCGAGGCAATGCACTCGCCGTCATCGCCCTTTCAGAAAAGGGTTCGATGTTCGATCCAGGTCCGTGCGTCTACATGGACAAGCTTGCTGTGGGCCCCGAACTCGTCGGGATGTGCAGCATCGAACTCTCCGCAACCGAGAACCTCAAAACCGTTGCGAAAGCCAAGCGCATCGACATTCGCGACGTCACCGCAGTTGTTCTTGACCGCGACCGTCACGATGACCTCGTTGCCGAAATTCGCGAAGCCGGTGCCCGCATTCGACTCATTCCCGATGGCGACGTTGCCGGTGCAATCACGACGGCATGGCCCGATTCCGGCGCCGACATCATGTTCGGTATTGGCGGCACCCCCGAAGGCGTTATCGCCGCAGCAGCTCTTAAGGGAATGGGCGGCGAACTTCAGGGTCGCCTCTGGCCACGCAATGACGACGAGCGCAGCGCAGCAATCGCCGCTGGCTACGACCTCAGCAAGGTTCTTTCCACCGACGACCTCGTTGCCGGTGATAACTGTTTCTTCGCTGCTACCGGCATCACCGACGGCGAACTCCTCAAGGGCGTTCACGTCAGCGCCGGTTTCGTTTCAACGCAGTCGCTTGTGATCCGCTCTAAGACCGGCACCGTTCGACTGATGAACGCTCGTCACCGCCAGAACTAAGGAATTCGAGCCCACAATTCGGGCGAAAAGCCAAGGGAAACGCCTTCTCGCCGCCCCGACCGTTGCACAGGGTCGGAGACGGAGTTGAATGAACCCATGGACGAGCCGTCAACAGCAGAGGAATCGACGCCACCGAGCAACCGGAGAGTTGCGGGTACTCGGCGTTCGTTTCTGCGATGGGCGGGAATTGCCGCTGCTGGAACTGCGGTCGTTGCGACAGGGGCCAAGGCTCTTTCCTCAGGCGGTTCAGGCGGCGGCAGTGCAGTGGCCGCCAACACCTCCCCCCTCCCCACTCCTGTCGCCACGTTGCCGCCACAACTTCGTTCCTTAGCGTCCACTCCCAATCTCAACATCGAGGGCATTACGCCCTTGATGACTCCCAACGATGACTTCTTTCGTATCGACACTGCGTTGAGCGTCCCAAGGGTCGACCTCGCAAACTGGCGACTCGAGATCAAGGGCAATGTTCGAACCCCGTTCTCCATCAGTTACGACGAGTTGCTGGCAATGCCCCAGGTTGAAGCTCCAATCACACTTGCGTGTGTTTCCAACCGGGTAGGCGGCACGTTGATCGGCACTGCGATGTGGCAAGGAGTCGAGTTACGTACATTGCTCGACCGCGCCGGAGTCGAACCTTCGGGAGAACAGATCGTTGGAACATC
>WLGJ01000091.1 GCA_009703275.1 Actinomycetota bacterium
CTGCACCGATCACGGCAGCCTTCGCAAGGCGTGAACCGATAGACGAAGCGAGCCCAGCGACGGTTGTGCCGGCGGGAACAGAGCGCTCGGAACCGTCAGGAAGGGTGATCGTGATCTCGTCAGGCATAACGGCGAGCGTACCCGTTGCGCTCTGGCGTCCCGGAAGCAGTTACGAGATCAGCGCTGAGGCTCGCCGACGAGGAAGACGCCGAGGAGTTCTGCAGCAGACGCCACACCCTCGCCTCGCTCGACCGCTCGGTCAATTACTTCAACTGCACCCGGTGTATCGAGATCGTCGTCGAGTCGGGCCCGGACCTCGTCGAGCGCTGCCTGACTATCGACAGCACCCGGAGCAGCGGTGGCGGCCAACCAGAGTTCAAGACGAGCTGCTGAGATCGGCATGATTTCGTCATGCCATTCCCATGAGTCGCGGTAATGATGCGCAACGATCGCCAAACGAATCGCTCGAACATCCCAGGTCTTGCGTAATTCACTGATGAAGACGAGATTGCCGAGCGACTTCGACATCTTCTCGCCGTCCATGCGAACCATTGCCTGATGCATCCAGTGACGCACAAAGGGCTGTCCGGTAGCGGCTTCGCTCTGAGCAGCTTCACATTCGTGATGCGGGAAGATGAGGTCGGAGCCGCCACCATGAAGATCAATTGTGGTGTCGAGTTCGCGAAGCGCGAGTGCTGAACACTCGATATGCCAGCCCGGACGCCCCGGCCCCCACAACGACTCCCAACTGGGTTCATCGGGCGCAGATGGCTGCCAAAGAACGAAATCGAGAGGATCGCGTTTGTTGGGATCATCGGGATTGCCACCATGCTGACGAGCAAGGTCAATCATCTGGTCGCGGCTGTAGTGCGACACCTGTCCGAAGCGGTCGAAGGAGCTCACATCGAAATAGACAGAGCCGCCGCTCTCGTACGCATGACCTTGGTCAAGCACCATGCCGATGAAACCGCGAATGTCAGCGATTGCGGAAGTCGCACGTGGCTCACTCCAACACTCGACGACATTGAGCGCTTCCATATCTGCATCGAAGCGAGCGGTTTCGGCTGCAGCCAGATCGAGATAATGAACGCCCAGTTCACGGGCCTTGCGGAGAAGATCGTCATCGACATCAGTGACGTTGCGAACACATCGAGTTTCGTGGCCCAGATCACGCAAACGCCGTTGCAACACGTCGTAGGTGACGTAGGTCGCCGCATGGCCGAGATGTGTGGCGTCATACGGCGTGATTCCGCAGGTGTACATGAGAACCACGGGGCCGGGCTCAAACGCAACGACCTCGCGACGAGCAGTGTCGTAAATGCGCATCGGGCCGGCCGGGGTTGCCATAGTCATCGAAGCTTTTCGGGATCGATTCCGGTGAACTTCACCGCAACGCGGGTCTTGTACTTGAGATTCAGTTCGAGCAGCACTGCCGTGAACGCTTCAATCGGCGCGGCTTGAGTGAGGTCACCGGCATCGAGAGCCCTCATGTTTGGCATCTCGTTAATGAGATCCATTGAGACGCGCTTTGCCACCGCGTGATCGGAGCAGACCAGTACGTCGCTCTCAATCGGGTGATCGAGGTCGGCGAGTTCCTTTGCGGGAACATGATGCAACGCACCCACAACAAGTGAACGGGGAACTGCGGCCTGGACACTGGCAGCGACAGATCCGCGAGGAGGAACGAGGGGCTGGAATTCGTGACCAACGCGAATGAGCGCATTCGCCATGCAAATAACGATCTTGCCTTCGAGGAGATCAGAGACCGACTTTGCCGTTGTCCATGCTGCGTCCCATGGAGTTGCGATCACGATCAGTTGTGCCGATGCTGCGCCAGCGTTGTCGGCGGCGGTGATGGAAAGGTTGCGATCGGGCCACTTGGCGATGATTCCATCGACGACCTCGGCTGCTCGTTCCTCGCTTCGTGAGCCAAGGATCACCTGATGACCTGCCGAAGCGAGTCTGATTCCGAGGGCGCTTCCTGCTGGGCCCGTAGCGCCCACGATTCCGATCTGCATGCGGCGAACCGTAGCGGACCATTGCTCGCTCATCGCGCTGTTCCGCCGAATTGCGGGTTCGGCAACGTAACGTCTCACCCGTAACCGCGATCGGAGGAACCATGGGACTGCTTGAAGGTAAGCGACTGTTGATGACTGGAGTGCTCAACGACTCCTCGCTTGGCTTCGGCGTCGCCCGTCTCGCTCAGCAAGAAGGGGCCGAGATCGTTCTCACCGGCGTGGGTGCTGGCATGAAGCACACCCTCAAGGCCGCAAAGAAGCTCGATGTGGAACCCGAGGTCATTGAACTGGATGTCTCGGTTCCCGAACATCTTGATGCTGCCCGAGAACACCTCACGAAGAAGTGGGGTCGCGTCGATGGTGCGCTCCATTCGATTGGCTTCGCTCCGCCGGTCTGCCTTGGCGGAACATTTATGGATGCCACATGGGAAGACGTCTCGGTGGCCATGAACATCTCGGCGTACTCGCTCAAAGCTCTCGCCGATGTTGTCGCCCCCCTCATGACCGAGGGCGGTTCCATCGTCGGGCTCGATTTCGACAACACCGTTTCTTGGCCGTCGTACGACTGGATGGGTGTTGCCAAGTCAGCGCTTGAATCCACATCTCGCTATCTCGCCCGCTATCTGGGCCCACAGCAGATTCGTGTGAATCTCGTTGCGGCGGGTCCCATTAAGACCATCGCAGCGCGTTCAATTCCCGGCTTTTCAAAGTTTGAGGACGTGTGGGACGAACGCGCTCCCCTCGGCTGGAATGTTCGCGATTCCAGCGCTGTCGCGAAGGCCTGCGTTGTACTGCTGTCGGATTGGTTCCCACAGACAACTGCCGAGATCGTCCATGTCGATGGCGGCTATCACGCCACTGGCGCCTAACCCTCTTCGGTCAGGTCGCTCAGCAGTTCTTCAAGAAGATCATCAAGGGTGACGATCCCAGCGGTTGATTCGTCGTCGTTGTAGACGGTTGCGAAGTGCACCCGCGTCGACTGCATCTTTTTCAGGAGATCTTCGAGTCGCTTTTCGCATTCAGTTTCGAGCGTCGGACGCACTAACCGCGATGGAACTGGATTATCGATCTCCGAATCAGGGACAGTGAGCAAGTCCTTTGCGTGGAGAAACCCTCGCACATCGTCGATCCCGCCATCGCCCACGACCAACAGGCGTGTGTGCCCGAGTTCGCGGACTGCTTCTTCAAGTTCACGGGGCGTGGCTTCGATCGAAACAGCGGCAACCGATTCGCGCGCAACCATGACCGAAGCGACTGTTCGCTGGCCAAAATCCAAAACTCCGGAGAGAAGCTCCGCCGAGAAATCCGGGATCGCACCTTCTTCGTGTGAGACCGAAACCAGCACCGCGAGTTCTTGCGCCGAATGTGTGTCGGAAAGTTCGTCTTTCGGCTCGACGCCAAACATTCGAACGCCCACGTTCCCAAACCAATTGAGGACGATAACGAGAGGACGTGCGAACAGCAGGTAGAGACGATTCGGCCCGCTCACGATCTTCAGAACCGATTCAGGGTGCGTGAGGGTCAAGTTCTTCGGGACCATCTCCCCCAAAACCATGTGGGCGAACACGATCACGAGCAGGCCGATCACCGAAGAAATCGGACGAATCCATCCTTGCGGAATCCACGACGCGTGATGAGCAACAGATTCGATGAAGTGAGCAAATGCGGGCTCACCAATTAGACCGAGCAGCAGTGACGCAACGGTGATGCCCAACTGCGCTCCTGCGAGTTGGACACTCAACTCCTTCATCGCAGCGAGTGCGCGAATCGCAGAGCGATCACCCGCGTCCGCGAGTGGCTCGAGTCGGCTGCGACGAGAACCCACGAGCGCGAACTCAAGCGCAACAAAGAAACCGTTCACCGCGAGGAGAACAATGATGAGGAGGAACGGCCACATATCAGTCTTCTCCCCTCTTGCGACTCTTCGAAGGACTGCCAGAAGCGCCGTCAGCAGCATCGGGCATCGCCATCCGAACTGTGACGAGAGAGATACGACGACGATCTAGTTCCGCGACTTCAAAGCTCCAGTCGCCCCACAGCACCTTCTCGCCAACGTTCGGTAGATGTCCGAGTTGATCAAGGAGGAATCCGGCGAAGGTTTCGTACTCTCCTTCAGGGATCACGCATCCGACTTGGTCAGCCACTTCATCGGGGTGAAGCCCACCGGGTAACGACCATTCGTTTCGTCGGCCTGGAACAACCGTTGAAGGCATGCGGCGGTCATGTTCGTCGCCGATTTCTCCGACGATCTCTTCGAGAATGTCTTCGAGCGTGATGATCCCTGCTGTACCGCCGTATTCGTCGACCACCACGGCGAGATGGGTTCTGGCCCGACGCAGATCTCTAAGCACATCAGCAAGATCGCGGCTCTCGGGCAACTCGAGCATCGGGCGCATCAACGAGGAGACCAATGTGGTGGAACGTTGCTCGCGAGGTACGGCATGAACTGCGCGAACGTGAACGGTTCCGACGATGTCGTCGAGATCCTCACCGTAAACGAGGAAACGTGAATGCCCCGTTGAGACAGAAGCCTCGACGAGCGCATCAACCGTGTCAGAACTTTGAAGAGCGGTAACAGCGGTACGCGGAACGAGAACGTCTTCGGCGCTCTTGCCTTCAAATCGAATCGATCGTGTGAGCAACTGCGATGCCGAGTCATCGAGGACTCCGCCACGACTTGATGCACTCACAAGGATCTGCATCTCAGAGAGCGTTCGAACATGCGAAAGCTCTTCGGTTGGCTCAACACCGAGCATACGAACGGTGCGGTTCGCTGCTCCGTTCAACATGCGAATGAGAGGTCCAAAAATGATTCCGTACATCCGCACAAGCGGACCGAGGTAGTACACCGTCGTTTCAGGTCGGGCAATGGCCAGACCCTTTGGTACCAATTCACCGACAATCATCTGCACGACTGTTGCGAGAAAGATTGCGATAACGAGCGAAACACCAATCATCGCAGTCGAACCCAACAACGGTTCAAGTACAGGGTGCAGGAGTTCAGCAATCGCAGGCTCAGCCAAAAAACCGATGAGCAGTGATGTCACCGTGATACCGAGTTGTGCACCGGACAGATGAAATGACAGGCGGGCAAGAAGTCCTTTTGCAACTCGAGCGCGCCGTCGACCCGCCTCAACATCGTTTTCAACCTTCGCTCGATCAACAGCGACCAACGCGAATTCGGCTGCGACGAAAAACCCATTCGCGATGATGAGAAAGAACACCGCAACAAGGCCGAGTACTGGGTTCACGCTTCAGTCCCCCATGCCCACCATCGACCATGACGTCGTTCAAGGCCAAGCGGCATTTCAAAGCACTCGGAAAGATTCGCTTCAGTGAGCACGTCATCGAGTGTTCCAGCACTGAGCACCCGACCTTCGCGAAGCATCAGGACGTGAGTGAATCCTTCAGGGATCTCTTCAACATGGTGGGTAACCAGAACAATCGCAGGTGTATCGACACCCACAGCAAGAACACCCAACGTGCGAACGAGGTCTTCACGACCAGCAAGGTCGAGTCCAGCGGTCGGTTCATCGAGAAGGAGAAGACCAGGTTCGGGCATCAAGGTTCTGGCCAGCAGGACTCGCTGCTTCTCCCCCGAGGACAAGGTGGCGAAGCTGCGATCGGCCAATCGACCAATTTCCATTCGCTCAAGGCAGTCGCGCGCTCGTTGCCGATCGGCGTCGTCATAGGCATGCCACCACGTTTCAAGCGCCGCGTTCTTTGCCGTCATGACAACATCGGCCGCAATGAGGTCGGATCGAAGTTGATCGGCCATTCCTGAACTGGCAACACCGATGCGCTTGCGCAGTGACCGCACGTCGGTTCGCCCAAGAGTCTCACCTAACACATCAACCTCACCCGAGGAGGGGTGTAAATACAGCGACGCGATCTTCATCAACGTCGACTTTCCGCAGCCGTTACGCCCGAGCACCACCCATCGTTCGGAGGCGCCAACGGTCCAGGTGACAGAGTCGAGAATCGCTCGACCTTCACGAACAAGCGTGACGTCGCGAAGTGAAAGTGCTGCAGGGTCGGGTAGACCCATGGTGACCTACTTGTCGAGCAGGAGTGCGAGTGCGACCGACGCAAACATGAAAATGACGGCCGCAACCACGGTGATGCGATCGAGATTCTTCTCAACGACAGTTGACCCTGCAGCTGACGCCCCCAAGCCACCACCGAACATGTCGGACAGGCCACCACCCCGACCGCTGTGAAGCAGGACGAGGAAGATAAGGGTGAGGGCGGAGAGCACCTGGACGATGAGGACAGCGATCAGCACGGCGCAAACGTTATCAGGACAGTCGGAACTGGACGATTCGGGCGAATTCCTCGGGATCGAGGGCCGCTCCACCAACGAGTGCACCATCGATATCGGGCTGACTCATGAGTTCGGCAGCATTTCCCGCCTTGACCGAGCCGCCGTACTGAATGCGAACGGCCTTGGCCGCATCCGCACCCTTCATTTCCTTCACCTTGGCTCGGATCCAACTGCAGACCTGCTGTGCATCTTCAGCGCTTGCGGTGCGGCCTGTGCCGATGGCCCAGATCGGTTCGTAAGCGAGGACCATGGAGGCCACCTGCTCGGGCTTGAGGGCTTCGATGCCGGCGTGGATCTGGCCAGTCACCTTTCCGCGGGTGGCTTCACCTTCACGTTCTTCGAGCGTTTCACCACAGCACAGGATTGGGGTCATGCCGTTTTCGAAGACGGACTTCACTTTGCGGGCGACGATGACGTCGTCTTCGCCGAAGATCTCGCGTCGTTCGCTGTGTCCGACGATCACGTACGACACGTTGAGTTTGAAGAGCATTCCCGGAGCAACTTCACCGGTGTAGGCGCCGTTGGCTTCCCAGTGGCAGTTCTGCGCACCGAGAGCGATCGGAACCTTTTCGCTTTCAAGGAAGGTCTGCACGGTACGAATGTCGGTAAACGGTGGGTGCACCGACACATCGACTGCTTCGTAATCGTCCTTCGAAAGGAGATAGCGCAACTTGTCGAGCGTTGCTGTTGCCTCGAAGTGATTGAGGTTCATCTTCCAGTTACCGGAGATGAGTGGTTTGCGGTCAGGCATTTGATGCTCCTCGTAAGGCTTC
>WLGJ01000092.1 GCA_009703275.1 Actinomycetota bacterium
CAATGACGCTTCCTGATGGGGCAAAGGCGCAGTCGTTCCAGGGAGGCACCGTGAAACTCACGGAGACCTGGATCGCGAAGTGATCCCGGGCTGACACAGTCCTCGCCGCTACGTTCGACGTCATGGCTGGTTCAGTTCGGCAACTTCGCGCGGGTCTGCGTAACAGTTCGCCAACGCTCATGAATGAAAAACAATTGTGGGCCGAGGGGCACTCGACTGTTGTCGGGCTCGACGAAGTTGGTCGCGGAGCTTGGGCCGGTCCTCTTGTCATCGGAGCTGCGGTTGTTCCGAAGGATCGACGAGTCTACAAACTGCGTGATTCCAAGATGCTGACCGAAACAGAGCGCGAGTCGATGTTCGATCGCGTTGCCGAGTGG
Source organism: Actinomycetota bacterium (assembly GCA_009703275.1). GTDB lineage: Bacteria > Actinomycetota > Acidimicrobiia > Acidimicrobiales > Acidimicrobilacustridaceae > Acidimicrobilacustris. The sequence continues at coordinate 378 of WLGJ01000092.1, forward strand.
TGCGACGCATGGTCACTTGGCATCGTGACGCATCAGGAATGTGATGACCTGGGTATGTCTGCAGCATTGCGACTTGCAGCGAGTCGCGCGATTGAATCGCTTGGCATTCGGCCCGACCGAGTATTGCTTGATGGTTCGCATGATTTTGTGGGCGGCGGAATCACGAAGACGATCGTAAAGGGTGATGCGACGTGTGTGTCGATTGCGGCTGCCTCAATCTTGGCGAAGGTGAGTCGCGATCGCATGATGCGGGCCGAGGCCGAGAATTTCCCGGCCTACGACTTCCATCGCAACAAGGGCTATCCATGCCCGCGACACCGCATGGCGCTTTCCGCATTGGGGCCGACCACAATTCATCGGCGCTCATGGTCGTACATGGACGATCTGCCGTGGTCGGGTATTCATCGTTCTGATCCGGTCTCGGCGCAGGCGAGTCTGTTTAACGCCGGGTAGTTCGGTGCGAGCCGGGTTGCGGGTACCCTCACCCCATGAATCCCCGCTCCCGCATCGTCCTTCTCGCCTTTGTCGCATGGACGGCATTTGTCTGGGGTAATCGCATCTCCAATACGTTGCGTTCCGAAGAATCCGCCGGCGCCAAAACATTTTCCACTGTGCTTTCACTTGTGCTTCTGGGATTCGCGCTGGCAGTTGTGGTCGTTGTGGCAAAGGCCTGGAAATCAGATCTCGGTGCCGGGGGAGCGAAAGTTCTCATGGCGGCGGCTGTGCTCACGGTGGTGGTGTGGCTCGTCCGAGTGCCCATGATCCTCGTGGCCGACCACGGAGCTCCGTTCAAGATCGTGCATGTGGGGTTGGGCGTGGTGTCGGTGGTTCTTGCCGCTCTGGTCTGGCAGATCGGGGCAGTTGCGCTGCGCAGCGGCCGCGATGGTTTACCGATGGAGGGCAGTCGGGCCTGACCCGGCTACATTCACCGTCATGGGTCAGCCAGTTACCGTCATCGAAAAGCCGTCCTCAGTGAGCGGCGTGGTCCGCTTTGAGACCAATCGTCCCCTCACCGGTATGGGGCACGAGATTTACCGTTCGGCCGACGATGTCCTGGCTGATCGCCCGGCCGATCTTGTCGCCCGCACGTTGTTCGAGGCTGGTGGCGTTGAATCGGTGCACGTCAATGGCAATGTCATCACGGTGAGCGTCAGCGGTGGGTCTTCCGGGCTGAAGGAACGGCTCGAGGAACTCTTCATCTATTACCGAGAAGGCGTCGAAGTCGTTATGCCTGAAGGGTTCGGCGACTAACCAGTTGCCTTCATCGAACATCTGTTCGATACTGGTGGGGTGGTTCTTCCCGCCGCTCTTCCTTCCTCTGTAGCGCCGCCTTCGTTGCAAGAACTGGCTGAACGCATTCGGCCGGTGGTCTTGGCGCGCCAAGCGGTGGTTCCAGTGGTCGAACCTCTGGAACGGCTCGTGCCCGATGGAGGGCTCATTCGTGGTTCGACCATCACTATCGGTGGAGTGGGGGCAACCTCGCTGGCACTGCAACTGAGCACGGCCGCGTCCCAGTCAGGGTCATGGGTCGTGGTTGTGGGGCTAAACGATCTCGCGCCAGTTGCAGTTCTTGAAGCGAACCTCGATGCAGAACGGATTGCCTTCATTGATCCAGGAAACTCGGGACGGCATGTCGATGTGCTCGCGGCACTGATTGGTGCGGTCGATGTCATCGTGCTTGATGCGCGGCTTTCGCTGCGTCCATCCGATGGCCGTCGGCTTGCGTCACGACTTCGTGAACGAGGATCAATCCTCATCGTGGTGTCTCCGGGCGGTGCCGTGAACTCTTCGTTGTCTGCCGATCTTTCACTCACTGTTGGCGACGCGCAATGGGAGGGTTTGGGTTGCGGTTACGGCCACCTGCGCTCGCGTCGTGTGCGTGTTGGCGTCAATGGGCGGGGAAGAGCGAGTCGCATGGCTCGATGCGAGTTGTTGTTGCCATCTGTCGACGCGCAGGTCGCAATTGCAGAGTCTGAACGCGAGGACGGGACGGTTGTCGCGTTCAGTCGTTGACATGGTGATGTTATGAACGTGCGGACACTGGTCGTGCTGTGTCCGGATTGGCCGGTGATCGCAACCGCAGCCTCGGCCGATGAAGCCGTTGCAGTCATTGCGGCAAACAGGGTGACGGCGACTTCGCCAGCAGCTCGCGCAGAAGGGGTTGAGGTTGGACTTCGTCGTCGCGATGCGCAACGTCGGTGTCCGGGGTTGCACATTGTTGATCCCGACCCCGACCGCGATGCTCGAGTATTTGCTTCAATCGCTTCGCTTGTTGATCAGTTCACTCCACGAGTTGAACTGTCTTCTCCTGGATCGCTTGCCTTTCCAACCCTTGGGCCTTCTCGGTATTTCGGTGGAGACGATCCGTTAGCGAGATTGGTGGCCTCTGAGATCGACGAAGCATTGGGATCGTCGGGTTGGTTTGATGCTGTTGGGGTCGGTGTCGCCGATGGCATCTTTGCTGCAACCCGAGCTGCAGAACTCGCGGTTGCTCGGCCCGGCCATGTGAGCGTGATCCCTTCAGGGCAATCAGCAAAATTTCTCTCGCCATTTCCGGTGAGCGTGCTTGGTCGTCCCGAGTTGGCCGATGTCTTGTACCGACTCGGGTTGCGTCGAATCGGAGACTTTGCTGCGCTCAATGTTGACGATGTTGTTGCTCGGTTTGGTGTTGAAGGTCGATTTCTTCACCGACTCGCTCGGGGGATTGACGATCGACCGTCCTCGGTTGGGCCTCCGCCGCGATCATTCGATGTCGAGTCGGTCATTGATCCGCCTGCTGAACGCGTCGATATTGCTGCGTTTGCCGCGCGCTCGGTTGCCGATGATCTGCACGATCAGCTTTGTGCGGAAGGTTTGGCATGCACCCGTTTGCTGGTGGTGGTCGAAACCGATGCGGGTGAACGGCTTGAACGTGTGTGGCGTCACGAAGGAGCTTTGTCGTCAACGGGAATTGTCGACCGTGTTCGTTGGCAACTTGATGGATGGCTGAACGGTCCGAGCGCGCAACGGCCAAGTGGCGGGGTTTCAAGGTTGCTACTCGTTCCTGACGAAGTGATGCCCGCCCGAGGACGGCAACATGGGTTCTGGGGCGGTGAGACCGAGGCCGATGAACGCGCTGGTCGGGCGTTGGCGCGCGTGCAGGGGATGTTGGGAGTTGCTGCAGTCACTGTCCCTGAACGGCGTGGTGGCCGAGGCCCAGCCGATGTTGTAGTGCGAGCGCCGTTTGTTGGCGTTGGTGGTGACGATGGTCAAGGACGCGGCGTTGCGCTTGACGCTCCGTGGCCTGGACGAGTGCCTTCACCGTTACCAACCTTGCTTCCGACTGAACTGCTACCAATCCAGGTGCTTGATGTGCGGGGTGCTTCGGTGTGGGTGAGTGGGAGGGGAACGCTGAGTGCTGAACCTTCAATGGTGAGACTCGATGACGCGGCACGAGGCGGGGTCTCAATCTTGGGGTGGGCAGGACCATGGCCATGCGATGAGCGGTGGTGGGACCAACTCACACATCGTCGCCGTGCCCGATTGCAACTGGCGTTGGCCGATGGTCGGGCATTGCTCGTGCAGATCGAACAGGGGAGTTGGTCGGTCGAGGCGATCTATGACTGAACTGCATCCCATCTCGTGTGTCACGATCTACCAACCAAACACCGAGGGGCTGAGATGAGTGAAGAAAACGTTGTCGCAATCGCGCAGAAGGCGGTCGGCGACACTGACACGATCATTGCCGCAGCGTGGTTTCAGGCCCGAGGGACTTCGGGTGGAACGTTGGCTGGGATGGAAGCCGGAGATGTGGCGAGCGACATGGTGGGCGGCGGCATTGCTGGCGCCGTACTGAGCCTTGCCGGCACGGCCATTGGCTACAAGAAAGGCCACAACAGTGGCGGCCTCGTCACGAGGACCGATGACGGCATGGTGATTCATCAAGCCCCGTACTTCACGCTCATTGCGGTGTCCGAGAAGAACATTTACGCGTGGCATGTTGGCCACAAGGCGATGCACCGCACTGCAGGCGAAGTGCTCTTTGCGCTGCCCCGAGCCGAGATTGAGGTCGAGGTCCACGTGCGAGCCACGGTCCGCACCTTCGAAGTGCTCCATGCCTCGGCATCTGAAAAGTGGGAGTTCGAGGGCAACTATGTAGGCGGCCATGTACAGCCGCTGCTTGATGCGCTGAATGCCGTAGAAACTACGGAGTGATGAGAAGTGTAACGAGTGGCGGATGGGTGCCTGAGCCCGTCTGAGACAGTTCATGGCGTGACGCGTAGGCTGGGGGGGAGATTGAAGAAAAGAGAATTCCGTCAGGAGCGTTTCCTTAGTTGAACGGAGGTGACTTTATTTGCGCCTCCAGGCGGTTGATACTTGTGACAATGCCTTTGCAGCCGCAAAATTCGAGACGCGATGGAGCCGTTTATGTCCGAAAACCGACGAGGTCGAGTTCTAGGCGTGGGCGCGTTCTTTGTTGTTCTCGTCGCCCTTTGCTCATTGGTTTTCTTTCGCGGTGAGGCACATCTCTCCGAAGAGTCAGTGACGTCAAGTACGGCACAATCAGGAGAAGTAACGACGTCAACGTCGTTGGACGCAAATTCCGCCGCTTCGGCTGTTCCGAATGCAGTGGTTCCTTCGCTAGAGCCGAAAGTCGATTCGAAGGCTGTCGAAGCAATCGATACAAAAGGCTCAGCTTCCGTCGTTGTTGTCTTAGATGTGGATCCTTCAGGGAGCGATGCAGAGAAAGCAGCACAGGTTCGCACAGCGTTAGACGCGCTCTTAGAGACGCTGCCGCCGGGGAGTTATAGCCACGAAAGCCGAGAACTGACGGTAGCGACTATCCCAATGACTGTCGATCGTTTCGGTTTGGACGCGCTGGAAAAATCTAAAGATGTCACCGTAGTAAAGCAGTCACGGGAGTTCAGCCCGACAGCAGTTTCAGATCTCGCTCCGTCGCTTCAATCGTTTTCGCCGACGTCGACGAATGCAACGACAGCCCAGGGGGCGAATCTTGCGTGGGCGAATGCAAAGAAAGGCGGGGGGGCAACAGTCGCGATTGTCGATAGTGGCGTCGCCGTTGGACATACTTTTCTTTCCACTGCACCTGCATCAATTTGGGAGGGGTGTTTCGCTACCGCTTTTTCTTTGTACACCTCGCCATGCCCCAATGGGACGTCAATGGGTGTCTCCCAGCCCCCGATTCCCGGTTCGGCCGCACCTTGTCCGGTAGCACAAATACCAAGATGCGCTCATGGAACTCATGTTGCAGGGATAGCCGTTGGAGGGTCAGGGGCAACTGCGGTTTCGGGGATCGCTCCAGAGGCGTCTTTAGTGGCAGTTAACGTCTTTTCCTACAACGGTGCGCTGCAACGCCTTAGTGCAGAAGAGGGGGACATCATCAATGCTCTCCAATGGCTGTACAACAAGCGCGCAACGTTTAGTGGCCTTTCGTCTGTGAATTTGAGTCTCGGGGATGGAACGCTAAACACCGGATATTGCGACAGCGACCCTCTCAAGGGTTTCATTGATCAGTTGGCGCAAGTGGGAATTGCCACTGTGATTGCTGCTGGGAACGAGGGGCGATCGAATGGAGTTTCGTCCCCGGGATGCATTTCGACAGCGATCACTGTGGGTGCAGTTGATGACACGACGGGGCAGTCGACGTCTTTCTCGAATGATGGACCTCAGGTTGACATCATGGCTGCAGGCCAGTCGATCTGTTCCTCCGTCCCCTCTGGAACCACAGGGTCGTTGAACTGCACTGGTCCGACGAGTGGGCCGTTCGCGTCGCTGTCAGGAACTTCAATGGCTGCACCTGCAGTTGCGGGTGCGATTGCGGTGCTCGCTGGCGACGGAGTTCCCTCTTCGCAATGGCTTATTCGACTTCAGAAGGTTGCACAGGCCAGTGTGTGTGTTCAGGCATCGGGTTATGTCATTCCAACATTGCGCCTAGATGTTGCGCTAGGCATCACCCCTTCGACAACGTACGGATGTGGGGGGTCGCCTTTTGGGGTTTGGGACAATTCGACGGCAGGAGCTGGGACCATCACAGTGAGGGGCTGGGCGATCGATTTAGGGCAACTTGAGACGGTGCCGTTACACGTCTACGTCGATGGAGCATTCGCCCAAAGTGGTTTGGCTGCTGAACTTCGCAGTGACGTTGGTGCTGTGTACCCCTTTTACGGTTCCAACCGTGGCTTCTCGATTCCTGTCACTGTCAACGGTGGAACGCGCAACGTGTGTGTTGCAATGATTAATCAGGGACCTGGGTCAAACGTGTGGCTTGGATGTCGTTCGGTGGTGGTGCCTGGTGGTTCGCCGTTTGGTGCGGTTGATGTGGTGATGGGTCGGGTTGGTGGTGTTGATGTTGCTGGTTGGGCGATTGATCCTGATACGGCGTTGCCTGCTCAGGCGCATGTGTATGCGTTTCGTGGTGATGGTTCGGTTGCTGGTGCGACTGCGGTGACGGCAGGTAATTTCCGGTCTGATCTTGGAGTTGTTTTTCCTGGCTATGGGCCGAATCATGGGA
>WLGJ01000093.1 GCA_009703275.1 Actinomycetota bacterium
CCGCGTTCGATTGCGTACTCGGCTAGCCCGCTCTCAACCGGATCGCCACCGACAACCGACAATGCCCACGGCACCGGACAGTCGCCGAGCATTTCGAGGTACGCATCGAGTGCGAGCTTCGTTGGAGGTAAACCAAATGGTGCACCGAGGTAGCCGCGTTCTTCAGACAAGTAGAACTTGATCATCGATCCAGCAGGAAGTTTGCCGGCCTTCCAATACAGCATCGTCGTGCGCATGAACGCAGGCTCATAAATCGCAAGACTCGGGCCGACGCGATCGGTAGCGGCCTGTTCCATCTGCACGCGAATCGAGTCGAAACTGTTTGCGTACACGATGCCCGCAGTCGGAAGACCATCAGCATCAAGACCGCCAAGGTTTGTTGAACCTGGATCACACAAACTCACTTTCATCAGTCCAGTTTCCGCGAGCAGATGCAAATGTTCGAAGTTCAACCCGTTCGGGCCGTAGTTCGCTGTTGGATACAAAAGCGCGTCGGGACGTTCAGCAAACACCGGCATCCAACCGGCGAGGTAATCGTCGGCAACTACCTGCGGATCGCCAAAGACTGAGCCGTGGTTGTGAATGATCGATGCACCGGCGGCCAATGTCTCGAGAGTGTCGGTTGCGAGCTCTTCATGGGAACGAGGAACGTTCGGATTGTGTTCCTTCGTGCGGTTGCCGTTGATGGCAGTTTCGATGATGACTGGTCCGCGGTTCATGGCCGCGAACAGTAGGCCGAAAACGACCGAAGCCGACCCTTTGGGTCGGCTTCGGAGCGAGGTGGAAACCGGGGGGACAGTCTCGACACCTTCTACGAACTCAGCAGAGGGGGATCCGCTTTTATGAGTTCGACACTTGCTGAGCAAAGTGTGCCCGTAGGTTACCGATCTGTCCAACAGTTAAAGGTGATCTATGCCATCATTATTTGTGATGGATCTCCGCCAGCTCGCCACTCTCCTCGCCGTTGTCGATAACGGCGGGTTTACGGCGGCCTCACGATCGCTCCACACGGTGCAATCCAACGTTTCGGCCCATATCTCTCGGCTCGAGAAGGAACTCGGGGCAACGCTCATCGACCGAGCCACAGGGCTCCCCACGGCCGAGGGACAGGTCGTCGTCGAACGGGCCCGCCGCATTCAGGCCGAACTCTCGGCCCTCACTGCCGATGTCCACTCGGTGAGGTCAGAAATCAGCGGCACGGCCCGCATTGGGATCATCGGCACAACGGCTCGGTGGCTGGCGCCTGCGTTGATCGACGCGATGTCGGCCCAGCACCCACTCGTGCGGGTCGAGGTTCACGACGCCACCACGGCATCACTTCTACTCAAGCTCAATTCCGGCGCCGTGGACTTGGCTGTTCTCACAACCCCCACGAATGACCCAGAGGTCGTAGCCACGGCATTGTTCACCGAAGACCGCATCCTGGCCACCACTGCCGGGCATTCTCTTTTCGGAAAAACTCGTATCACGCTCGCCGACCTCGACGGCATTGAACTCATTGTCGAACCGCCCGGCCGCCCTTTCCGAGAACAACTCGACGCGCTCTTCGCAGAACGTGATTACACGCTGGCGGTGAAAGCCGAGGTCGATGGCACCCGTCTCATGGCCTCGCTCGCCTTCGAAGGGTTTGGCGCCGCGATTCTGCCGGCCAGTGCCGTGTCGGCCCGATCCGACCTCGGCTGGCATACCGCTCCGGTCGAAGGGCTACCCGGCCGGGCCGTCGGGCTCGCGACCCGTCGGCAGGCGTTACTCTCAGCACCAGCACGAGCACTTTCCGATGTCCTCCGAGATGTCGTGAGTTCCCGTGGTGAACGCCAGCCGGGCATTCACCCAGCTTCACCTCAGCGCCTTTCCCCCGATTGATGACTCCTCCCTCCGCCTCCAACTCCAACGGCGGAAGGTTCGCGTCCAACACCGGCCGCGCGGTGCAACTGCGGGCCAAGGTCCCCGGCGTGGTTCACGCCGACATCGACATTCTCGACACGATGAGCGGTCCACGCCGCATTGTTCGAGTGCGCATCGGCGGCGACGCCAATGAGGACGGAAAAGGTGGCGCGCTCTCTCCACGCGACGGCGAAAGCATCGCGAACGCAGCGCATGTCGCACTCGCCGAACGGCTTCCCGTTGTCGTTGAACTTTCCTCGACTGGCGCCGACATCAGCGAAGGACTCGCAGCACTGCATGGTTGGGGCCAAGCCGCCAAAGCCCTCAGTTCATGTTCGGGAATTGTCCCCACGGTGATGGCTGTTTCTGGTCCTGCGGTTTCGGGACCTGCGCTTCTTCTTGGTTTGGCCGATCACGTTGTCATGACCGAAGACGCCTACGCATTTGTAAGTGGCCCACATATGGTTCGCCAATTCACCGGCGTCCCCATCGACAAGATGGATCTCGGCGGTGCCGGTGCCCATAGTCGCAACACTGGCGTTGCCTCCGCGGTCGTGGCTGACGCCGATGCCGCGATGGAATGGGTGACGAACCTCTTCGATTACTTGCCCGGCCACAACGACGAACTTTCGCCCCGACTCCCGAGTGACGATCCCGTTGATCGACCCACGCCAGAAGCCGGTGAAATCATTCCCGCAACACCAACGGGCTCCTATGACATTCGTACCGTGATTCGAGCGATCGCCGATGACGGCGAGCTGTTTGAACTGCGAGCCGCATGGGCCGCCAATCTCGTGACCGCCTTTGCATCGATCGCGGGTCGACCAGTCGGATTCGTCGCAAACCAACCTTGTGCACTTGCTGGCACGCTTGACATTCCCGCCTCACAAAAAGGCGCACGCTTTGTTGCGTTCTGCGATGCGTTCAACATCCCACTCATCACGCTCGTCGATACACCCGGCTTTTACCCGGGCAAAGATCTCGAATGGCGAGGGATGATTCGCCACGGTGCGCAAATGGCCTTCGCCTACGCCCGAGCCACCGTTCCTCGCATCAACGTCACCCTGCGCAAGAGCTACGGCGGTGCGTACATCGTGATGGACTCCAAGCGCATGGGCAACGACCTCGCGCTGGCCTGGCCATCGGCCGAAATCGCAGTCATGGGCGCCAAAGGTGCGGTCGAGATCCTCAATCGCGGCATTGCCGATGAAGATCGCCAGGCCCTCGAAGATGCCTACGAGGAACGACTCCTCAACCCCTACATCGCGGCCGATCGCGGCTTTATCGACGCGGTGATTGACCCGGCCGAGACCCGCGCCGAGGTCGCTGCTGCCCTCGTTGCACTCGAGGACAAACGCGAGCGGATCCAACCCCGCTCACACGACAACACCCCCCTGTAACCACACGGATCCGATTCCGCATTGGTCGTCGGGTGTTGTTTACGAACCGTTCACGCCCGACCGAACGAACGCCTCGCTGGGGCCACTAGGCTGCGACTGCAGGGGATCCCAACGACAACGATGTACAGGAGTTCGACGAGTGGCCGAGAGTGTGACCATCACCGATAACCGCACCGGAGAGTCGGTCGAAGTTCCGATCGTCAACGGTGGCGTCGATTCCGCGGCATGGTCGAAACTCATGCCGGGCACCTGGTTCTACGATCCCTCCTTCTCCACCACTGCTGCAGCCGAGAGTTCCATCACCGAACTCGATGGTGGCGCAGGCATCCTCCGCTATCGCGGGTACCCCATTGAGCAGTTGGCCGAACAGTCGACCTACCTCGAAGTTGCCTATCTGCTCCTCAACGGTGAACTCCCCACCGAAACGCAGATGGCCGATTGGTCTCACGAGATCACCTACCACACGTTCATTCACGAAAACGTGCGCAAGCGTTTCATGGAGGGATTCCACCACGACGCTCACCCCATGGGCATCCTCGTTTCTACCCTTGCTGCGCTTTCCACCTTCTACCCCGACGCCAAGGACATCTTCGACCTCGAAAGTCGTCAGAAGCAGATCATTCGCCTGATCGCCAAGATGCCGACCATCGCCGCTGGTGCACACCGTCACAGCGTCGGCATGCCGTTCGTCTACCCCGACAACAGCCTCGACTTCACCTCGAACTTCCTTTCGATGATGTGGAGAGTCGCCGAGCCGAACTATGAACCCAACCCGGTTCTGGCCAAGGCCCTCGACGTTCTCTTCATCCTGCATGCCGACCACGAGCAGAACTGCTCGACCACGGCCATGCGCGTTGTTGGCTCCTCACACGCCGATCCGTATTCATCGGCTGCCGCTGCCGCTGCCGCGCTTTATGGCCCTCGCCATGGTGGCGCGAACGAAGCCGTGCTTCGCATGCTCAACACCATCGGCACGCTCGACAACGTCGACGACTACGTGAAAGACGTTCGCGAAGGCAAGATGGTCCTGCAGGGCTTCGGTCACCGCGTGTACAAGAACTACGACCCGCGGGCCAAGATCATCAAGAAGATCGCCTACGACGTGTTCGAGGTCACCGGCAAGAACGAACTTCTCGACATCGCTCTCAAGCTCGAAGAAACCGCGCTCGCCGATGACTACTTCGTGAGCCGCAAGCTCTACCCGAACGTCGACTTCTACTCGGGCCTGATCTACCAAGCCATGGGATTCCCGATCGAGATGTACACCGTTCTCTTCGCTATTCCCCGCATGGCCGGTTGGCTTGCGCACTGGAGCGAAATGCTCGATCAGAACTCACGTATCGCTCGCCCCCGTCAGCTCTACACAGGCTCCGGCGTCCGCGACTACGTGCCGATCGCTCAGCGCTAATCATCCAGCACTGAGTCTCAACTTCTGATCAAACGTCGATCAGGATCTTGCCAACATTCGCGTTGGTTTCCATGTACGCGTGCGCATCGGCAATCGCCGACATCGAATAGCGCGAATCGATCACAGGCTTCGCAACGCCAGCATCGAACAGCGGCAGGATCTCCGCAGCGAATCGCTGCGTGATTGCAATCTTTTCGGCGAGAGGCCGAGCACGAAGCACCGTGCCGATGAGGCTGGCGCGCTTAGGCAACATCATTCCGATATTCACCTCGGTGCGCCCAGCGCCCATGGTGCCAACCTGCACAATGCGACCACCAACGCGCACGGCGGCAATGTTCTTGTTGACGTAATCGCCACCGATGACATCAAGCACAACATCGACACCCGCGCCATTGGTGAATGACGCGCATTCAGCAACGAAGTCCTGCGTCGCATAATCGACTGCGAGATCCGCACCGAGCTCGCGGCATGCAGCAAGTTTTCCGGCCGACGCCGTGATGATCACCCGCGCGCCAATCGCATTGCAGATTTGAATCGCTGCAGTACCCACACCGGAAGCGCCCGCATGAACGAGTGCCGTGCGGCCAGCGGTGAGTCCACCCTGCACTACGAGCGCATCGAACGCCGTGATCCATACCTCAGGAATTGCCGCAGCATCTTCGACCGAAACCGTGGTCGGAATTCGCATGAGCTGGTGTTCGTGGATCACCAGTTGTTCTGCATACGAACCACCACTAACGATTCCCATGACTTCGTCGCCAACCGACCATGAGTTGACTCGTTCACCGAGAGCAGCCACCCGGCCGGAGAACTCCATGCCGGGGATCTCCGGCGCCGGCGGGGTGAACCCAGCCAAGGGCGGACTGGGATACAACCCGCGGCGTTGCAAGAGGTCAGCACGATTGAGTGCTGTCGCCACAATGTCGATGAGCACTTCCTCGGGGCCAGGAACGGGATCGACCACGTCGATCACCTGCAAGACATCAAGTTCGCCATAGCCATTTAGAACGACAGCTTTCATCGCCGCAGCCTACGCTCGTGCCATGACGACGGACACAACACACTTCCGCACCTGCCCGCTGTGCGAAGCAACCTGCGGTCTTGAATTAACCGTGCGTGAAGGCACCGTCGTTCGTATTCGTGGCGATCGAGACAACGCGTTCTCCAAAGGTTTCATCTGCCCGAAGGGATCAGTCCTGCACAAGTTGCACGCCGATCCCGATCGCCTGCGCGCGCCGATTGTCCGTCGTGGCAATGACCCCGAAACCGCAACCTGGGAACAGGTTTCGTGGGACGACGCGTTTGCAATCATCGCTGAAGGAATTCAGGGCGTCATCGACCGCCACGGCCGTCATGCAGTTGGTGCCTATTTCGGCAACCCGAGCGTGCACTCGCTCGGCACCGTCATCTTCAACCGAGTTCTCATCCAAGCAATGGCGAGTCCGCAGATCTATTCGGCCTCAACTGTGGATCAGATGCCGAAGCATGTTTCCAGCGGACTCATGTTCGGCAACCCGATCCTCATTGCAGTTCCCGATATCGATCGCACCGATCACCTGCTGATTCTTGGCGCCAACCCCTACGAATCGAATGGTTCACTCGCAACCGCTCCCGATTGGCCCGGACGCATTCAGGCCATTCGGGATCGTGGCGGCAAAGTCGTCGTCGTCGACCCCCGACACACCAAGACCGCCGCAAATGCCGACGAATGGCATTCCATTCGCCCCGGTGGCGATGCGCTGTTGCTGTGCGCGATGTTGCATGTGTTGTTCGCCGAGGACCTCATCGATGCCGGCCGCGGCCCAGCAATGACCAGCGGACTACGCGACATCGCCGACGCCGTCGAACCGTTTGCCCCATCCGTTGTCGCCGACCGCATCGGCATCGACGCCGACACCATCGAGCGCATGGCCCGCGAACTTGCTGCCGCGCCGACTGCAGTTGTCTACGGACGCATCGGTACACAAACCGTCGGTTTCGGAACGCTCGCGGCGTGGGCTGTCGACGCTCTCAACCTGGTCACCGGAAATCTCGATTCACACGGCGGGGCAATGTTCCCGCTCACTCCGCACGAAAGTGGCCGCGGCAAGGGTCGTGGTCGCGGTTTCCGCATCGGACGGCGCCATAGCCGCGTGCGCGGGTATCCCGAAGTCCGCAGTGAGTTCCCCGTGGCTGGCCTCGCCGAAGAA
>WLGJ01000094.1 GCA_009703275.1 Actinomycetota bacterium
ATGTCGCGGACCTCTGCCGCTCGATCGGAAAATTCCTTACTCTCACGCTTTCGATTTCCAAAGAGCTTCACCAAGAGTGCGCCCGATACGTTGAAGCGTTCCGTCATCTGCGTGTTCATCACAGCGTTCAAGTCGAAACCACGACGTGTGATCGCCGACAGCCGCCGCCCAACTCTCTTGGCGGGAATGATGAAGATCGGCAGAACCAAAATGCCAATAATCGTTAGGCGCCATTCCAAATAGAACATTGCGATCAATGTCGTGATCAACACGATGACGTTTGAAACAACCGAGCCGAGGGTGGTGGTGACTGCCCGCTGCGCACCGATGACGTCATTATTCAGTCGACTCATCAACGCGCCAGTTTGGGTGCGCGTAAAAAACCCAATTGGCATTGCCGACACGTGATCAAACAACTTCACCCGAAGGTCGAAAATCAGTCCTTCTCCGATACGCGAGGAATAGAGCCGTTCAAAGAACGACATCGCGGAAGAAAACACCGCGGCAGCAATGACAACTGCCGCAAGAACGTGCAGTAGACCGCGATTTCCTTCGGGGATTGCTTTGTCAATGATCTGACGAAACAACAGGGCCGGAGCAAGCCCAAGTAACGCCTGGATCACAATGACGATCAGAAATGCTGTGATCGCCCATCGGTACGGGCTGGCGTAGGAAAGAACTCGGAGGACTGTCCGACGACTGAGCGACTTACCGGCGATCGCGTCGCGATTGCCAGCCATCATTGAATGGAGCGAACTGGGCATCATGGTCTGCTCAGGTTAGGACCGGCCGAGCGCATTCACGCCCGACCGGTCAACCTTCAGACTCAGGCTGCGTTCTGGCGGCGACGCATGATGACGAGCGTGACACCAAGACCGGCAAACAGAACTGCGAGAACGACCAGCGTCTCAAGAATGGTGTCGCCGGCCTCCTTCGGAGTCGTGGGGTCCTCGGGAAGTGCGGTAAGAGGCGCACCAACCTGTGTGGGCTCAAGGGTTTGAGTCATGGCCTCTCGAGGCTGACTCTTCGCGTCGACAACCGACGTCGAAAGAGTTGGAACGGCGTCACCCGAAGTCGTGATCGTCCAGGTTCCCCCCATGGGCTTTCCGAAGATCACGTACGAAACAGAGTCGCTTGGCTCACGGATGACATACCACCGCGCGTCGATCGGGGCACTCTGAGTTGACTGTTCGAGACCGGTCACCTCAATCTCTGTGCCATCCGGCGCTGTCACCGTCGCAGAGTTCTTGCCGCCGCCGATGGCAAACGTCACCATCTTCTGACCATCAGCCACATTGACGGTGAAGGACTTCTTCGCTGTGTCCTCGCCCGCAGCATTGCGACCGCCGCCAATTCCCGTCTCGCCGTTCACTGGAGCCACAGGAACTTCGTATTCCTTGGAGTTGCAGTCGTCGCTGCGCAGACGCCAAGCGGGCTCTGTCCAGTCCTTCGAAAGACCCAAGCGGACATCGTCGAACCACATGCCCTTGAAGATTCCGCAAGCGATAACCCCCTTCGTCGACACTGCCGACGTCGCGCTCAAGCGGACACCTCCAAGCGAAATCGTTGCATCCCCTCCGAGACTGATGTCTGTCGCATTCGCTGAACCGCGCAACGCAACACCGACTCCCCATTGCTTGGCTGTGTCGAGATACAACTCGCCATTGCCTGAGATCGACGCAATGCCGTCCCAGTAATAGGCAACCTTCATGTCGGCAACGCGCATGCCCTTGAGTTCAAGATTGCCAACCATGATTTTGCCGACAGTCCCAACACCAGAAACCAAAAGCTCATTGGTATCGAGAATGATCTCACCGTCGATCACCGCGACATTTCCGGCCTTCGGAACGAAAGGACCTACGCCGACCTGCGTCGTCGCCTTGATGCCGTAAGGGTCAAGGCGAAGGTTTCCGCCGAGCGTATTGATGGAAGCAACGCCGTAAATGTTGATGGGAAGCCCTTCAACTTTCACGCCGATTTCTTTCAGTTCGCCATTTTGAATTCGGATCGTTCCACCGAAACCAAGTGCATCTGCACCCGCACCAAAGAGCACCGTGATTTTGCCAGCCCAAAGGTCGTCGCCCACGCTGTAGCGCAGATCAATTCCCTTAAATCGCACGACGGCCAAATCGATCTCGGGGATCTGAACCATCAACTTTTCCAGTCGTGTTGGACCATTCACGGGCCAGAACACACCGAGTTCTCCGAAATAGCCCTGAAGGACGCTCGGGAGTTTCAGTCGACCGAAAAGTGCAATGCCGAGCGCGCCGCTTCGTTCAACTGGTTGCAGAGTCACAGCAGCTTCAACTTGAAGCCCAGCAACTTTCTGAATGATTTCGGACGGCAACGAAAGCGTAAAAGCCGGGATAGCTGTCAGCCCAACTTGGTCAAGCGTGAAAACAACGTCGGGGGTTGCCAACGACGGCACCGAGCCAACGAGTTGCTTGACCGAATCCTCCGTGACCACCGAATAATCAGGGAATCCGTTCACCGGCTGTTTCGGATACGACGTGACTCCGGAAAGTCCTTGAAGCTTTCCGATTGTCGACAGTTTGATCGTGTCGTTCTTCACCGGCATTGCCCATCCGGGTGCTGAGTTCTGACCCGGGTTGTATTGGAACGACCAGTCAATGACGCCTTCGTCAACCAGCAATAGGCCACCAAAAATTGACCCGAAGACCTGATACCCAACTGCATGCACATGCGCATTCAACGGATCAAAGGTGAACGTTGCATCGGGTGCAGCGGGACGGAACTCCATTCCTCCGACAAACACCTTCTTCGTTGATCTCCACTCAACACCAATTCGATACAAACAATCTTCGGGAGCATTCTTGTCAACGAGAGCTTCAAATGGTCCGAGACGTACTGACTTTGCACACGGGTAGACAAGAGCAACTGCTGGGCTTAACCCCGGCACCGTTGTCGAGGAAGTCGATGTTGATGATGGAGTCGGCTCGCCGCTGATTGTCGTGGTCGTGGTCGACGAATTGGACTCTGGAACTGTCGATGACGTTGGGGCCGATGACGTCGTCGTCGAGGTTGGTAACAGCGATGTGTCAGGGAGAATCGTGTCGCCCGGAGCAACAGTGGCCACCGGGTTCGTCGTTGTCGTTTCGCCCGAGGCGGACCGATTCGTCGTCCCGCTTGCGCACGCAGCGAACACGAGGCCGCAGGCGAGCGCCAAGGCAATCGCCTGGGCGAAGAGCCGTCGTTGAATCGTGCCAGTCCTGTCCATGCACGGCCATCGTACTCACATAGTCAACGCCGTAGACAATGAGTCGAAGATTTGATCAAACGCGCCACCGGCGCCCCGAAGGCGCCGGCGTTAGTGGCGGAAAGTGAGGGATTCGAACCCTCGGTGACCCGAAGGCCACAACGGCTTTCGAGGCCGCCCCATTCGTCCGCTCTGGCAACTTTCCGTCTTCGACACTAGTGGCCTCCCTTCGAAGGGGGCCAACGCGGGTCTGGGACGGGTTTCGGGTCAGCGAAGACCGGCGAAGTAGGAAGACAGCAGTTCGCTGCACTCCTCGACCCGCACATCGGACGTTGTCTCGAACTCGTGATTGAGCCGAGGATCACTACCCAAGTGATACAGCGAACCGCACGCACCGTTTTCATAACTGCGAGCGCCGAACACGACACGGCCAACGCGAGCATTCACCATGAGGCCAGCGCACATCGCGCACGGTTCAAGCGTGACCACCACCGTGGCGTTCTCGAGTCGCCAGGAACCAACCGCGGCGGCCGCATCGCGAACCGCCAGAAGTTCCGCGTGCGAAGTGGGATCCTGCGACTGTTCGCGCTCGTTATGACGCCGAGCAACGACTTGACCATCGATCACAACGACGGCACCGATCGGAACTTCACCCTGCTCGCCAGCGAGTCGCGCTTGATCAAGCGCTAGGCCCATGAGCTCGTGATCGGAGAGTACGGGGGCATCGGCTGCTTCTCCCATTTCGTCTCCGATCACGTTTCTCTCAAAGCATTTTTGGCGGAGGGAGTGGGATTCGAACCCACGGTGAGTTTCCCCACACACGCTTTCCAAGCGTGCCGATTCGGCCGCTCTCGCACCCCTCCCGGGGACCAACCGACGGGGCCGGATGGCATTCCAGTCCGACAGGGTATCGTTCCTCCAGACCCGCTCTCGCGTGTGGCGGTCGGGTCCTGTGCAATCGGAACCCGCGAATCGAGTCAGGGCCGGAAGGCAGCAGCTCTCAACGGGACCACCGATGTGCCGCAGGTCGCCTGACCGTCACACGGGGGAGCGGGTCGTTTCGCGCCTCAGACCCGATCCAACTTCGGGCGATGGCAGTCCCAGCCGATCGGTAGGCTCGCCCCGATGTCCTACCAGTCGCTCTACCGCCGTTATCGCCCGACCCGCTTCAGCGAGGTCCGTGGTCAAGAGCACCTCGTCTCGGCGCTACGCAACGCCGTCACCGAAGACCGACTCGGTCACGCCTATCTCTTCTCCGGCCCCCGCGGCACGGGCAAGACCTCAACTGCTCGCATCTTGGCCAAGGTCCTCAACTGCGAGAACCCAGCCGGAGGCGAACCCTGCTGCGTGTGCGACTCCTGCCTTTCAATCGATGCCGGTACCAGTTTCGATGTGCATGAACTCGATGCTGCTTCCAATAACGGCGTCGACGCGATTCGCGATCTCATTTCAAGTGCATCGCTCGCAACTCCCGGCCGTTACAAGGTGTACATCCTCGATGAAGTCCACATGCTCTCGACCGCTGCGTCGAATGCATTGCTGAAGACGCTCGAAGAACCACCGTCGCATGTCATCTTCGTGTTGGCGACCACCGACCCACAGAAGGTGCTGCCCACCATCCGCAGTCGCACGCAGCACTTCGAAGTGCATTTACTTTCGGCTGCCGATCTCGAAGGTCTTGTCGACCACGTCGTTGCCGATGCCGGTCTTGAACTTTCACCCGAGGGCCGCGCCTATGTGTTGCGCGTCGGCGCTGGTTCTGCACGCGACACCCTTTCGGCGCTTGATCGCGTTGTCGCCGCTGGCGGAATCCCCGACTCCGAAGACGCAGTCGACGAACTCGTCGAAGCGTTATGCGAACGCGACACCGGTCGTGCACTTATTGCGGTCGAAGGCGCGCTGTCTCGTGGTCGCAACCCACGCGTTCTTGGTGAAGCGCTTATTGCGCGATTGCGCGACGTCTTTCTTGCATCGGTAGGCGCTGACCTTTCGCGCCTGACTGATACCGATCGCGCTCGCGCCACGGAACAGGGCCGTCGTCTTGGTGCTGCTGGCGCAACTCGCGCGCTCGAATCACTCGGCGAAGCCTTTGTTGGTATTCAAGACGCTCTCGATCCACGCATTCCGCTTGAAGTCGCACTCGTACGACTCACTCGCGACGACGCCGACGTTTCACTTTCGTCATTGGCCGATCGCATCTCTCGTCTTGAACGCGACGGCGTAGTTGCAGCCATTGATCCTGCGCTCGCAAGTCCTGGTCCTGCCCGCCCGACTGCACCGCCTCCTCCAGTAGCCAACGACGACACCGATGAAGAACACGCCGATGGCAGCGCCATGCCCGCAGCCGGAAGTCGTCCTGCAGATGTCGCTCGCCAAGAACTCGCTCGTCGCTCAGGCGCTGAAGACGGCGGGCGCCCTGCTCGTCCAGCCACACGTCCGGCGCCCGGCAGACCTGCCCGACCGGCCCGGCCCGGTTCTGCACCAGTAGCGCCGGCGGCACCGGCGGCAAGCACTCCAGCTGCACCTGAGCCCGAACCCGAACCACAACCGGTTGCCGAAGCAGCGCCGAGCGCACCGGCCGCTGCTGCGCCAGCACCTGCACCTTCGGGCGGGACAATGCCCGCGCTCGTCGACCTCACGCGCATCTGGAGCGACACGCTTCTTCCCGCCCTCCCCCAACGATCTCGCGCCCGCTTCTCTGGCGGTCACTGGGTCGAGGTCTCCGATGGTGTTGCCGTGTTCGGCCTTCCGAACGAACCACACGCAACGCGCTGTGAAGAACTCCGCCCCGAGGTCGAATCAATGTTGTCGGCACATTTCGGCACCACCGTTCCCATTCGACTTGTTGTCGATGGTTCGGCTCCCGATCCCTCAGCACCTCGCGTTGTCGCCACTTCGCGCCGCGCCGCCGCCGACGAAAACCCAGTCGACGAATCCATCGACCTCGACGACCTCACGAATGCCCGAGGAACAGCGACTGCCGGCGTTGACCGCATCGCTGCTGTGTTTCCCGGCGCTTCACTCGTCGACGAAGAATAAATCCCCTACCCCTTCGCCCCTCCGGGAGCCCACATGTCAGATCAGTTCGATCTCGGTTCGATGTTGAGCCAGGCCATGGCCATGCAGCAGCAGTTCGAAGACGCCCGGGCCGAGGCCGCGTCTCGCGAGTTCATCGGTCAAGCCGGTGGTGGCGCTGTTGCCATTCGCATGACCGGCGGACTTCACGTGCTCAACGTTTCAATCTCGCCCGAAGCCGTTGACCCAGCCGACGTGCCAATGCTTGAAGACCTTGTGCTTGCGGCATTTCACGATGCGCTCGCGCAGATCGACGCGATGCAACAAGAGGTACTCGGCCCGTTCCAAAACGCAGGTATGCCCGACCTTGGCGACCTCGGAGGTCTTGCCGACCTTGAAGCGCTCGGGCTCTTCGGTGCACCCGACGACATCATCGAGATCGACACACCGAATCCCGGCGAACGCGCGTGAGCGTGTACGCCGGTCCGGTACAGGACCTCATCGATGAACTCGGTCGACTTCCTGGCGTTGGCCCAAAGTCTGCGCAACGAATCGCGTTTCATCTCC
>WLGJ01000095.1 GCA_009703275.1 Actinomycetota bacterium
GGCGCCAACGTCACCGTGCACTACGTGGGTGTGGCCTGGAGCGACGGCCAGCAGTTCGACGCGTCATGGGACCGCAACGACACCTTTGAATTCCGTCTCGGTGCTGGCCAAGTCATTGCTGGCTGGGACCAAGGCGTTGCCGGCATGAAGGTTGGCGGCCGTCGCAGCATCACTATTCCGTCGCACCTGGGTTACGGCGATCGTGGCGCCGGTGGCGTCATCAAGGGCGGCGAAACCCTCGTGTTCGTCGTCGATCTTCTCAACGTCGGCTGATCGCCGAACTACGAAACCGCTGAACGCCAGCGCGAATAGCGGCTGGGCTTCGGCCAACTGGTGACCTCGGGCAGAAGCGGCTCGAGGGTTCCGGCGCGCAACGAACCCACCCATACGCCGGTTCCGTAGGCGACATCGTCGGCCAGTCGGAGCGCGACGTAGGGGAGTGGCGCGATTTCGGGGCGATTTCGAACCCAGTCGATGACCGACGGCGCCAGCACCCCAGCAACCAATGCCAACTTGATCCGCTTCCACGGCACAAACACGATGGCGAGCGCGGTGAGCGGCCACAACGGGCGAACAAGTCCTTGAGCAATCGTGCGACCAGCGCTGAGATGCCCGCGTCCTGCGAGTTGTGCAGCAATGGGCATCGGTCGGGAGAGTGCATCGAGTTTTCCGCTGAGCATTCCTGCCGTGGCGCCAACAACTGCGCCGGCCGCAAATGGATGGCCAGTCGCAACAAGCCCCCACGTCGCAATGCTCCAGCCGGAAGCTTCGATCGGCGCCAACGCACCTGGGTGTCGCTTTGCGAGTGGGCCGGCAGAGGTGCCGTAATCGAAACGGCGACGAAGCCAGGCCCACGGTGTCGTGCGGTGACGATGGCCGACCGTCACGCTTGGTTCATAGCGAACGGTGTGGCCCGCTTCATCGAGTTTCCAAACAAGATCAACGTCTTCACCAACGGCCATGGCCTCGTCGAAACCGCCCGCCGCGTTGAGGGCATCGATGCGGCAAACAAGCGCAGCGGACGGCACATACGAAATGCGAGTGCGGGCTCGCACCCGACCGCGTTGGGTTCCGCGATCAAGTGAGGCATTCACCCGTTCGTAGCGGGAAAGCAAGGGGTGGTCAGGAGCACCGAGCGGTTCAATCGAGGTGATTCGCGGTGCAACAACCGCAACCGCAGGGTCGCCGAATTGTTCGAGGAGAGGTTCAAGCCAGCCTGGTCGAGGAAGGCAATCGGCGTCGAGAAACGCAACAAGCGATGTGTCGACCTCGGCAAGACCGGTGTTACGTGCTGCAGCTGGGCCACCGTTTGTTGATCGACGAATGCATTCGACCTCTACGCCATGGACTGTTTTCGATGGAACAACAAGCGGTTCAGGACTCTCGTCATCGACGACGATGATGCGAGCGGCGTGGCCGATGCCATCGAGTAAACCCGGTTCAAGTACGCCGCGCACAGGAACAACGACTGTGACATCGGCAGTTGTGAACGGTGTTGTCGCGGGAACCGGTTGCAGAAGGCCGCCGTCGAGGAGGCGACGCACAAGTGATGTTGCTCCCTTACCGGGCGGAACCGGATTGCCATTCAACAAGTCGTCGACAAGGTCGGCGCCCTTATCGCTGATGCGCACAATGCGAAGCGGAGAGCCACCCAGCAGCACCGTGCCGCGCTCTTTGCGTTGCATTGAAGGATCAGCAACAACGAAGAGACCAGCAAGTTCGCTGGTCATCGAGGAAACACTTTGTCGATGGTGAGAGCAAGGTCAGCGATGAGACCAAGAAAGAGTTCGTTGCCGTGTTCGGCCGTCGCAGTCGTCGGATCGCCAAGTACGCCGTTTTCACTGACGGACTTCACGCCGCCGGACTGAAGTTCGTCGAGAAGTTCACCGAGCGGAGCCGTCGCGCCCGCTTCCAACTTGTCAGTGCGCACGCACTCCGGGTCAATGGCCAGGAGAATCGAAGTTTCGCTGCGGCCGGCATGGGCATCGCCGCCGGGAATCGAAGGCGACCACGCAACAACAGTGCGAGCTTCGAGGCGCAGGATGGCGCGCGCGGCCAAAATCGCGTCGCGGTTGCCGCCATGACCATTTACGAAAACAACCCCGGCGAATGCATCGGCGGACCGAGCCAGTTCAACCAGCACAGTGGTGAGAGCGTCGGTACCGATCGACAACGTGCCCTCGAACCCCGCGTGTTCGCCTGAGGCGCCAATACCAACTGCGGGCCCCACAACCAGATCCTCCCGCAGCTCACACACATGTTCAGCGATCGCAGTCGCAATGCGCGTGTCGGTATCGAGCGGGAGATGGGGGCCGTGCTGTTCGAGGCTGCCCACGGGAATCAAAACAATGCGCGGGGTGTCGCGGACATCAGTCCACGTGAGATCGCCAAGGGCATGTGTTGAAGCCATGGCCGACATCGTCGCACCGATGGCAGAGTCTGCCCACTCGTTAGCCAAGGAGTGCTTCCGCCAGCGCATCAGGCACGGCGGAAGGCCCGGTGACGCCAACGCATCGTCCGCCGACGGCACCAGCTAGTTCCACCGCGCTGTCGAGGTCGTCGACGGGAGCGAGGATCACGAGTTCATCAAGCATGGCTGCTGCTTCAACAGGATCATCACCAGCGGTGGCGCGACCGTCGGAGAGCAACAGCGTGATGCGACGCGAGGCCGAGGATCGCGAAAGTTGTGCTGCGGCGGTGCGGAAGGCGAAGGCGAGGTCGGTCGTACCAAAACCTCGTAAGCGGAAGAGCTGGTTCACGACATCTTCGGCGTCTCGCCCTGAACCTTGTGAGGCGATCACGATCGCGTCATCGGAGAACGCAACAACGCTGGTGTCGATCGGCGCTCGCCATAACGATGCGGCTGCGGTAACAGCGGCAGTAGCTAAACGCTCGCCACCCATTGAACCGCTGCGGTCAATCAAGAGACACAGTGCAAGGTCTGGTTTCGACCAATCGCGGGCCGTGAGATCTTCAAGCGATGGTGCATCGCCACGAGCGCGAGCTGCGGCAATGGTTTCGAGGCTGCGATCGATGTCGAGCTCTCCGCCATGATCGGCTCGTCGATGACGCAGTCGACCAATGCCTTTTCGTTTTGGCGCACCAGTGCGAACAATGTCGACGACAACACGGCCAGCAAGAGAGCGCGCGAGTTCGCGCAGCTTTTCATCGGTTGCACCAACGAGTTCCGCGAGCAACGTAAGTGTCTCGTCGGGATCATCTCGAAGCGCATCAGCAAACGCCTCTTCATCAAGGACGCCAACCTCGGGAGAAATCTCTTGGAACGATTCGTGCTGTTCCATTTGTCGGCGTGAGGTCGACTGACGACCAGCTTCGGCCAACGCTTGTTCGGCCTCTTCGCCTTCCAGCACGCGCTCTTCGTCGGGCGCCTGTGGGGGTTTGCTACCCCCGCCACCTTGCTGAGGCGGCGGGTTCAGGCTTTTCCCGGTTCGGTCTCCGTGTCGGGATCATCAGTTTCAAGTGGATTGGCGGCCCAGAGATCGCGCACGATCGCTTCAGGAGTGCGACCGGAACCTTCACGAACGCGAATGCGTCCTGAAAGTGCCGCAAGTGCCGCATCCAGTCCAAGTTCTTCATCGGTGACGTCGAGTTCACGAAGCGACGCGAGTTGTTCAGCGATCAGCGAAAGATCGATCGCGCCGCGAACCGATGATCCAACTCGTAGATCGGAATGGTCGCGGGTGGCACGAACAACGCGAACGGCACGACGCCCGACTGGCCCGCTGCCCGCACCCTTTGCTTCGCGGGCAACGATTTCTGTTTCTTCTGCTTCGGACTGATAGCCCATCGCAACTCGCGAAACACGGTCGTACACCGCCGAAGAAATGCGTGCCGTGCCGATTGCATCGAACGGGTTCATGGCGGCAACAACTCGGAAACCCGGCTCGGCAACAACACGGCCGAGGCGCGGAATGTTCAGTTCTCGTTCGCTCATTGCCGTGATGATCACGTTGAGTGTTTCTTCGGGAACACGATTGATTTCTTCGATGTACAGCAGCGATCCTGTGCGAAGCGCATCGACGAGAGGCCCGTCGAGGAACACATCGGCGCTATATCCGTCGGTAAGGACACGAGCGGGGTCGAAGGTTCCGACCAAACGAGCAGGTGTCAGTTCAGCGTTTCCCTCAACGAAAACAAGTTCGACGCCGGAGGCGTGAGCAAGCGCACGAAGCAGCGAGGACTTGCCAGTACCTGGCGGGCCTTCAAGCAAAACATGGCGTTCCGCAGCGAGCGCAGCGACAACGACATCGATTTCATTGCGACGGCCAACGACATCGGCGCAGATTGCGTCGACTGCAGCGCGATTAAACGAACTCATGCTCGAAACCCGCCATCGACATCGATGAGTGAACCGGTGAGCGCAGCGGGAGCGTCGACGCACAGCCATTCGATGGTTGCTGCGATTTCGTCCGGGTGAATGAGCCGACCAATGCGAGCTTGGTCTGCGAACGCGTCATGGTTTTCCATGCCGTAGATGGCAGCACTGGCGTCGAGCATGCCGGTGGCAGTTGAACCGGGACATACCGCGTTGGCGGTGACGCCGCTGTCGGTGAGTTCGGCCGAAAGAGCCTTGACCAATCCGGCAACGCCGTGTTTGGCCGCGGAGTACGCCGCGAGTTGCGGAAGGCCGTGATGAGCGGCAGCAGATGCAACGGCAACGAAGCGACCATTGCGCGGTGCCGGAGCATCAAGCATCGATGGCAAAGCGGCGCGTGCGATGTTGAACACACCGGTGAGGTTGATGTCGATCATCGAACGCCACGTGTCATCGTCGGTTTGCCACAGTGGCGCGCCTCCAGCGACGGCGCCAGCAGCGGCAACAACAACATCGATCGAACCATGATGCGCGACGACGGTCTCAATCACCTTGGCCAATGCTTGGGGATCGCGAACATCGGCGGCATGGGCGTGGCCCCGTCCTCCACAAGCGGCAGCCGCCTCGTCGAGGTCTTGACCGTGTGCAGGGCGGTACGGGCCGGGGATCTCTCCAAGTCGGCCCGGTGATTCCAGCGGAAGGTCGATGAGAGCAACGGTGAAGCCACGAGCAGCAAGTCGGACTGCACTGGCCGCGCCGATGCCGCGAGCGGCACCGGTAACGACGGCAACGGGATTTTCACGAGCCATAACTGTTCCTCCCCAGAGGGGGAATCCTACGGGTGTGGCTCGGTCGTGGACATTCCCAGCCCTGGTTGGACTGCGCGAGGCTGGTCAGATGGCTGAACCCGTCGTGATCGACCCCACGGATTTCGATGCCGTTGGCGTTCTGACCGAGGCCATCGTGTCGTTGCGGGCTCACGTGCTGATTAGTGAGGTTGATGCTTCTGCCACCGTGAGCGCTCCGGAGGGATGGCACCCGCTCGTGATCAACGCCAAACAGGGCGGAAGCAGCGTTCTGATCGTTCGGTTCAACGAACTTTCGTCGTCTCGCCTTCGCAACGTGGCCGAGGCTCTGAGCAAACGCGGATGGCACCTTGATGAGGACCGTGAAGGGGCAACCCTTCGTCAGCCTCCGGGCACGACCGCGACTGATTCCGCGTTTGAAGTGCTTTCAGCGATTGGCATTGGCGGCGCACCAACTGATTCGCGAACTGTTGTTGCCCGCGACGGCAATGGCAACGAGGTCGACCTTCACCCCTGAGTGGGATCGACGACTTGCAGTTCGGTGTGTTGAGCGAGCAGTGCGAAGTCGCGATCGTTGTGGAGAATTGGAACGCTGCTCCGAATAGCCGTTGCAGCGATAAGGCAGTCAGACATGGTGCGGATGGTGACCCCGTTGCGCCGGCAGACTCGGTACAGCCGTGCTGCGTTCTCGAAATCCTCCTCGTGCGTCGGGAGGAGTTCGGGAATCACGAGCAAACTTTGGAGTTCGAGCAGTTGCTGGTCGTTCTTCGCGCCAGCGAGGAGTTCCATCTGGATCGTTCCCGTGATGCGTAACGATCCTTCCAAGTTGTCCCGTACGAAGAGACATGTTGGAGAGAGCGTTCCCCGGAGAAACTCGACCCACGCCGAGGTGTCAACGATCATTGCCAAGGCTCGAAGTGGCGCATCTCCTCGAGATCGCCGTCCCAGCCGGTTCCCATCATGGCTTTCGCTTCCTCAATGGTCATGGGAACGATCACTGCTTTGCGCAGTGCGTAGTTGACCGCCTGCCGCTTTGTCGTGAATCCATGCTGAGCCATGACCAGAGCACAGGCTTCTTCGTCGATATCAATGTTTGTCCGGGCCATACACACAGAATACACCATCAATACACCAACCCTCTAGGTGAAAATTGAGGGCCGGGGCGCCGATTGACTTCAGGTCGTTGATTACAGCGTGCCGAGGTCGTGCAGGGGAAGGGGGAAGACGACCTGTTCGTGTTCCGGCCCCGGTGCA
The DNA here is from genome assembly GCA_009703275.1 of Actinomycetota bacterium. Classification (GTDB taxonomy): domain Bacteria; phylum Actinomycetota; class Acidimicrobiia; order Acidimicrobiales; family Acidimicrobilacustridaceae; genus Acidimicrobilacustris. The sequence continues at coordinate 6,397 of WLGJ01000095.1, forward strand.
ATGGTGCGAGAGAACGAGCCATAGCGACGGCGAGCCAGCCACCAGGTGCCGTCGTGACGTTCGAAACGGTCGTGGTACACGCCGTACGCGTTGGTGCGGCGACCATCGCTCACGTTCTGTCGCAGTTCTTGCATGTACATACGTCCGCCGGCCACGCCCGCTTCAACGTCGACCTCGATCACTGTGTTGAGGATGACGAACTCAAAAAATTCGAACGCCTCAAGCTGTTCACCGATGAAGTTGCCGATGGCCTGCGGACCATCGAACACCATTTGGTTGTCGCCGAGGTTGAGCTCGAGCTTGCAGCCCGGTCGCATGATCTCGTGAAGCTCGGCCCAAGCCCTGCGGGTCACGATGTCGGCGTAACGATTCTGCAGCCGACGA
>WLGJ01000096.1 GCA_009703275.1 Actinomycetota bacterium
AACACAATCGTTTCAAAAGCCATGGCCCATCCCATTCTTCGGAAAATTGGGTTCCTTTCGTACGCGCTGTACCTCTGGCACTGGCCCATCCGCGTGTTCGCAACTGATGTTCGCCTGCACTTGCCCGACACTCCTGCTGGACAAGTCTTTGGCGTAACAATTCGGTTGGCACTCACATTTGGCATGGCATGGCTTTCGATGGAACTCATCGAACGATGGTTTCGACGATCGCAACTTGGGGTCGCCCGATTCGGAATCGGTTGGCTTGGAATAGGTGCGTTACTCGTTGGCTTATCGCTGATCGCAGCTCCATCCGCTGGCTCGACTATCGCAACCTCCATTGGCAGCGACCAAGCCGCCAGTCGCGAGCGCATACTGGCAACACCGAATGATCCGACGCGTCCTTCACTCCTCATCGTCGGCGACTCTGTAGCGATCACCCTCGACGACGGAATCCGCAAGGTGATCGACCCAAAGGTTTCGATTGTTGGTGGTGCTGAACTTGGATGCGCCCTGCTGCTTTCGCCGAAAGCCATGACATTCGACGGCAGGTGGTCAAAAGACGGCACACAATGTCCCGATCACGACGACTACTGGTCGAAACTTGTTGAAGCACAGAACCCCGATGTCGTCATTCTTCTCGTGGGCGCATGGGATCTCTACACACGCGATTGGGGCAACGGACCTGTTGCCCCGGGTGATCGAGAATTTGATCAGAACTACAGCGATGCCATCGATACAACGCTCAAGGTTCTCTCCGCCAAAGGTGCAGAAGTCATCGTTCTCACCACCCCTTGCTTTGCACCGGGCCCAGGAGAACGCGCCGGCCCACAACATGACATCAAACGTGCAGCGCGAATCGCCCAACTCCAGCAGGAAGCCGTCGACAAGCTCAACAACTCAGAACCGGAGGCGCAGGCTTCCATCGTTGACCTCCAGTCGATTACATGCGACAACGGATTCACTCAAACTCGAGACGGCGTTGAGTGGCGTCCTGATGGCGTGCATTTTTCAGTCGACGGCTCAAAGGTTGCGGCCCGTTGGCTTCTCGATTCCCTCCCTGACACTGCTCAATCACGTTTAGGTTTCACCAACCGATAAACCCCTCAAGAGCGCCAATGCGACAAGGAGCAGTCGCTCTCCTGTGCCAGAATCACTTGGGGCTCGTGGAAGATCAGTACCAAGGGGAAACGCGACCGATGACAGTGACGACCGGCGAAAAGGGAGACCAGGCAGACGACGCCGGCGCCGATCCCATCGCTGCCGCCATCGCTGCTGCGGTCGTTGATGATGGCCCGATCGATGCGGCAACAATTAACACGGTCAAGAAGCTCGACCACATGCCCGCACTCGATGGAATGCGGGGACTCTTCGTCATCCTCGGTCCGATGCTGTACCACTTCGCCCCGACATTCATTCCCGGCGGAATGTTTTCCCTCGACTTCTTTTTCGTCATGTCGAGCTTTCTCATCGTTTCGCTCGCTCTCAACGAATGGGATCGAACCGGAGGATTCAAGGTTGGGGCGTATGCGTCGCGCAGAGTGCGTCGGCTCATGCCCGCCCTCATGGTGTGTTTCGTTGTGGTCGCATTCGCAACCGCTTTCTTCATTCATCCCGGACAGATTTCGAAATGGACGTCAGGAACGACTGCGGGGATGGGATGGGTTGCAAACTGGAAAGAAATCTTCTCCCAAAATAACTATTTCGACGCTGACCAGTACTCGAACCCACAGCCATTTCGACATGTTTGGTCATTTGCGGTTGAAGAGCAGTTCTACCTCTTTGCGCCCTTTTTCCTGATCCTCTGCATGCGCTGGATAGGCCGACAATGGCTCACGATTCTTTCGATTGCGGGTGCAGTTGGGTCAGCAATCTGGATGTCAATCGTTTTCGATGTGAACGATCCCTCGACTCTTGCGAGGGCGTATTACGGAACCGACACGCGTGCGTTTGCCCTCTTTCTCGGCATCGCAATGGCAGCGGTGTTCTCTCGGTGGGGTCCGCCCCGAACGAACTGGGGCCATTGGCTCACACAATTGGTCGGCCTTCTTTCTTCAATTGTGTTTGTCATATTTCTCTTTACCGAGAGCGAAAAATCAGCATGGATGTTCGAATACGGCGGGTTCTTCCTTGTCGCGCTCTTAGCGGTATTCATGACACGGTCGGTAACGACGAAAACCGGATGGATGCACTGGTTCTATACGAATCGCTTTCTAATGTGGGCAGGGCGACTCGGTTTTGGCTTGTACCTGTACCACTGGCTTGTCTACATCGTCGTTGACAGCGATAAGTCCCCAGACAAACCGGGCCTCAATTCCTTCCGCGATCTCGCACTCGGCTTTGGACTCACCTTTCTTCTTGCTTGGCTCAGTTACAAATACATCGAGAAGCCCTTCCTCAAGGGTCGTTGGCCCGGCTGGAAGTTTGCGGCGGGCATGGGCGGCGCCGTCATCCTCACCCTCTCCCTTTTGCTCTACGCCAACACGGTGCGCGCCCCGAAAGCCTCGGCGACCGATAGCCCCCTCGCCATTCAAGGTCAGGGGACGACACCTATCGCTCTCGGTGAGGGCAAGCAATGCATTGCTCCTGCCGGTAGCGATCCAACGAGAATTCTCGTCGTCGGCGATTCGGTGATGTATCAAATCGGACTTGCTCTTGCTGACTGGTGCGCAGACAACCCGGGCGAAATCCTCGTATTCAATGAGGCCCATCTCGGATGCGGAACGACCCGTGGCGGCGAGAAGCTCTACGAAGAGGGCCCCGGATCAATGGGCGATGTTTGCGCCACATGGGCTGATCCAGTCGATCCGCGGCTTGTTCCCGATGCCAGTGTCGTCTCTTGGGTGTCGGCTATCGATCTTTATCGTCCCGACGTCGTCTTGGGTTATGCCAGCCCTTGGGATTCCATCGACCGCAAGGTGCCGCAACTTGGCGACGAGTGGCTTCGCCCAGGCGATCCCGCATACGACGCTTTTCTTGAGTCGGAATACAGCGAAGCTCTCAGCGTCCTGTCCGCCCATGACTCGACTGTTGTCTGGCTGGTCTCGCCCCGTCTCGATCGCGTAAGCAAATTCAACAGCCCTGATCGCATTGATCGGGTAAACGAAATTGTTTTGCCACTGGTCGAAGGACTACCGAGAGCGGTCATCATCGACTACCAGGGCTATCTCGGGCCCCGCGGTGGCACGAAAGACAAAGAGATTCGAGCCGATGGCGTTCATATCCGCGAAAACCAATTGCAGACAGTCGCAGACTGGCTAGCGCCCCAACTCATTGACGCGAAGCGCACAAAAACTGATTGAGCCCCGCCGGTTCTAACGACGAGGCTCAATCCAAAAGAAGAATCACGTCGCTAGGACGCCCTCTTGCGCTTAGCGCGGCGGCGTGTAGAGCACCTGCATCTTGTAGAGCAACGCCGGGCGATCAGAACCTTCGGCCGCAATTTCGGCTTCGGTTGTGATGAGCGTGCCCTTGGGCTTCGCTTCAGCCTTCACGAGACGCGAACGCGCATGCACCTTGGCGCCGGCCGGAACAGGCGAAAGGAAACGCAGTCCTTCAGCGCCATAGTTGACGGCGCTTCCGTTGCCAGCGATCTTCACCGGAAACGTTGCCAACTTCGGCATGAGACTCAGCGTGAGAAAACCATGAGCGACTGGGCCACCAAAAGGGCTTTCCTTCAAAGAACGCTCTACATCGATGTGAATCCACTGGCGATCACCAGTGAGTTCCGCGAAATCGTTGATCATTTGCTGCGACACCTCGATCGATTCGCCCCACTCGCCAAACTCTTCGCTGGCAAGCGCATTAATCGCATCGATGTCGTCGAACCGCACCTCGGCCATGGACCACCCTCTCGTTCACGTGCATGCCGGGGGCTCCCAGCCTGCGGTGGGCGATAGTACCGGCAGATCCGATGGGGCTCGCCACTCCCGGACTTCTGTTCGAGAACTCCGACATCCACGATTACCGCTGGGTAACCTTTCGTCGATGAGCACCACCGACGCCACCGCCATTGTTGACGAGCGAATTTCGACATTGCTCTCAGAGCTCGATCCGACCACAACCGACGAAGTCACCTTTAGGGGACGCCAGTACGACCTCGGTTTGGGATGGGTTCACTTCCCCGTCGGACGTGGTGGCCTCGGACTCACCCCCACGCTCCAGAAAGAGATCGACCGACGTCTTCGTGAGGCTGGGGCGAAGGCCATTGAGACTCGCTTCTTTTTTGGAATCACCATGGCGGGTCCCACGATCGCAACGCACGGGACCGACGAGCAATGCGACACCTTGCTTCGGCGAATCTTCACCGGAGAAGACGCGTGGTGTCAGTTGTTCTCCGAGCCTGGAGCCGGCTCCGACCTCGCTGGTCTTGGTTGTCGAGCAGTACGGGATGGTGACGAGTGGGTCATTACCGGACAGAAGGTATGGAACACCCTCGCCCATATCGCCAATCGCGGGATGCTCGTTGCCCGAACCGACCCCAACACCCCAAAGCACAAAGGTCTCACCTACTTCGCACTCGACATGCACGCACCCGGCGTCGAGGTTCGCCCGCTTCGCCAGATGACCGGCGAGGCAGAATTCAATGAGGTGTACCTCACCGAGGTTCGCGTTCCCGACACCGATCGCATCGGAGAGGTCGGCGAAGGTTGGCGAGTCTCGATGACGACACTTGCGAATGAGCGCACCACCATCGGTGGAGGCGGCGGTGGAACCCCACAACAGGGTTCGGGTGCAATCGCCGAAGCCCTCCGCGTCTGGGCCGACAACGATTCGGCACATAACGCCGTTACTCGCGACCGATTAATGCAGCTCTGGATCAGTGCTGAGGTCCTTCGCCTCACAAACATTCGCGCTTCACAGAACCGACGCATCGGAAACCCAGGCCCCGAAGGTTCGATTGCCAAGCTTCAGTTTGCTGAAGTGAACAAGGACATCTACGAGTTCTGTGTTGAGCTTCTCGGAGCAAAGGCACTCGTTGACTACGACTACACGATGAAGCGCTCCGATCACATCGGTCTCATTGGCCCACCAGGATCGGGCCGGAAGATGTTCTTGCGTTCTCGTGCAAATTCGATCGAAGGTGGCACATCCGAGATTCAACGCAACATTCTCGGCGAACGTGTTCTTGGGCTTCCCGGCGAACCGAGAGTCGATAAGGAACTCCCCTGGATCGACGTCCCCCGCAACTAGTCACCAACGATGCGGATCTCACTCGATATTTCAACGAACCCAAGCGACTACGCATTTTCCTTTGACATCCGTGTTCGTTTCGCCGAGACCGACGCCATGGGAGTCGCGCATCATTCTTCGTATGTCGCGTGGCTGGAAGCATCTCGGGTTGAGTTCCTTCGGGAACTCGGAACTCCCTATCCCGACATTCGTGCGCAGGGGTTCGACTTCGCCGTACTCGAACTTTTTTCGAACTATCGACGCTCAGCCCGCTTCGATGAACTCGTCACGGTGCACACCCGAGTCTCCTCGTTCAAGGCCGCAACCTTTCAGATGGACTATCTGCTCACCGTTGAGGACGAAGTCTGTGCGCTTGCAGCCACGGTCCACGGAGTTGTTGATCCCGCCGGCCGTGCAACCAGAGCTCCAGCGTGGATGCGGGATCTGCTCGCAGGCGCCTGATCCGCCGATTTTCAGGCAATTTCGGCCAATGTGGCCCATGACCCGGCAAGGGTGCACAGTGCTGAGCCCGCGAACCGGTAGCGTCAACTGCGGTCTCAGGCCAGCCTGAAGACCTCAATAGGTCGCTGACAGCATCACCATTGCAGCGCGACGACAACGATCGACAACATCAGATCGGCGTTCTTTTGCCGGCGAAGGAGGCCCCCAATGGGTGCCCAGAGAACAAGTTTCGAAAAACTTCAGCGAGATCGCGACAAAAAGGCCAAGCAAGCCCTGAAGCGTGAGCGTCGCCAGACCGGTGAGCCCCGCATCGGCGCCGACGGCGAGGAAGAACTCGTTGAACTCTCTGCTGAAGGCGAGCTTTCTGCCGCAGAACTACTTGCTCAGATTGAGTTGATCCACAAGCAACTTGACGACAAAGTCATCGACTTCGACGAGTTCGAAGAGCGCAAGGCCGACCTGATGGCCCGCCTCCCCATCGACTGAGTCACTTCACGTACGTCGATCCAAGGTTGCGCAAAACCTCAAGACATTCGTTTGAGCAGTTCTTAATGACATCGGCGACCGGCTCAATTGATTCGATACGGCCAGCGACAGCGCCGCCCAGCGCCAGAGCTGCATCCATATCGCCCCCGAAGTAGAGCTCGCTGTGACGAGCCATGTGCTCCATCGCGTTTGTACTGGTATCGAATTCAAGTGCGTTGCTTCGGTCGGTACGAAGCACTCGAAGTGATGGAGCTGCATGGCGGTTGAGCAGCACCGTGTCCGTTTCGGATGCATCGACAATCGCCTGTTTCCAGTTTTCGTGGATCGGGGATTCGACGGTCGCCACCATGCGCGTTCCCATCTGAATCGCTTCGGCTCCCAGTGCAAGAGCAGCAGCCATCGTTCGACCATCAACGAAACCCCCGGCTGCGATTACCGGAACCTCAACCTTGGAAGCAACCAACGGCAGCAGCACCATTGTCGAGACGTCACTGGGATTTTTGAATCCCCCCCCCTCTGAACCTTCTACAACGAGGCCATCGACACCAGCATCAACCGCCTTCAGCGCTGCTCGAAGCGTGGGGACAACGTGGAAAACTGTGAGCCCGGCGTCTTTCAGTTGAGACG
>WLGJ01000097.1 GCA_009703275.1 Actinomycetota bacterium
GGATCAAGCGGATACCACCACGAAACATTCCATGACGACGAGCATGTCATCCGTACGCTCACCAAACTTCTTGATGACTCTTCGACAAGCCATCGCAAACTCGATGCCACCGAGGGTCTTCAAGATGCGCAGCTTGACGATGGCTCACGCCTCCACATCGTCCACGGCGACCTTGCTCGTGGCGGCCACCTCATGGTCAACATTCGTCGTTTCACTGGCGTGCCATTCACCCGACTCGATCAACTCGTTGCCACCGACACGCTGAGCAATGACGCAGCAGCGTTCCTTGCTGCGGCGATTCGATGCGGCACGACAGCGCTCTTTGCCGGCGCACCCGGATCCGGAAAGACCACCCTCTTGTCATGCTGTTTAGGCGAACTCGAGCCTTCCAAACGTGTTGTCATCGCCGAGGAAGTCTTCGAGGTTGATGCGCCACTCCCAAACGTGGCCAGCATGCAAACGCGTGCTGCCCGTACCGATCGACCTGCTGTCGATCTCCGTCGCCTCGTGGCCGGGTTTCTACGCATGGCGCCTGATGTTGCTGTCGTTGGAGAGGTCCGCGACCGAGAAGCACTTCCACTCCTCCTCACGCTGTCATCGGGGATCAAGGGCTACACGACGATTCACTCAGCAAACGCTCGCGGTGCGCTCTCGCGGTTGAGGTTTCTCGCCGAACTTTCCGATGCAGGATCACTCCCGCATGGAGCGCTTACGACTCTTGTCTCTGATGCCATTGACCTCGTGATATTCAGCAAACGAACCCCAAACGGCCCTCAGGTAAGCGAAATCATCGCCGTCGAGGAACAGCTTGTTGACGGGTCAAGCGGAGCATTCACCGTCACCGATCTCTTTACCCGTCAATCACCCGCTGAACCGCTGATCTGGACAGGCCTGCTGCCCCAGCGTCTATCGAACACATTCGCATCATCTGGAAGCGATCTCGGATCGGTTCTCCGATGACCGCTCTTCTCCTCGCGTCGATAACTGGCTATGGCGTCCATCTCCTCTACACCGCTCGCATTCTTGGTTGGTCCGGCGTCGGCCCAGCCCCTAAAAGTTCTGAGCAGAAGCGAAACCGACGATCCAGTGCCGATTGGATGATGCAAGCCGGTCTTGGATCAGTTGCTCCAGGCGAGTTCATTCTCGCTATCAGTTCGATGTTCCTCCTTGGCGCCCTACTCGCTCTTGCCCTCTTCGGTTCAGCCCTTCCAGCAATCACCGCAGGAATCTTTGGAGCCTCATTTCCACTTGCGGCCTATCGGCAGCGTCGCCGCAATCGGCTCACAATCGCGCAAGACGCATGGCCACGAATGATCGAGGAACTTCGACTCCTCACCTCTTCAGTGGGCCGTTCGCTTCCGCAGGCACTTTTCGAGGTTGGCGAAGCTGGTCCCGAGATCATGCGACCCGCATTCAGTGCAGCGCAACGCGAATGGATGCTCACCACCGACTTTGAAAAGACGCTTCGCGTGCTGCGCGATCAACTCGCCGACTCCACCTGCGACGCAACCTGCGAGACGTTGCTCATCGCGCACGAACTCGGCGGAACCGGAATCGATCGCCGACTTGCAGATCTCGCACAAGATCGACGTGATGATGTCGCTTATCGCAAAGACGTTCGAGCTCGTCAGTCTGGCGTCCGCTTCGCTCGGCGATTCGTGCTGCTTGTTCCGCTCGGCATGGCTGCCGCCGGAGCCGCAGTCGGAAACGGGCGGAGCGCGTACACCACACCCTTAGGGCAACTCGCAGTGCTCAGCGCTCTCGTCATCATGGCGGTGTGCTGGCGCTGGGCCGGTCGGATGTTGCGCCTGCCAACCGAGGATCGGGTGTTCGCATAATGCGACAGCCAATAGCCCTTGCACTGCTGTTTGCCTGGCTCGGCCTCACGCTGCTTCTCGGCCAGTTGCGATGGTTCCGACGAGGTCCACTCATCGAACGAGTGCGGCCCTACCTCTTTGGCCTCTCACGTCGCACCGAAACCGACGAAGGCAACGCACTACTTCGGATTCTCGGCCCACTCGCCCGAGATGCAGGCGCAGCTATTGCGAAGTTTTGCGGGGTCAACGAAGAACTCGGCACACGTCTTGAGCGGATACATAGTTCGTTCGATTCCACTGCTTTTCGCCTTCGGCAACTCGGATGGGCAACCGCTGCACTTTGCGCAGCGGTCCTCATTGCGGTCGCGACCACACCCCCCACTCCTTTCCTTCTTCTCCTTATCGCAGGAGCGCCGACCCTTGCATTCCTCGTTGTTGAATCTCAACTCTCACGACGTTCAAGAGATTGGAAGCGCTCGCTTGTCCTCGAGCTCCCGATTGTCAGCGAACAACTCGGGATGATGCTCTCGGCGGGCTACTCACTCGGCGCCGCTCTTCAGCGTGTTTCTAGGCGCTCAACTGGAGCTGTCGCACAGGATCTCCAGCGAGTGCTTACTCGCATCCAACACGGAATCGATGAAAACAATGCCCTTCGAGAATGGGCCGCTACCGCCGACGTACCCGCAGTCGGAAGGCTCGTCGGTGTCCTCGCGTTGAATCGAGACGCCGGCGACCTCGGACACCTGATGACCCAAGAAGCTCGCGCCGTTCGCTCCGAGGTCCATCGAGACCTTGTCGAGACCATCGAAAAGCGCGGCCAGCAGGTGTGGATACCCGTCACGGTTGCGACGTTGGTGCCTGGACTCCTTTTTCTCGCTGTCCCTTTCACCGAAGCACTCCGCCTCTTCACCACCACGTGACCGATTGCCGCAACTCCTCATTCGGATCCCCAACCATCAAACAAGGAGCAGTAATGCAGCAGAATCCCCACCAAAATTCAGACACCGACGTCACGACCACCCCATTACCGAAGCGTCGCCGGTTCAAGGGCGATCACGGTGAGGGCGTCATTTCTGCTGCGATAGCGGTGCTGATCATGGCTTTTCTAGGTGCAGCGATGTGGGTTGGCTTCCAACAAATGTGGAAGGCAACCGAAGCAACGACAAACGAAAAGATCATGCAGATCGGTTCCGAGTGAGCCAGTTTCGAGCGCGTTACTCCCAGAGGGTCGGCCCCGAAACTGGGGCCGGACTCATTTCTACAATCGCTGGACTCCTCGTATTCCTCGCACTCTTACTTTTCGCAACCCAGACGCTGATTGCGCTTTATGCGCGATCAGCGACAACGAGCGCCGTCTACGAAGGAGCCCGACTCGTTGCGGGAGCCAGAACACCGCATGATGAATCACCAATCCCTGAAGAAGCTCGATCCCGCGCCGAATCAACGATTCGCGCTCAACTTGGGTCATTCGGAAGTCGGATCGAACTCGACTGGTCCACGACAACATGGGACACCGTCGCAGTAACAGTTCGAGCCCGTCCCCCCAGTTTCCTCTGGGACAGTTTGAGAGGAAATGGCGCTCCACCAATTGAGCGAACAGTTCGAGTTCGAGTGGAGCAAATGCAATGACGTGCCAGCGTCTTCGTGGCGACCAGGGACAGGTCGGCGGGATTGAGGTCATTCCATTCGGAATTCTCACTTTCGTCATCGCCATGCTCGTCATCGCGAATGCATGGGGTGTTGTTGACGCCAAACTCTCAACAACAAGTGCCGCGCGTGAAGCCGTCCGCACATTCGTCGAGGCTCCGGATGAAGAGACAGCGCTGTTGCGCGCAGAGTCAGCCGCAACGCAAGCCTTCTCTGGCCATGGTCGGAGCGCCGGTGCTACCTCGATTTCTATTTCCTACCGAGGTGAACGTGGCTGGTCGCGATGCAACCGAGTCACTGTCACCGTTCGCCATCCAATCCACGCACTTCGAGTTCCAATCATCGGTGGCTTCGGTCAGGGCTTCGCTGCAGTCGCATCAGCCAGTGAAGTCATTGATCCGTTTCGAAGCGGGATTCCAGGAGACGCCAAATGTTGAATCTTTCTCACCCACGGTTGAGGGGTGAAAGCGGAACTGTGCTCATGCTCATGCCCGCCGCGGTGCTCATCATGTTTGTCTTGGCAGCGATCACCGTTGACCTCACCGCGATTCGCGCTGGGCAACAAGATCTCTTGGCCGCCGCAACTGACGCTGCGAACGACGCCGCGACCGCAGGCCTCGATGAAGCTGCACTTCGATCCGGACGGGGCTTCGAACTTGACCCCACAAGGGTTTGGCTCGTGGCAGTCGACGCCCTAGCCACCAAGGGCATCCTCGACAGCCTCTCGTCAGGACCTGATGTCACGATCAACCAAGACGGTTCCGTCACGGTCTCTCTTGCCAAACGGGTGCCTCATCTCTTTGCGCGAGCCCTGCCCGGAGCGCCGGACGACAAACTCGTTCTGGCCACTGCGACCGCCACTGTGCAACAGCGCTGATTCCAGACGACTCTCCGTTGCCGTTTCGTCAGTCCCCCCGCCCTCGCCGTAAGTTCGTTCCCGATGACTGGGGAGCACGAGTTCACATCTGAGGAGGAATTCCGCGGCGAAGCCGAGGAAGCTCTCGTCGATGGCGACCGAGCACTCGACGCCCAAGAGATCAGCGCGGTTCGAGCAGTCCTTCGCAATCGTGACTTCCGAACGATGTGGCTCAGCAGTCTCGGTTCCACCATCGGAACCTGGATGCAGAACGTCATCCTTGCGGCGTTCGTCTACACAGTTACGAAGAGCGCGTGGTTGGTCAGCCTTGTCGGCTTCTGCAACCTCGTGCCCCAGCTTCTCTTTGCGACCTTCGGCGGAATCATCGCTGACATGTTCAACCGCAAGAAACTCATCTTCTGGTTATCGCTTGAACAGATGATCGGTTCGCTCGCGATCGCGTGGATCGTGCGCACCACCGACTTCTCCGAGGTTGCGCTTCTACTCGCGGTCTTCGCAGTTGGAACTGGCGCTGCGCTTCAAGGCCCGGTGTTTCTTGCCGTAACACCGTCACTCGTTCCACGCGAACAACTTGCGGGCGCGATTTCGCTGAACTCCGTCAGCATGAACGTCTCGCGAGTCGTTGGCCCTGCAATTGGCGCAGTCCTCTACGTGTGGATCGGCGCTTCGTGGGTGTTCGTCTTAAATGCAGCGACGTACGTAATCATCATGGTCGGCGTCACCTACGTGAAGGTCCCGACATTCGAGCGCAAAGTCGGCGAAAGCAAACTCGACCGGTTAGTCGGCGGCTTCCGTTATGTACGCCAAGACCCAGTGGTCTTCCGCGCAGTCCTCACGGTTTTCATGTTCTCCATGTTCTGCATGCCCTTCGTCGTCCTCTACCCGGCAATTGCATCGGTGGATTGGAGCGTTTCAACGAAGTCGACCCTGTACGGCTTGCTCTACGCCACCTTCGGACTCGGTGCGGTGATTGGGGCCTTGTCGGTGGGCACCGTTCTTGCTGGCTACAAGATTGAACATGTACTTCGAGTCTCTTTTGTCCTCTTCGGCATTTCACTCGCCGCGTACATCACGATCAGGGGCCCAGCGCCTGCCTTCCCCATCGGCTTCCTGCTTGGATTCTTTTACTTTGTTCTCGTCACATCGCTCTCGACGATCTTCCAATCGCGACTTGACCACTCCATTCGCGGTCGAGTCAGCGCAGTGTGGATGATGTGCTTCGGCGGAACAGTTCCAGTTGCCGGACTTCTCGCCGGCTGGCTCGTGAGTTACTCAAGCGTCAACACCGTCGTCTACTTCGGCGCAGCGTTCGCATTGTTCCTGGCGTGGTTCGCTGACCTTCGTCCTCCGGAGGAACGAACACCGTTACGGGAAACTCTTCGTCGGTAACTGTTCAGTCAGTCAGCAATGCTGCGGCAAGGCGCTCAAGCCCAGCGATGCGACTGCCCTTTACCAAAACCGAATCCTGTGCACCCAGATCGCCAAGTGCGGCGAGCGCGTCATCGATGGTGGTCACTGTTTGAGCAGCAGAACTTCCGTAACCATCGGTGCCGAACGCAATCAATCGAACGCCGAGTTCGGAAGCAACCGCCGCAACATGCGCGTGCGCTGCTGCGCTTTGGTCTCCGAGTTCGGCCATTGGCCCGAGCACTGCGTGATGGTGAGCCGTCGGCAACTGCGCCACCGCTCGAAGTGCAGCTTCCATTGAAGCTGGTCCGGCGTTGTAGGCATCGTTCAACACACGGACCCCGGCACGCGAAACATGCAGTTCCATGCGCCAGGGCGAAAGCGCCGCCTGTTCGAGGCCATCAACAACATCATCCATCGGGACATCCCATAACAACGCAAGTGCCGCCGCGGCCAGAGCATTACCGACGTGATGCACGCCACGAACGCCCAATCGAATCGAAGCGGTTCCCCATTCGGAATGGAGTTCAAAGCGCACGCGGAGATCGTCTTCGACGACGATGTTGGTGGCGTGCACGTCGCCACCCGAGAGACCAAAGGTGACCGTTCGCGCCGCAGTGCGTTGCGCCATCGCAGCAACACGCTCATTGTCGGCATTCAGTAGCGCAACGCCATGAGTGGGAAGAGCTTCAACGAGTTCGCCCTTCGCTCGCGCTATGTCATCTAGCCCACCCATGAATTCCGAATGGGCCAATTCGATCGACGTCACAATTGCGACAGTTGGCTGCGCGATCGCGCACAGGTCAGCAATATGACCATCGCCGCGTGCGCCCATTTCCACGATCGTCACTTCAGTGTCCGGCGACGCGTTCACCAATGTGAGCGGCACACCAAGTTCGTTATTGAAACTTTTCTCGTTTGCGGTCGTGACATACCGA
>WLGJ01000098.1 GCA_009703275.1 Actinomycetota bacterium
GGTCGAGACCATGGAGATGTTCTTCGGTTCATGCACGAACTACGGCGAATGCCAAGAGGCGTGCCCGAAGGAAATCCCGATCGACTTCATCGCAATGATGAACCGAGACTTCCTCAAGTCAAAGATCAAGAACCGCAAGCTGCAGGGTCAGCGCTGATCAGTTTCTGATTTGCACACCCGCGGCATTCTCGCCCGGCGCCGAACCACTTCCTTATGGGAGTAGGCGGCGCCGGTCGTCGTTTTGCAGTGCTACTCGGCGAAGTGGTCACCCTTAGGCGCGCGGCGGTGACGGATGAACTCGATGATCACGGGAAGAATCGAGACGAACACGATGACCACGACCGCGATCTCAATGTTTTCGCCAATGGCGGGGAATGCACGCCCAAGGGTGTAACCCAAGAGCGTGATACCAGCGCCCCACAAGATGCCGCCGATGACGTTGAACTTCACGAATGTCCGGTAGTGCATGTTGGAAACCCCGGCGACGATCGGGGTGAAGGTTCGGACAATCGGAACGAATCGAGCGAGCACGATCGATTTCGAACCGTGCTTGGCGAAGAACTTCTCGGCGCTTTCGACATAGGACGGCTTAAACAAACGTGATTCAGGCCGCTTGAAGAGCGCCGGGCCAACCTTCTTGCCAAAGAGGTAGCCGACCTGGTCGCCAGCGATCGCCGCGAGAGTTACCCCCAACATGACGATCCAGATGTGGCCGCCGGCCAATTGGAAGATCTCGCCATCCTCCGAGATCTTGATGCCATAGGTGGCCAGACCGGCGGTAAAGAGCAACGAATCGCCTGGGAGGAAGAAGCCGATCAGGATGCCTGATTCAGCGAAAACCACGATGAAGAGACCTATGAGCCCCACCGACTCAAGAAGCTTTTGTGGGTCAATACCGACAGCGAAAACTGCATTTGTCATGGCGGAGAACATGGCGGGAACCCTAGTGGTGAGTTCCTCGCCACCTGTGACACATCAGTCGCTAATTCTCAGATCTGTGTCAGTACCCGTCGGCGGGGTTCACGACTGACAACAGTGGTTCCTCGGCCAAATACAAACGCAGATTGTCAATGAACGTCGCGTACATCGCCTGAAATGCACCCGACCAGTTCCATGACACGTGAGGGCTAAGGCGCACATTGGGGTGCGAATACATCCAATGACCATCAGGAAGCGGTTCGGGTTCGGTGGCGTCGATGTCGGCGCAGGCAACGATCTTTCCATCGAGTGCACGTAAAAGCGCATCGTCATCAATGATCGGACCACGAGCGACGTTGATGAGTTGCACGCCGGGCTTCATGGCGGTGAAAAGTTCGTCATTGAACAAGCCGCGGGTCGCGTCGGTAAGGGGCGCCACAAGCACGATGTGATCAGCATCGGCAACTAGATCGGTGACAGAACGCACCATCCGGACGCCATCGATGGGGCTCGGCGCATCGGTATTGCGCATTGCGGTCACGTTCATGCCAAACGGCAGCGCTCGTTCTGCAATTGCCGTACCTATTCCGCCCATTCCAAGAATGGCGAGGTTCGCATTCTCGAGCGTCGCAAATGACGGCGAGGGAATGTTCCACTGCTTCGGTTGTTCAGTAACAAACGAACCGGGCATCCGTTTCACAAAGGACAACATGCAGGCCATGACCCACTCGGAAATGGGTACAGCACTGAGGCCGCGTGAGTTGGTGAGGACAAGGTCGTCGCCAATGAGATTCAGCGGAAACTTGTCGATGCCAGTGCCAATGAGATGCACCCATTTCACGCCGCGACTCAGAGCATCTTCCAGAGTAGGGACGTTTGTGGGCGTGGTGATGAGCACATCCCCGACGATGCCTGCGTCGATTTCGCCGGCCATCGGAATGGCGATGACCTCAACCTGCGAGGCGAGGTCATCGGGAATATGAATGGCATCGAGCTGGCCGACGTGGCTGAGAATTCGAAGCACGGTAGATCGCCCTCTCTCGCGGCCTGCGCCGGCATTGAGATGGTCAGCGTACCGGACGCACCCTTGCGGTAACCGAAGAACGAGCTCCACCGACTACCGTCCAAGCGATGCCTGCGTACCTCTCCCCTGCCTGGTTCACCGAGGCCGATGCACTCCTTCGCTCAAGCGAGACCATGAGCGCACAGTCGCAAGGCGTGCAGTTAGTGCTCGAACAACGCGTCGGCGAGAGCGACAGCGCCACTGTCTGGCACGTGCGTTTCGCCGATGGCGTCGTTTCCATGGCTGCAGGTCCGGCAGATTCCGCCGATGTCGTGTTCGTCAGCGATACTGCGACAGCGGAAGGCATTCGCGACGGATCATTGAGCGCTCAAGCTGCGTTCATTGCCGGCGATCTACGCGTCGAAGGTTCTATCAACGCACTGTTAGAGCACGCCGAAATGTTCGCCGCGCTTACAGACGTACTCGGCCCGCTGCGCTAAGCACAACGGGCCGAGACCAAACCATTTCAGTTTTCGACGCACCACTGCATGGTGCCGACGGAATCAGATAAGTCCGAGTTCCTTCACGCCGTCGCGCTCCTCAACGAGTTCGGCAACCGAGGCGTCGATGCGGCCACGTGAGAAGTCGTCGATGTCGAGTCCCTGCACGATTTCGTACTTGCCATTGGCGCAAGTGACGGGGAACGAAGAGATGATGCCCTCGGCCACGCCGTAGGAACCATCGGACGGAATCGCCATCGAGACCCAGTCGCCCTTGGCCGAACCAAGTGCCCAGGTGCGCATGTGATCGATTGCAGCGTTTGCAGCCGATGCCGCGCTGGAAAGCCCACGGGCTTCGATGATTGCCGCACCGCGCTGCTGAACGGTCGGGATGAAATCGTTTTCGAGCCAGGCCTGATCATTGACGAGTGCAGCAGCGTTCTGACCCTTTACTTCGGCATGGAAGAGATCGGGGTACTGCGTTGCTGAGTGGTTGCCCCAGATCGTCATCTTGGTGATGTCCGAAACAGTGGTGCCGGTCTTGGCTGCGACCTGAGCGATGGCACGGTTGTGATCAAGACGAGTCATTGCGGTGAAGCGCTCGTTCGGAATGTTCGGAGCGTTGTTCATCGCGATAAGGGCATTGGTGTTGGCGGGGTTACCGACAACGAGGATCTTGACGTCAGAAGCGGCGTTGTCTGACAGCGCCTTGCCCTGGGGCTTGAAGATGCCACCGTTTGCTTCGAGCAGGTCCTTGCGCTCCATGCCCTTTGAACGGGGACGTGCGCCAACAAGAAGCGCGTACGAAATGTCGCCGAACGCCTCGTTGGGATCATCGGTGCGCACGATGTCAGACAGCAGCGGGAATGCGCAGTCTTCGAGTTCCATGGCAACGCCCTTGAGCGCGTCCATTGCGGGAGTGATGTCGAGAAGCTGGAGGATGACCGGCTGGTCTTCTCCGAGCATCTGGCCACTGGCGATACGGAACAGAAGGCTGTAGCCGATCTGACCGGCAGCACCGGTGACAGCTACGCGAACGGGGGTCTTCACGGGGGGTCCTCCACAGGGACGTCAGGTTGACGAGCCGACACTAGTCAGCCCGCAGAACCCCTGAAAAAGCGAAAGATCAGAGTGTGACGGGATACGGGAACTTAGAGTCCACGCCACCATCAACAACCAGTGTGCGACCGGTCACATAGGCCGACATATCGCTGGAAAAGAACAGCGCTGCCGAGGCGATATCAGAGGTGGAACCCATCTTGCCCATCGGCGAATTGCCGGCATTGAGGGCTCGTTGCTCGTCGGTGAAGGCCGCTTCCATACGAGGGCTGAGGATGGTTCCCGGGGCGACTGCGTTGGCTCGAATGCCGAAGCCGCCGAGTTCGATTGCCAGGGTCTGCACCCATGCCATGAGTCCGGCCTTGGCCGCGCCATACGCCGCGTGCATTGGTGCCGCGGTCAGACCACTGACCGACGCGATGAACACCATCGTGCCGCCATCGGTCTTCGACATACGACGACCGAATTCCTGTGACAACAAGAACGCGTGACGAAGACAAATATCGATTTCCCAATCGAAGGTTTCGTCGGTCATGTCGAGGATCGATTCCCAACGGGCCATGCCAATGATGTCGACGAGACCATCGATGCGACCATTGATTGCTTCGGCGTCGGCAGCGAGTTTCTTCGCGCCTTCACGGGTGGTGACATCTCCGACCCACGCAACACCGGCGGGACCAATTTCCGCAGCAATTTCCGCAGCGCGATCGGCATCAACGTCAACACACACAACGGTCTTGGCGCCAGCCTGCACGAGTGCGTGCGAAGTCATGCGTCCCATGCCGACACCAGCACCGGCAACCACAAAGGTGCGACCATCGACGCGAAGGCGGGAAAGGAAATCGGGTACTGGAGAGTTGTCACCGGTTGTCATCGCACAGTTCCGTTCGTGAGTTGTTCGTTGATTGAAAAGGTCATGCCATCACCACGCCACCGTTGGGACGAATCACCTGTCCGGTAACGAATCGTGAAGCATCGCTCGCGAGATAGAGCATCGCCCAGGTTTGGTCTTCTGGTGTGGCGATCGTACGCAGAGGCGATTGCGCTGCGCGTGTGTTTGTGTAGGACTCGCGTTCGGCTTCGTCGATAGAACCGTCGGCGTTTGTCCAACGCCCTTGCACCATCGGCGTATCGGTGAAGCCGGGTGCAATGGCGTTGACGCGAATGTCATTGGCGCCAAGTTCTACGGCCGCACAACGAGTGAGGTGCGACACCGCAGCTTTGGTCATCGCATAAATCGAAAGTGTCGGGGCGGGCATATCGCCTCCGGCCGAGGACACGTTGATGATTGATCCGCCGTTGGTCATTGTTCGGCCTGCAGCAGCAACGCCCCAATACGTTCCCCACAAGTTGACCTTCGTGATGAATTCAACATCTTCGGGAGTTGCATCGACGATGTTCATGTAGCGAATAACGCCAGCAACGTTCGCCCAAATATCGAGACGGCCGTGCGTCTTGATTGCGCTGTCGGCGAGTGCATTCACCTGATCACGATCAGAAACATCGGTCGGCACGACGGTGGCGTTTCCGCCCGCTGCCGCGACCATCTTGGCGGTTTCTTCCAGACCAGCGACCCCGACATCGGCAATGAGCACGTTGGCGCCGGCTTGCGTGAAGGTGATTGCCGCCTGGCGACCGATACCACCCGCGGCACCGGTAATGACTGCAGTGCGACCGTGAAGGGAGAACTGTTCGATGAGTTCGTTGGAGAGGGCCGGACGGCCGTCAGTGTTCGAGGTCATTGCTCGGTTCCTCTCGGTTGTTCTCTGTGACGCGGAGTGCTCTTCCCGGCGGCACCTCGCCCCCGTTTTCGCTATTGCGAAGAACTCTTCGCTATGCTGCGGCCACCGTAGGACACCGGTCACACCCGGTCAATCGACCCGAAGGTGCCGTCATGGCCCGTCCCGCACCGGCCGCGAGCCGAGCGATCCAAATCCTCGACCTCCTCGTCACCCACCCCACCGAGCGATTCACGCTGACCGAGTTAGTGCGCCGCACCGGGATGAGTTTGGGTTCGGCCCACGCAACGCTTGCCGTACTCGAAGGCAGTGGACACGTTTCGCGTAACGCAACGACACGAGCCTATTCACTCGGACCAGCTCTTGTTGTCGCCGGTGTGGTTGCGCTTGAACATCACCCTGCAATTGATGCTGCGCGCCAGGTGATCGAACCATTGGCCACTGAGCTCTGCGTTGAGGTAGTGGTGTCGGCGCGAACCGTGAACGAAATCATCTTTGTGGCTCGCTCTGGTCAACACAGTGCGTTTGGTCCCGGAGTTCGCGAAGGCGAACGCGTTCCGTTGGTACCACCACTCGGCGCGGTGTTTCTCGCATGGTCTGATGAGCGCGAAATCAAACAGTGGTTGTCACGTTCTCCCGATAGTTCGTCAGCGGCGATCGCTCGTTACGAAGCATCGCTTGATTTGGCTCGCACGCGCGGCTTCGCCGTTACCGCGGGTTCCGACACACAACGGCAGCTTGGCGAACGTACGTATTCGCTGTCGGACTCCCCCAGCAACACTGAGCTTCGTAATGACGTTGCCGAATTATTCGCGGTACTTGCGACCGAGAACTATCCCGTTGTCGACCTGAGCACCAACAGTCGCTTCGACGTCGGCACGATCGCTGCACCCGTGTTCGGCGCCGACGGTGAAGTCATCGCTGCAATTTCCGCAACTGGATTCCCACCGGGCCTTGATGCCGAAACCGTGATCAACGCCGGAACCAAGATCCGCGATGCAGCGGCGATCGCCACAAGATCTTCCCGCGGAAGATTTCCAACGCCCTGAAGACTCCATTCGAGTTATCGTTCCAACGCATAACTAGAGCAGGGCGGGAGAAGATCATGGCGGCATCGACTTCGAAGTGCATCTACCGCAGGCTGGGGATCCTCTTCCTTGTGCTTGGACTCGGCAGCATGGTGATGGTTGAGTCTGGTTGCGCCTCTAGTTGCTTGGCGTCGTGCTCCGGGCCACGTGCAGAAATCAGAATCGGCGAGTCGATTGCAGCGGTCGAAGCATGCGATAGCTCCGGTGTGTGTACGCGCCAAGAGTTCGGGCCTTGGTCGGAATCGGTGGAGTCACGTTCGTTCTCCTTGCAA
>WLGJ01000099.1 GCA_009703275.1 Actinomycetota bacterium
ACACTCGTCTTGTCGATGGTTCATATGACCGGCGATGCGTCGTGGATCCGAGGACCGATTCGCCCGCTCGGCTTATTCCTTAATGAGATCCAGGGCTACCTGCCTGAGGAACAGAAAGCTGAGATTCGCGCCCGCGCTCTCAAAGCAATCATCGGCTTCCGTGATGCCGGCTGCGTTCTGCCACCACCGCCCGATGAGGCGCTCTTGCGCGAGATGATGGCCTGGTTGGTCTGCGAGGAAGTTCCAGCTGAGTACGTGCCGATGATGTTGGAAGACATGGAACTCGACGGCACCGATCAGCGAAGTGTTGTGAGCCAGTCATCGGCCGAGGCTCGCGCTGCGCTGCCAGTGGTGGTGGTCGGAGCAGGGGAGTCTGGTGTTCTTGCTGGCATCCGACTCAAACAAGCGGGTATCCCGTTCACCATCATCGAGAAGAACGCTGGGGTGGGTGGCACTTGGTACGAGAACTCCTATCCCGGTTGTCGTGTTGATGTCGGCAACCACTTCTATTGCTATTCGTTCGAACCTTCCGATCACTGGACGGAATACTTCGCCAAGCAGCCGGAAATTCGCGCGTACTTCGAAGAAGTCACGAATCGTCACGACCTTTGGTCCTCAATCCGATTCTCGACCGAGGTTGTGCGTGCGGTGTGGGACGAGGTTGCGGGCCTGTGGCACGTCACCGTTCGTTCTTCCGATGGCACCGAGGAAGTACTTGATGCGCGAGCAGTCGTTACCGCAGTCGGACAGTTGAATCGTCCCAAGATCCCCGACATTCCTGGTATCGAGTCATTCTCGGGACCATCGTTCCATTCAGCTCGTTGGGATCACTCAGTCGACCTCGCCGGGAAACGTGTTCTCATGATTGGAGCGGGTGCGAGTGGCTTTCAGATCGCACCAACAATCGCCCCAGATGTTGCATCGCTTGTTGTGTTTCAACGCACTGCGCAGTGGATGTTCCCGAACCCGAACTATCACGAGAAAGTTCCGGCAGGGATGACGTGGGCGATTCAGCATCTCCCGTTTTACGGACGCTGGTATCGGTTCCTCTTGTTCTGGCCGGGCTGCGACGGGTCTCTTGCGAACGCCACGATCGACCCTGATTGGCCGCACCAAGATCGTTCGATCAATGCGGCAAACGATATGGCGCGCCAAATGTTTACTGATTGGATCGCCGGACAGGTCGGAGACGACGCGGAGTTGCTCGCAAAGGTCATCCCGGATTATCCGGCGACGGGCAAGCGAACGCTTCAGGACAACGGTTCATGGTTGCGTGCGTTGAAGCGTGACAACGTCGAACTTGTGCGCACGGAGATTGATCACATTGATGCCAATGGCCTCGTCACGGTCGATGGTCAGCGATATGACGCCGACGTCATCGTTTTCGCAACTGGATTCCAAATGAGCAAAGTGCTCTTCCCGATGGAATTCGTCGGCCGCGACGGTGTGTCGCTCAATGATTTCTGGAGCGATCGTCCATCGGCCTACCTCGGCATCACTGTTCCGGGATTCCCGAACCTCTTCATGATGTACGGGCCCAGCACGCACCTCAATCACGGCGGAAGTTTGATCTTTCATTCGGAATGTCAGATGAGATACATCAGTAAGTGCCTAGACGAACTTGCGAGCAGTGGGGCAACGTCGATGGGGCCCAAGCCAGAGCTCTACGAGGCCTACCACGACAAGCACCAGGCGCTCATCAAGCAGATGGTGTGGTCGCACCCAAGCATCACCCATACGCATTTCCGAAATGAAGCCGGCGAAATTCACACGGTGAGTCCATTCCGACTCGTTGATTACTGGGCGTGGACGCGAGACGTCAACGTCGACGACTACGTACTTTCCTAATGCGTTGGGGGTTCGAAGCTTCGCGGCTTTGAGTCCCCAACGTCATTCGAAGACGATCGCTTCAGGGTCGGGGTAGGAGGTCATGCGGTAGTAGTCGTGAGTTTCCCAAGGTGCGTTGACCTGCATGCGTCCGTTTTGTACGTAGTAATTCTTCTTGGCCGAAGCTTCTTCGGTCACCATGATGAGTTTCTGTGATTCCTCTACGAGCTTTTCGTTGTACTCACGGAAAGCCTCATCTGTTACTTCGACAGTCTGCTTACCCTGTTCGATGATCCCGATAAGGCATCGCGCAACAAAGCCTGCCCACATTTGGTACCAAGCGGGAAGCGCAACGCCTCCAGAGACGGGCTGAGAGTTCGGCCCATAGAGAGTGAAGAGGTTCGGAAATCCCGGAACCATCATTCCGACATATGCCATGGGTGATTCTTCCTCCCATTTTTCGTGGAGGTTCACGCCATTGCGACCGAAGTACTCGGCGGGCCACAGGTACTTCACGATGTCGAAACCAGTTGCGGAAACGACCACGTCGAGTTCGTGGTGCACGCCATCTGCTGTCTCAATGCCGGTGTCGGTGAAACGCACGATGTCTTCGGTGACAAGATCGACGTTGTCGCGGGTCAGGGCGCGGTACCAACCGTTATCAACGATTGGTCGACGGACCATTGGTGCATAGTCCGGAATCAACTTGTCGATGAGGTCCTGGCGTCCTCCGGTTTCGGTCTTGATGTAGTCAAGAAGCATGTTTCGAACGAAGTCGCTCTTGGCGGTGATCTGCCCGCCAGTCTTTTCATACTCTTCGTCGCGAATCAGGAAATCCTTGTCAAAATCAAACAGGTGCATGATCGAAGTGATTCGGCACCAGTTCCAGTAACCGGGCACTGCGCTCGTGAGCCAAGTGATCTCGGGTTCAACATGCTTGCCGTACTTGTCTCGTGGGCTGATCCACTGTGGCGTGCGTTGGAACATGGTGACGTGCTTCGACATCTCTGTAACACGACCAAGCAACTGCACGCCGGTAGATCCGTTACCGATGACGGCAACGCGCTTATCGCTGAGGTCGATGCCTTCGGGCCATTGTGTGGGATGGATGACGATCCCGCCGAAATCTTCGATGCCGGGGAAACTCGGGAGATTCGGGTTTGCGAAGAGTCCTGCGGCGCTGACGATTGCGTTGACGTCTCGAGAAACGGTCGAACCATCACCCAATCGGAAGGTGACGTGCCACAGTTTAGTGTCATCGTTAAAACGAGCTTCGACGAGATCATGGCCGAACCTCACGTTGTCCATGACGCCGAATTTCTTGGCGATGTGATGGAGATAGCCCTTCACCTCAGGCCCGCGAGCGAAGTATTCAGTCCACGGATATTCCTTCTCGAAACTGAATTCGTAGGACGCGCTCAATGTGTCGACGCGAATATCGGGGTAGCGGTTGATGCTCCAGGTGCCACCCAATTCTTCGCGACGCTCGTACACCGTGAAGTCAATCCCGAGTTGTGCCAACTGCACACCGGTGGCAATGCCGTTGAATCCTCCACCGATGATGGCGACGTGGAAGCCCTCGGGCGCTTCGACCTCTGGACTCGACCATTCAGCGAATCCGGGGAAGTCTTCGAACGACAGAACCATCTTGCGAAGCTCGAAGTCCCCAGGTGATGTGGGCTTGCCGAGAACCATGTCGAGCATGGAGTTGATCTCGGCATCGGATGGGGTTCGGAGTGTCCACGACGCGAGGTCGTTGGCGATGAGTTCGATACAGCGTTCCTTGAGACGGGTTTTGTCGTCCTCGCCCAGGGTTGCGACCGGGCCCAGACGGCCGATTTCCTCGTCACCCGTGGCCTGAAAGATTGCGATCCGCAGTGCGGCGAGATCGGAATACTCAACGGCTCGGCGGATGTAATCAGTATCAATCGTGTCGCCCATGGAAATTCCCCCTGCAAGTAATGCTCTCGGCAACGAAATGTCGCCTCGTCAGATTGTCAGAAAACATCCGGTTCCGTTGCCACGACTGTTGTGCTGGCGCAACATGAGCGCCGACTTTTCGCAATAGCGATGAGCCGCTCATCGATTTCGCAATGCCGATAGTGTGAGCAAACCAGTCGGGGGACGAGGGGGATGTTGTGGAGAACGCTTCACCAGAGTTGAAGGCCGTACTTGAACGCTATTTGGCGTTCCGTGCTGAGGTCGATGAGGGCAAGCGCCCTTGGGTTGATCTCACGCAATTTTTTACCGACGATGCGGTGTTCATTGATCCGGCGTGGGGTCGCGTGGAAGGCATCGAGGCCATTCGGGAATTTCTCCTCGACTCCATGACCGGAATTGAAGAGTGGGCGTTCCCTGTCGATGGCGTGTTTGTCAACGGTGACGAAATCATCATCAAGTATCGACAGGTGTTTCCTGATGGTCGGCAGCAGTCGGCGTACACGACATTGCTGTATGCCGGAAATGGCAAATTCAGGTACGAAGAGGATCTCCTCAACATGGTGCAGGTCTACGAAGACCTAACTGCTTCTGGTTGGGCTCCGCCTCCTGAGATGAAAATGCCGCCGCGTCATCCAAACCGTGATTTTTCTCGACCCTAGAAGCCGCACCCAAACTCTCGAAGGAGACAGCTATGACGATCTACCCGCGTGAAGAAGTGGAAGCAGCCTTCGCCGAATTTCGGCGTCGGGGAATCGAGACCCACGACTGGTCTGGTTGGGCGGAACTCTTCACAGAAGATGCGCTCTACGAAGAACACAATCTCGGTGTGTTCAACGGTCGCGCAGCAATTCAGAAGTGGATTGTTGAATGCATGGCCGACTACCCAACGATGACCCTTTGGATCGAGTGGTACATGATCGAAGGTAATCGCATCAGCTTCTACATCTGGAACAACCTTCCCGATCCCACCGGCACTGGCAAGCGATTCGGATTTCCGAATACGACAATCCTTGAATACGCCGGAGATGGAAAGTTCAGTTTCGAAGGGGATTACTACAACCCCGAAGATGCGGGTCGCGTCTTTGTCGACTGGATCAAGGCCGGCGGTACTCGTGAGACCCCTCAAGACCGCACGCTCGAAGGGATTGAGGGCTGGGCGCCGAACCCGCCCGAACCAGCCTTCCCTCGTGAAGA
Organism: Actinomycetota bacterium; assembly: GCA_009703275.1. Lineage (GTDB taxonomy): Bacteria > Actinomycetota > Acidimicrobiia > Acidimicrobiales > Acidimicrobilacustridaceae > Acidimicrobilacustris. Next base: position 4,963 of record WLGJ01000099.1, read on the forward strand.
GATCGAGTCAGAGTTTGAGAACTATCGCAAGCGGGGCGAAATTGCGGTCGCGACTGGCGACTGGAACCAGTGGGCCGATCAGTTCACCGACGATGCGCACTATCGCGAACATCACTACGGCTATTTCAAGAGTCAGAAGGAAATTCGAGACTGGATCAACGGTGTGATGCAGCCCTTCCCGACGATGGAATTTCCGGTGTCCTACAAGTTCATCGAAGGCAATCGCATCAGCGCGTTGATTCCGAACATTCTTCCTGCGCCCGACGGCGATGACGGCTACTACGGCTTCGACGTGAACACGATCCTCCATTACGCCGGTAATGGAAAGTGGAGCTACGAAGAAGACGTGTATTCACCGGCTGAAGCTGGCGAAGTCATTGGCCGGTGGATTGCCGCCGGCGGCGTGATCCCCAAAGCCGACTAGGGCCTCAGATTTGGCGTGCCGGTCGGGATCCTGCGTGGATCCCGGCTCGGTACCCGAACACGGTGCCGTTACCGATCGTGCCGCCTCCACTCGGGTAGGCCCATCCGAAAACATTGGCCGCAGTGTTCCCGGCTGCGTAGAGACCATCGATCACACCGCCGCCTTGACGACGCACTTCGGCGTCTTTGGTGATCATTGGACCGCCATTGGTTCCAAGCATGCCTGGATAAATGCGCACGGCGTAGAACGGTCCTTCGGTCAACGGTTTGACTGAGCCAGGACCCATCAGGCCCTTGCGGTGCCGTTCGAAGTCAGGGTCCTCGCCGTTTGTCGCGTTCTCGTTGAATCGTTCAACGGTGGAAACGAGCGCATTCGGTTCGATATCAATCAGCGAAGCCAACTCAGCGATGGTGTCGGCCTTGATGGCCCATTCGGGGTCCGGCTCACCGGGGAGCATTGAGAGCACGCGAACCTTCGAGCGCACAGCGTTGTCGAAGATCTGCCAGCACGGTCCCGCGTTCGGGAACTCTTGATTGTTGTTGTCGAAGACTCCGAATGCTTTCGGGAAATCGTTGTAGGGGAGTGCCTCGTTGGCGAAGCGCTTGCCCTTCTGGTTCACCACCATCGAGGACGGCTCACCGCGGCCCCATTCGAATTGCGGAACCATTTCGCCGTTGCGAGTGATGTCGGGGTCGAACATCACAGGGGTTCCCCAATACGAGGTGGTGTTGCCAAGTTGCGCCCCGGCCTTCATTGCCATGTTGAGCCCATCGCCGGTGTTTCCGCCGGGGCTGAGTGGCTTCACGTCGTAACCGAGGTGCGTCATCACCATGTCTCGGTTCCATTCGAATCCGCCACATGCGAGAACGATGCCCTTACGTGCTCCAACGCGTGTGCGCTTGCCGTCGTGCTCAACGACGACTCCGACGGCGGAACCAGTCTCATCGGTGACGAGGTCTTTGGCGGGCGAAGACAACCAAATGCTCACCTCGCGATTTAGTAGGCCCTCGAGCAACGCTGCAATGAGTGCAGCACCCTTGGGGCGAACGTCCTCTGCTTCACGGCGTGCAAGCTCGGCTTCCATTTCGGGTGTTCGCGGCATGAAATCTTCAGTGAGCGTTGTTGCGGCGCCGAGCGACATGAGCGTGCCGCGCTTCACGATCTTGTCTTTCCACTCCGGGAGACGTTCTCC